>DXGF01000101.1 GCA_019114065.1 Candidatus Dorea gallistercoris
TTTCAACACCTCAGGGGATGGTAATTCATGATTCATTTTCATCGACATATGATTTCACCCTCCATAACAAATAATTCTAAAAAACAAGCGGCAGATTTCTCTGCCGCTTATCACCTCAAATAGCGGAAACTGGATTTGAACCAGCGACACCACGGGTATGAACCGTGTGCTCTAGCCAACTGAGCTATTCCGCCACATAGATATGGGGCCTATAGGGCTCGAACCTATGACCCTCTGCTTGTAAGGCAGATGCTCTCCCAGCTGAGCTAAGACCCCATATACTTGCGGGTTCTTATCTCGAACCCGCTTTGCTATTATACTATCTGCTGACAAGGATTGTCAATACCTTTTTCCATTTTTTCATATCTCAACAAATTTCTCTTTAATTTCTTTAGTGGAGTCCCCACGCCGCAAAGAATCCTGCTCTTACCGCATCACCCACCTGGCCGATCTTATTACAGTCTCCTACGATCGCTGTCGTCGGATATTTTTCCGCGATCCTGTCCGCCAGCTCTCTCCGAGGCCGGGTGCCAAACGCCGAGACGATCGTATCTGCTTCCACAAAAACTTTCCCGCCTTCCCGATCGATCGTTTCCAAACCTTCTGGAGTGATGGACACGATTTTGTGATTCTCCAGAATTCGCACCTGGTTTTCTTCCAGCTTATACAACAATGGATTCCGATTGTCCAGGAGCATTTTGGCGCCGATCTTTTCCGCCATCTCGATGATCGTCACCTGATATCCATTCATTGCCAATTCCAGCGCGCAGTCACATCCAGAAGCGCCTCCTCCTGCCACAGCCACCTTCCTTCCTTTGATCATCGCCGGCTTCAGATGGGCGTCCAACACATTCACCACATTTTCTCCGTCGATCCCTGGAATCGGAGGGGTCAGAAGATCTGCTCCGACCGCCGCGATGATATGGTCCGCCTCCTCAAGTTCCGGCGAGTTTTCACTGACTTCTTTGTTGTATACGACCTTCACCCCGCAGACTTCAAGCTGGCGTATCTGCCAGTCCCGGTACAGCTTGAGCCGCCGCTTGAATGGCGGCTGCATAGCGGCAAGCACTTGTCCGCCCAAGGTCTCTGATCTCTCATACAAGGTTACGTCATGGCCGCAGCAGGCCGCGACCCGGGCCGCTTCCATGCCGCCCACTCCGCCGCCTACGACCGCAACTTTTCCCGGGTGATCCGTCTGGAGCAGGGGATACTCCTTTTCCCATACTGCCTGCGCGTTCACTGCGCAGGATACGATCCGGTTCTGATACAGACGCCCCATACAGAATTCGCTGCAGTATAGGCATGGCCGTATTTCCTCTGTCCTTCCTTCCCGCATCTTATTTGGCGTCTCTGGGTCAGCGATCATCTGCCGCCCGAACATCACAAGATCACACTTTCCTTCTCGGATCGCTTCCTCCGCCGTATCTGGAGTGAACGTTCCGGCGCATAGAACAGGAATATCCACCGTTTTGCGTATCTCTGCGGCATAATCCACCATGCAGGCGTCCCCGGCATAGATGGATGGAATGATCCACTGCTTATGCTCATAGGCGCCGACATCGATATCCAAGGCATCAATTCCCAAGTCTTCCAGATATCGGGCGATCTTTTTCCCTTCCTCCAGCGTCCGCCCTCCCGGGAAGTCGTGGTCCGCCGCCATACGCAGCAGAATCGGATAGTCTGGTCCAACCTCTGAGCGGAGCGCCTCGTAGATCTCACGGACAATACGCATCCGGTTCTCAAAACTGCCTCCATACTCGTCGGTCCTTTGGTTCCAGATCTCTGTCATAAACTGGTCCAGCAGATATCCCGCGTGGGCATGGATCTCAACCGCGTCTACCTCTGCCCGGATCGCGTTTCGCCCCGCGATCCGATAGTGCTCTACGATATCATGGATCTCTTCCACCGTCAGCGGACGGCACAATTTATCCGGATCATAGAAGGAGGGGACCGCGGAAGCGCTGACCATGGTCTCTCCGCTGAAATCAAAGGCGTTCCGCCCCAGTCCGCATCCCAGTTCTATACACATTTTTGCGCCTTCCGCATGGATCGCGTCCCCCAGCAGCGCCCAGCTTTGCATCTGCTCATCCGTTCCCGCCGTCGTCATATAGCCGATCCAGGGGTCCGTCTTATTTGTGACATACTGGGCCTCTACAATGATCAATCCGACTCCGCCTCTTGCCCTTGCCCTGTAATATTCGATCATCCGGGGACTGAAAGAGCCATCCCGATTATCCGAAAAGGTTCCCATAGGGGACATGACCATCCGATTCCTGAGATCCATTCCTTTCAAATGATATCTTGAGAAAATATTTCTGTACTTTTCTGTCATCGCGCTCTCCATTCTGCCGTCTTCCACGGCTCTCCGATTTCTATTTTGCTTCTTCTCCTTCTTGTCCGATCAGCACGACCGGCTTGATCACATCCGGATTTCTGCTCCCCATAAGTTCAAGACCTTCTTCCAGTTTATCCCAGCCGTGGAATACATGGGTGACCAGCTTGGATGTGTCCACCTTTCCGTATTCGATCAGCCGCAGATAACGCTCATAGATATCGCGGCTGTCCTCGATCATCGTCGTGTGGATCGTCTTATCCTTGCCGCCGAAGAACAAGAGTTCATTCTCTATCTCTACCACTTTATCTCTGTCGTAGAACGCTACATTTGACACGACTCCTCCCCATTTCACCAGCTTCAGCGCAAGGTTATACTGACTGCTTGCCGATCCTCCACTGCAGATCAGAACACCGTCTACGGCCTGTCCATCCGTCAGTTCCATGATCTGATCATAGACATCTCCGTCCACATAATCCACAATATCCGTCGCTCCATATTCTCTGGCTGCCTTCTTTGTGATCTCCCGGTGGCCGACAGCGATGATCCGGGCCGCTCCCCGGAGCGCGATCCCTGCCACTCCCATCAGCCCCACCGGGCCGATCCCCAGCACCACGATGGTATCTCCAAATCCCACGTTGAGTTTCTCTACCCCCGGCCAGGCGGTACACATCATATCACAGACCATGACAGCCGCTTCGTCCGCCACACGATCAGGTATCTTTGCCATGGTCAGATCTGCATCCTCTACCCGGGTAAATTCCACAAAGCGTCCGTCATAGGCATCCGGACTGGAATATGGCGTATGGGGCTGTGTAAACTTCCCGCCCATGGAACCCATCCGCTGTACCTGCGTTGTCTTAAAATCAGACCACGTACATGGGATCAGCACACGGTCCCCGGGCTGAAAACTTTTGACCTTTGCTCCCACTTTTTCCACAACACCTGCCGCCTCATGTCCCAGCGCATGGCCGATCAAAGTCGGAAGCGTGGTGTCCTGCATCTGATGGATGTCTGTCGTGCAGGGCGCCGCGCAGGTAACTTTTACAAGCGCGTCAAACTCTCCGATCTCAGGCACCGGGATATCGATCCACTGCGCCCGGTTTCTTTCTGTCAATACAAATGCTTTCATTTCCATCTCCTCCTTTATTGTTTGGTCTTTTCGTCCCCAAGAAAATCGTGACCGCCCCCACTGCCGCAAGGACCACAAATACAAGGTACGCCATATCATAACTGCCCGTTCCATCGAAGAACAATGTCATGACGGATGGTCCCAGGGCGAGACCTATGTAGTCAAACGCCGCGATGATCCCAAGTTTTTTGCCGTATTCCCTTGAGCCGAATGCCTCCCTCACCGAGATTCCAAAGGCGATGGTACAGGCATCGTAGGCAGCGCCGATGAGGACAGCGATCCCATAAGTCATGAGCAGGGACGGTTCCATAAAATACAAGATCAAAAGGGCGGCGATCAGCATCGCCATACATATGGCCACCATCCACTTTGTCCCTTTGCGGTCAATGATCGCGCCCCCGGGAATGAAAAACAGCGCGGAAGCAACTAGCGCGACACTCAGAATAGTTCCTGACAAATTGCCGTATCCGAGATCTACCGCGATCAAAGGCAGATTGCTCAGCATTCCCTGTGCCACGATCGGCACAAGCAGATATCCCACAAACAGAAAATAAAACTGAGGTGTCCGGAACATCCGGGCAAAAGGGATTCCATCGATTTCTTCCGTCTTCTCCTCTGCCACCTCATCCTCATACATTGCTTTTTCGCCTAATTCTCTCGGCGAGCCTTTATAGATCACCGCGATGATCACCGTAGCAAGCGCCGATACAGCGACAATGATCCACATCGGAATCCGCCATCCAAGCGCCGCGATCAGGGCCGCAAAGACTACAGAAAACACGATTCCCGCAATACTTCCCACTGTCTGGGGAATTCCGATCAATTTCCCCACATTCTTTTTGTGCCACTCACTGATGATCACAGTGGTGGGATTATTATTCAGCCCGCACACCGCGATCCCGAAAAGCAGACCCCCGATATAAAAAAGAGTCAAATTACTGGAAAGCGCGATCAGCGCAAATCCCACCGTGGCCAACGGTCCGCCGATCAGCAGCAATTTCCGCGCTCCCAGCCTCTCCTGAAGTTTCCCGTAGAAAAACATGTTCATAGCCGCATTTGCCATACTCATGATCGTGAAGATCAGCATAAACTGAGTTCTGGCGATCCCCCATTCGCTGATGATCGGATCCGCGAACAGGCTCAAGCAGTTCCAGCAGACCCCCACCCAGGTAAACAGCATGATACAGGTGGTCACGATCGCCATTTTTGCATGTAATGCGCTTTTATCTTCTTTCATTTCCCTGCCTCCTTTTCCTTCTCTCTTCCACAATTGCGACAAAATTCCTAAAAATGATCTCAGAAGACCGTCTCCGCCAGCGGCTTTTTTTCTTCATGCCAGGTATGCGGCCTTGCGTCCTCTGCGGGATATCCGGCCGGCATGAGCAGGACCGGAATAATGTCCTCCGGAAGGTGAAAGCGGTCCCGTATCCCTTCCGGGTCAAAATCCGCCACACAGACCGTTCCTACTCCCAGTTCCGCCGCCTCCAGCATCATATGGGTCAGGATGATGGAGACATCGATCTTGCCGCTATCCTCCCCTGTATGTGGATTGTTCCAGCAGACGGACCGGTCATAGCAGAGCAGGAACGCCATAGGTGCCCCATAGCGGAACCGGGTGCACTGATCTAATTGCTCCAGGTCTTCCTTCCTTTGGATTACCAGGATCCTCTGAGGCTGATAGTTGACCGCTGTCGGGGCTATCCTGCCTGCTTCTGAGATTTTCTCGACGGTTTCCGGCGGCACTTTCCGATCTTGATATTTTCTTACCGAGTATCTTGTTCCTGCTAATGTTATAAAATCCATCACGTCCTCCTTTCATTGACATCATATTGATTGATACCATTTTAAAACGCCCAAAAAGACCTTACAATTTACAATTCCTTGTGATATTCTAATATTGGACAATGGTACAAAATTGACAATCTGTAATCCATTCTGGCCCTCTGTCCCATCGGAAAGGAGTCGAGTCTATGGCAATCGATGTAAAAAGACTTTTGGCCGGAGCACTTCTGTCTCTGTGTGAGCAGAAACCTCTCAGCAAGATCACTGTTACGGATCTGCGTCAGGAAACAGGGATCAGCAGACAGACCTTCTACAACCACTTCAAGGATAAACAGCATCTGATCGAGTATATCTATGAAGCCATGATCATATCCGAGTGGAAATATCCTTCTGTCCTGAACACGGATTTCTGTGACGCGCTGATCTCCTGCTTGGAGTGTGATGTACGTTACCGCAGTTTCCTTAAACAGGCTCTGCAGATCAAAGAGCAGAACTGCCTTCAGGATTTTATGTATGAACACAGCAAAAAGTTTAACCGAGCCTGGCATCAGGCTTATTACGGTCCGGATCCCATGCCGGAATTTCTCTGCTTTGCTTCCGATTATCATTCCGCGGCTCAGCTGTATATGCGGATCGAATGGATCCTGAACGATCTTCCGATATCCGTGAAGCAATTGGCCGAAAATATCATCCGTCTTCGTGTTGTGGGATTGAATGATCTGTTTTTTGGAGAGAATAAGGAAAATAGCCCCTATATAGAGGCTCTTAAGAAAATAGAATATATGGATTGATAAATCGGGGCCGTGGTATTTTTAAAAATACCACGGCCCTGATCAAAAATCTTACACGATTCCCTGTGCTTCCATTGCGTTTACTACCTTTTCAAATCCGGCGATATTGGCGCCTGCCACGTAATTTCCTGTCATTCCGTAGCGCTGCGCCGCATCCGCCATATTATGGCAGATATCTACCATGATCTTCTGCAGGCGGGCATCTACTTCCTCGAAGGTCCAGCTTAAGCGCTCGCTGTTCTGGGACATTTCCAGAGCGGAGGTTGCCACGCCGCCGGCGTTGGCCGCTTTTCCAGGAGCAAAAAGCACTCCCTTTTCCTGGAGATACTCAGTAGCCTCCAGTGTGGTCGGCATGTTGGCTCCTTCTGCCACCGCGAAGCATCCGTTCTCCACCAGCATCTTGGCGTCTTCCAAGTGCAGCTCGTTCTGGGTCGCGCACGGAAGGGCAATATCTACCTTCACAGACCATACGCCCCGGCCTTCATGGTACTCAGAATTCGGACGGTACTTCTTATACTCTGTCAGTCTTGCCCGTTTCACTTCCTTGATCTCTTTGAGCGCGGTCACATCGATCCCCTCCGGATCATAAACCCATCCGGTGGAATCGCTGACGGTCACAACCTTCGCTCCCATCTGATGTGCTTTCTCTGTAGCGTAGATCGCCACATTTCCAGACCCGGAAACGGCGATGGTCTTGCCTTTGATGTCTTTTCCGTTGATCTTGAGCATCTCTTCTGTCAGATACAGAAGTCCATATCCGGTCGCTTCTGTCCTGGCCAGAGACCCGCCGAATGTCAGGCCTTTACCGGTCAATACACCTTCATACAGGCCTTTGATCCTCTTATACTGCCCGAAGAGATAGCCGATCTCTCTTGCGCCGGTTCCAATATCCCCGGCCGGCACGTCGGTATCCGCTCCGATATATTTACAAAGCTCTGTCATAAAGCTCTGGCAGAATGCCATCACTTCTCTGTCTGATTTGCCCTTCGGATCAAAGTCAGATCCCCCTTTGCCGCCGCCGATCGGCAGGCCGGTCAGAGAATTTTTAAAGATCTGCTCAAATCCAAGGAATTTGATGATTCCAAGATTTACAGACGGATGAAGGCGGAGGCCCCCTTTGTATGGTCCGATGGCGCTGTTAAACTGCACCCGGTAACCGGTGTTTACCTGTACCTGGCCCTGGTCATCTACCCAGGGTACCCGGAACTTGAGCTGACGCTCCGGCTCCACCAGCCGCTCCAGAAGCGCTTCCTTTCTGTACTTGTCCTCATTTGCCTCGATCACGACCCGCAGAGATTCCAACACCTCTTTGACTGCCTGGTGGAATTCCGGCTCAGCGGGATTTTTCGCCACTACTTTTTCCAGGACTTCATCAACATATGACATAACCTTCTTACCTCCTAAAACTTAATCCTTCCGGCACTTTGGCCCTTTACTATTGTAAAGGATTTCCCTTTGGAACACAAGAAGTTTTTACATTTTTCTGCAACTTTTCCCACCCGTTCCTGCATCCAAAGAAAAAATCGCGGAAAATTATCGCAGCGGCGGCCATCCGTCTGCAACCATTCTCCGCGGATATTTCATTTATACATTTTGGGACGCGGCTGACAAAAGCCTCTGCCATGCCCGCCGCAAGGGCAAAACTTATCTGAAGTATGCCACGCCTGACTCGAAGATCTTAATATCCTGCTGGCCGTAGATATTGACAGCCACAGACCGTCCCCGCCGTTCCGCGTGAGCCATCTTGCCCAGCACCCGTCCGTCGGGGCTGGTGATCCCCTCAATGGCCAGATAGGAGCCGTTCACATTCCATTCTTCGTCACCCACACAGATCGTTCCGTCCGGGTCACAGTATCTGGTAGCCACCTGCCCATTGGCGAATAATTCCCGGATCGTCTCCATCGGCGCCACAAACCGTCCCTCTCCATGGGAGGCGGGGTTTACATAGACGCCGCCCAGCTGGGCCTTGGCAAGCCAGGGGGATTTGTCCGTCACCACCTTGGTGTACACCATCTTGGAAATATGGCGGCCGATGGTATTGTACGTCAAGGTCGGAGAAGCTTCCGTCTGTCCGGTGATCCTGCCGGAAGGAACCAGCCCAAGCTTGATCAGGGCCTGGAAGCCATTGCAGATCCCAAGGACCAGTCCGTCTCTTTCATTCAGCAGACGCTCCACCGCCTCTTTCAGTTTGGCGTTCTGGAAAGCGGTAGCAAAGAACTTGGCGGAGCCGTCCGGCTCGTCTCCTGCGCTGAACCCGCCCGGGAACATGATGATCTGCGCTCCATCGATGGCTTTCTCAAATACCTGCACCGAATCCACGATATCCGCCGCGTCCAGATTGCGGAACACCTTCACCACCGTCCTGGCTCCTGCCCGCTCAAAGGCTTTGGCGCTGTCAAACTCACAGTTGGTCCCCGGGAAGACCGGGATAAATACAGTAGGCTGCCCGATCTTATGACCGCATACAAAGACTTTGGAAGCCTCGAAACATCCATCCTCCCGCAGTCTGCCGCCCGCGGCTTCCTTCCCTTCCGTACCGGCGTTCCCTGCCAGGAAGTCTGCCTCCGGCTCTTCCGAAGCGCCGGATCTGGTAGGGAATACCTGCTCCAAGGTTCCCGTCCAGGCTTCCTCGGCCTCGCTTATGGGGATCTCCACATTTCCACAGGAGAACCGGCCGTCATCGGTCACCTCTCCGATCACCGTGTAGCTGGCCGCAAGCTGGCCCACTTTCCCCTCTGCCACTTCCGCCACGATCTCACCGAAGGCCGGCGCGAACAGATCTCTCGGGTCCATGGAGTGTTCGATCTTAACCCCCATGCCGTTTCCAAAGGCCATCTTGCTGACCGCCGCGATCACTCCGTGCCGGTCCGTCACATAGGCGGACAGAATCCGTCCTGCCCGGATATCTTCCGCTAATTTCCCGTACTGCTCCATCACTTTCTCATAGACAGGAACATCGTATCCATCTTTCTCGATCCGCGCCCAGATCAGTTTGCTTCCCGCCTTCTTAAGCTCCGGCGTGATCACGTCCTTTTCCTTCGCCACATCCACCGCAAAGGATACCAGTGTGGGCGGCACATCGATATCCTCGAAGGTTCCCGACATACTGTCCTTCCCGCCGATGGATGGAAGGCCGAATCCTAGCTGGGCATCGTAGGCCCCCAAAAGCGCCGCGAAAGGCTGGCTCCATCTGTGGGGATCTTCCGTCATCCGGCGGAAATATTCCTGGAAGGTAAACCGGATCTTCCGGTAGTCGCCGCCACAGGCCACAATCTTGGCCACCGACTCTGTCACCGCGTAGATGGCGCCGTGATAAGGGCTCCAGGAGGACAGATAGGGGTCAAATCCATAACTCATCATGGTCACGGTGTCGCAGTCTCCGGTCAACACCGGCAGCTTGGCCACCATAGTCTGGGTCTCCGTCATCTGATACTTTCCGCCGTGAGGCATGAAGACAGAAGCCGCCCCGATGGAACCGTCGAACATCTCCACCAGGCCCTTCTGAGAGCAGACATTCAGATCCGCCAGCGTTTCCAGCCATTTCGCCCGCACGTCTTCCACTTCCGGCCGGCCCAGGATGCTGTCCTTGCGGCTTGGGATATCCACGGCCACACGGGTTTCCTGATGAGCCCCGTTGGTGTCCAGAAACGCTCTGGCGATATTTACGATCTCCAGGCCGCGCCACACCAGCACCAGCCTGGGTTCCTCTGTCACCACCGCCACCTTTGTGGCTTCCAGGTTTTCCTCCCTGGCATAGGAGAGGAAAGCCTCCGCGTCGCCAGGATCTACCACCACTGCCATCCGTTCCTGGGATTCCGAAATTGCGATCTCCGTCCCGTCCAGTCCCGCGTATTTCTTCGGCACCTTATCCAGATCTACCCGAAGTCCATCCGCCAGCTCTCCGATGGCCACCGACACGCCGCCGGCCCCAAAGTCGTTGCATTTCTTGATCAGACGGCTGACTTCTTCTCTGCGGAACAGACGCTGGATCTTGCGTTCCGTCGGCGGATTCCCCTTCTGGACCTCCGCCCCGCAGGTCTCAATGGATTCTTCCGTGTGGACCTTGGAAGAACCGGTGGCGCCGCCGCAGCCGTCCCGGCCTGTCCGGCCTCCCAGCAGGATGATGATATCTCCCGGATCCGAGGTTTCCCGGATCACAGCCCGCCGGGGCGCCGCTCCTAAGACCGCCCCGATCTCCATCCGCTTTGCCACATAATCCGGGTGATAGATCTCCTTGACCGCCCCCGTGGCAAGACCGATCTGGTTGCCGTAGGAGCTGTAGCCATGGGCCGCCTCCCGCACCAGCTTCTTCTGAGGCAGTTTCCCCTTCATGGTCTCTTCCATAGACACCGTAGGATCTGCCGCCCCTGTCACACGCATGGCCTGGTATACATAAGTCCGCCCGGACAAGGGGTCCCGGATGGCGCCGCCCAGACAGGTGGCCGCCCCTCCGAACGGTTCGATCTCTGTAGGATGGTTGTGAGTCTCATTCTTGAAATTCACCAGCCATTCCTCTTCCACTCCGTCTACTTCCACAGGGACCACGATGCTGCAAGCGTTGATCTCTTCCGATTCCTCCTGGTCCTCTAATCTGCCTTCCTTCTTCAACTTGCGCATGGCCATCAGCGCCAGATCCATCAGGCAGATAAACTTATCCTCCCTGCCCCGGAAGATCTCGCTGTGATCCTGGAGATATTTCCGATAAGTCTCCTCCATGGGCGCCCGGTAGTCTCCCTCTCCAAAAGAAACTTCCGTAAGCTCCGTAGAAAAGGTGGTATGACGGCAGTGGTCTGACCAGTAAGTGTCCAGCACCCGGATCTCCGTCATGGAAGGATCTCTCTTTTCTTCTCCCCGGAAATAATTCTGGATATGGAGGAAATCTTTGAATGTCATGGCAAGGCCCAGAGAATCATACAACTCTCTTAATTTCTCCTGGTCCATATCTTTGAAGCCATCAAAAATGATCACGTCTGAGGGTTCCTCAAAGTTCACCACCAGCGTGTCCGGCTTCTCTTCTCCCGCCTCCCTGGAATCTACCGGATTGATGCAGTGACTGCGGATCGCCGCGAATTCTTCCTCGCTGATCTCACCCTGGATCACATAGGTGGTGGCGGTACGGATCACCGGCGCTTCGTCCTCCCGGATAAACTGGACACACTGGACGGCAGAATCCGCCCGCTGATCAAACTGTCCCGGCAGATACTCCACAGAGAAAACCCGGTCACTCGCCTCTCTTGGAAATTCCTCCAGATACAGCCTGTCCACCGGCGGCTCCGCGAAGATCCCCTGGCAGGCTTTCTCAAATGTGGCGTCTGAAAGCGCCTCCACATCATAGCGGATCAGCACCCGCACTCCGGTCACCCCTCCAATGCCGAGATAACTCTGGATCTCATGCCGCAGTTCTTCGGCCTGCACGGCAAATCCCGACTTTTTCTCCACGTACACTCGTCTTACCTTACTCATATATTTTCCTCCATTTGCTTTATGCTGCTAGGGGCAGCGACAGTCCCCCAGGAAACCACGGATCGCTCCGACTTCCTACATTATAACATGCTTCCTTTCATCCGCACAATGAATCTGGTCTTTTTTCCTCACGCTCCGATACCAGAGAAAGAATATCACGAAAAGCGCCGCCAGGGCTCCCAGGAAAAACATTCCGATCCTTGCCACCATATCCGCGAAGAAGCCCTCCGGCAGCATCCGTATCATATAGTCGGTGGCCGGGTCGAAGATCCACAGATCATTGGTAAAAAAGATCTCGTGGAAAATAGTAAAGCACCTGGTAAAATCAATGGCAAAAGCGATGGCAAGAAACAGGACCGCTACCAGGAAGATGCCAAAAGCGCGGAAATAACATCCCGGCAGAAATCGTTTCAGATCTGCCTTCCTTACCGCCAAGGTCACTAGCAGGATGGCCGCCAGGATCAGGCATACCGTCCGCGCCCGCAGGCCGCCAAGGAACAGATTCTTCACATCCGCCATATGGATGCGGTCCTGCTCATTGAAGAAATCCTGCTCTTCACCGTCCACATGGGTGACGATGGATAATTCTTCCTCCGCCCCGATGAGATAAGCCATCATGTGGTCTGTCACCTCCATGACGTCCCTCATCTCCATCCCAAGGGCCTCCGTCACCTGGTACTTCTCATACTCCGTCTCATAGAAGCCATACTGGGGATCTCCATAGATCGCCGCCTGAAAGCTGGTGATCAAAATCGCCAGGATCAAAAGAAACATGGAACAGGTCCCCAGGGCCTTCTGGGCTCTACTCATTTCGCCTCTCCTCCGCAAACGCTTTGCACAGCTTCTTGATCTCTTCCTTCGTTCCTTTCGCAAGTGTCCCCTGGACCATATCCGGCTTCCCGCCGCCTCTTCCCTCCAAAGCCTCATTCAGCTCCCTGCACAAAGGCCTCACATCCTGTGCTCTGCTCCCGATCACATACCGGAAGCTCTGGCCGTTATCCGCGAATACCGCGCACACTTTGGCCCCTTTGTCCAGCAGAAGGTTCATCAGCTCTCTTGGCGCGTCCCCGGCCAGATCTTCCTCAAATACCGTTACCACCGGTTCTTCTGTGGAAATCTCTTCCGCCAGATAACCAAGGAATTTCCTCTGCAGAGAAAGATTCTTCCGCTTCAGACTAGACTGCTCTTCCTTCAGATGTTCCACCGCCTGGGCAATCTCCGGTTCCTTGGCGCACAGCATGGCTGAGATCGCTTTGGCGCTGGCTTCCTTTTCCTCATAATCCTTCAGGGAGCGCATCCCCGCAAGAAGAGTGATCCGCTCCCCTCCTTTGTAGTTGACCATGCTGACCAGCTTGATCAGCCCGATCTCCCCGGTGGTGTCCATGTGAGGCGCGCAGCAGGCGCATAGATCATACCCGGGGATGGAGATCAGCCGCACCTGTCCTTCAATCTCGATCTTGCTGCGGTAACTGAGCCCGGCCAGCTCTTCTTTGGAGGGATACAGCACCGATACCGGCAGGTTAGCGAAGACCGCCCGGTTGGCCTCCTGCTCGATCTCTTTTAACTGCCCCTTGGTGATGGGACCGTTGAAATCCATGGTGCAGTAGTCTTCTCCCAGATGGAACCCCACATTGGCATATCCGAATCTCTGATGGACCAGCCCGGACACAATGTGCTCCCCGGTATGCTGCTGCATCCGGTCAAACCGCTGTTCCCAGTCGATGCGGCCGTGAACCTTCGCCCCCGGTTCCAGGGGCCGCTCCATCTTATGCCAGATCTGGCCGTCCCGCTCTTTCACATCGAATACCCGGATGCCATTGATCTCCCCGGTATCCGCGTACTGACCGCCGCCCTCCGGGAAGAAAGTAGTTCTGTCAAGCACCACTTTGTAATGATCCCCTTCCGGCTCACAAACCAACACCTCTCCGTCAAACTCTTTCCTGTGGCTGTCCTCATAATACAAGCGTTCTGTCATATCCTACATCCTCTCCGGGGCCTCAAAGCCCAGCATATCGATACACGCCTCCAGCACCCGCTTCGTCAGCACCAGAAGGCCAATGTAACTTTCTTTTTTCTTTGGATCTTCCTCCGCCAGGATCCGGGTCTCATGGTAGAACCGATTAAAATCATTGGCCAGATCATAAATGTACGCGCAGATCTTATGGGGCGCCAGTTCTTCATAAGCCCCCTCGATCACTTCATTATATCTTGCGCAGGATAACATCAGCGCCTTGGTCAGATTATCTTTGGTCCCCTGGATCTTGGCCTGCTCTGGATCCTTTCCTTCCGCCGCGTATTTGCTGAGGATGGATTTGATCCGCACGATCGTATAGAGGATATACGGCCCTGTATTTCCCTCAAAGGAAGTAAACCGATCCACATCGAACACATAGTCTTTGGAAGCCTGATTGGAGAGATCCCCGTATTTGATCGCGGAAAGTCCCACGATCCGGGCCGTCTCGCTGGCCTCCGCCTGGTCCACCGTCCGGTTCTCTGCGATCTTTTTGTACATTTCTTCCTGGATCTCCGCGATCAGCACCTCCAGGCGCATGACGCCTCCTTCTCTGGTCTTAAAAGGTTTCCCGTCCTTGCCGTTCATGGTGCCAAAGCCCAGGAACCGCAACCTGGTCTCTTCCGGCACGATCCCCGTCTTCCTGGCAGCCCGGAACACCTGGACAAAATGCAGTTCCTGACGCTTGTCCACCACATAGATGATCTGGTCTGGGTGATAGTCCCGCTCCCGCTGGATAAGGGTGGCAAGGTCGGTGGTTCCATAGAGAGAGGCGCCGTCGGACTTCTGGATCATGCAGGGAGGAACTTCCTTGGTGTCCGTCTCCTCCTGCACATCGATCACCAGGGCCCCCTCATCCAGATGGGCGTACCCTTCCTCCTTCAGCCGCCGGATCATATCCGGGATATCCGCCTGGGCATCCGATTCTCCCTTCCACAGATCAAATTCCACGTTCAGATTCGCGTAATTCTTCTTCAGGTCCGCCACGGAAGCGTTCATGATATGCTGCCAGACGGCCCGGCATCCCCGGTCCCCGTTCTGCAGGAGATAGGTGGCGTGAAGGGCCTTCTCCCGGTAAGCCTCGTCTTCCTTGGCTCTGGCGCTGGCCGCCGGGTAGATTTCTTCCAGCTCTCCAATGGTAAAGGGCGCTTCTTTTGGGTACTCTCCCTCATACCCCTCCTGGAAATAGGGGAGATCTGGCTGGCGCTCTTCCAGTTCTGTGATGATCAGCCCCATCTGATAGCCCCAGTCTCCCAGGTGGATGTCTCCTAAGACTGTATGCCCCATTTTCCGGGCAATACGCTTCACACTCTCTCCGATGATGGCGGAACGCAGATGCCCCACATGAAGCGGCTTCGCCACATTGGGGCCGCCGTAATCGATCAGGATGGTCTGGGGATGGCCGGCCTTCTCCAGTCCCAGATCCGGGTCCTGGTTCATGGCATTGAGGTATTTTGCCGCTTTCCCTGCATCCACATGGATATTGATAAAGCCCGGCTTCACCACTTCCACCTGCTCCATCCACTCCCGCTTCTCCAGGTTGGCGGTCACATCTTCCGCGATCATAAACGGCGCCTTGTGGTAGGCCTTCGCCCCTGCCATAGCCCCATTACACTGATACTCACAAAGGTCCGGACGGTCCGAGCGGGTCACTTTCGCGTAAG
The DNA here is from genome assembly GCA_019114065.1 of Candidatus Dorea gallistercoris. Classification (GTDB taxonomy): domain Bacteria; phylum Bacillota; class Clostridia; order Lachnospirales; family Lachnospiraceae; genus Massilistercora; species Massilistercora gallistercoris. The sequence continues at coordinate 15,176 of DXGF01000101.1, forward strand.
ACTTGTCGTACCCGGCCTTGTCAAAGGCGACCGCCAGCTCCTGTCCGATCAGTTCCACCATTTTTTCCATGCTGTTTCCTCCTTACCTATATCCATCAACCATTGATCTTGTCTTTCTCATACTTAGTCATTCTATCATAAGAAAATCCCGCCAACAACTATATCTTTAAAACTCCCTTGCAAAATCCTGTCCACCGTGATACTATAATAATAACTATTACTATTTTTATCCAAAGGAGGTTTCTTATGAACACAAACGTTTTTCGCAATCTTTCCTACGGGCTTTATGTGATCTCCACTCTGGACAAAGAGCGGAACACCGGCTGCATCGCCAACAGCATCATGCAGATCACATCCTCTCCAGCGACCGTGGCCCTCAGCATGAACCACGATAACTTTACCAACTCCTGCATCAAGGAATCCGGCAGATTCGCGGTCTCCATCCTCTCAGAAAGCTCGGATCCCTCTCTGATCGGGAACTTTGGCTTCCAGTCCGGCCGGAACGTGGATAAATTTGACGGCATTGACTTCCGGATGGAAAGCGGTCTTCCCATCATAACGGATTCCTGCGGCTATCTTGTCTGTCGGGTCATCGACCAGATGGAGACCTCCACCCACACGGTATTTCTGGGAGAAGTCATAGACGGAGACGTGATCGAAAGCGCTCCGGCCATGACGTATTCTTATTATCATAAAGTCATCAAGGGCAAAAGTCCAAAGAACGCGCCTACCTATCTTCCTGAGGAAGACGGTCCCGCTGGGAAAGAAGTCTGGAAATGCAGTGTCTGCGGGTATGTGTACGACGGCGAGACGCCGTTTGAAGAACTGCCTGACACATTCACTTGTCCGATCTGCCAGCAGCCCAAAGAAAAATTTCAGAAAGTCACGGCGTAAGATTGAGGCCGGGTATTTTTTTAAATCCCCCGGCCCCAATTATAATGTCTCGATCAGCCACTTTAAGAGGACCGGGTTTACGTAACATTCCAGCACCACCCCAACGGCGGTGAGCAGGAGGAAACACATGGTCTTCATCCGGTTCCACTCCACCTTGGGGTACTGAAAATAATACCAGAGCAGGATCACATAGGCCGCCCCGTAGAACAGGAAATGAGGGAACAAGGCCGTCAGGCATAAGGCGATCCCCTTAATCCCAATCTGCAGGACCGCGGACGTCATCAGGATGCCACAGGAGAAGCCTGTCCAAAGCAGGAATCCGACCACCACCCATTTCCGCAGTTTCGTGCTTCCAAGGGCGCACACCAGGATCAGGGGAAGGCTTCTTGCCTGTAAGATATACCACAGAAAATCTCCTGTGTCGATCTTGGTCTGCTGATACTGGCTCAAGAAATAGTCGCTGAAGCTTCCCATGCTGGCAACATAGTCTTTGGATAATAGATTCGTATATAAGATTCCAGCCAGAAATCCGATCATACAAAACAAAACGAAGCATCTCTTACTTTCCCGTATCTTCACAGGCGGGCCTCCCTTATCGTCAAGATACTCCATATATATGTCTGAGATCTAAAGATATGCTTATCTGTCTTTTAAATATTTGGCTTCATAGGCCAGGATCGCCCCAATCGTCTTGGAATCCTCGATCTGGCCGGCAAAGATCTTCTCCTTTAATTCTTCCAGAGAACATGCCTTCACAGCCACATATTCATTCTCATCCAAATGCTGCCTGGAAGGGATCAGATTCCCTGCCACATAAATCTCGATCCGCTCATCACAGTAAGCGATGGTCGGTCTCAGTGTCAAAAGCCACTCCAGATCCTCACAGCGGTATCCTGTCTCTTCCTCCAACTCTCTTCCCGCGCAGATCTTCCCGGATTCCCCCGGACTGTCCAATTTCCCCGCCGGGATCTCCAGGGTCTCCCGCCCGACTGTGCTCCGGTACTGCCGTACCATCAGGATCCGTCCATCCTCCAGCACCGGGACTACCGCCGCCGCGCCATTATGATGGACATAATCCCAGTCTGACCGATTTCCATTGGCAAACTCCATATGATCCCGGTACACTTCTATGATCGCGCCCTGATAGACCAGGTCTCTTCCAACCCGTTTCACTTCTCCACTCATTTCATTTTCCTCCTTCTATAGGATTTGCTATAGCCGTTCGTTGCCCGTTGCCCGGCAAATATCCGCTCGTGCAAGCATAAGGTGAGCCCGTCAGGGCGAGAAGAAGCCCTGGGGCTCGGCGGGCGCTTGCCGGGCGTATCGCGTAAAAAAACAGGACCGGCGATGACACCGGCCCTGCTCTACATTTATCTTCTACTTGGCATAGTCAACCGCCCGGGATTCCCGAATGACATTGACTTTGATCTGTCCAGGATATTCTAACTCATACTCGATCTGTTTCGCGATATCTCTGGCCATCAATACCATGTCTGCATCAGATACATGCTCTGGAACTACCATTACACGAATCTCTCTGCCCGCCTGAACTGCAAAAGATTTTTCCACCCCTTTAAATTGATTGGTGATATCCTCTAACTGTTTTAACCTGTTGGTGTATGTTTCTAACGTCTCTCTTCTCGCGCCCGGTCTTGCCGCGGAGATCGTATCCGCTGCCTGTACCACGCAGGCGATCAGAGACTGCGGCTCTACGTCGCCGTGATGTGCTTCTACTGCGTTGATCACGGTTGCCGATTCTTTGTACTTTCTGCAAAGATCGACACCGATCTGAATATGTGATCCTTCCACGTCATGGTCGATAGATTTCCCGATATCATGGAGCAGTCCGGCCCGCTTCGCCACTCTCACATCCAGACCGATCTCGCCCGCGAGCAGGCCCGCAAGCTGAGCGACCTCGATGGAATGTTTCAGGGCATTCTGACCATAGCTGGTCCTGAATTTCATCCGTCCAAGTAGCTTGATAAGCTCTGGATGGATGCCGTGAACACCAACTTCGAGAGCTGCCGCCTCTCCTTCTTCACGGATCATCGCATCGACTTCTTTCTGCGCTTTTTCCACCATCTCTTCAATCCTTGCCGGATGGATCCTTCCATCCACGATCAGCTTCTCAAGCGCGATACGCGCCACTTCTCTTCTGATAGGATCAAAACCAGAGAGCACTACCGCCTCCGGTGTATCGTCAATGATCAATTCGACGCCCGTCATCGTCTCAAGAGTACGGATATTCCGTCCCTCTCTTCCGATGATCCTTCCTTTCATCTCGTCATTTGGAAGCTGGACCACAGAAATCGTGGTCTCTGCCACATGGTCCGCCGCGCATCTCTGGATCGCGTTGACAACATATTCTTTTGCCTTCTTGTCCGCCTCTTCCTTCGCCTGCGCTTCCATCTCCTTGATCATCTTAGCAGTATCATGTTTCACATCGTCTTCAACAGTTTTTAATAGATATTCTTTTGCTTGTTCGGAGGTAAGTCCTGAGATTCTTTCTAGTTCCTGTACTCGCTGCTTACTCAGCTCTTCCACTTTCGCTTCCCGCTGTTTCAGCTGTTCTTCTTTTGCCGCAAAGCCCGCTTCCCGCTTCTCGATAGCGTCGGACTTCTTATCTAGGGCCTCTTCCTTGGAAAGAACGCGTTTCTCATAGCGCTGTAACTC
>DXGF01000102.1 GCA_019114065.1 Candidatus Dorea gallistercoris
TTCAAGGCAGAACCGCAAACAATCGGAGTATCGTCTCCAGGGAATTCATATTCATTTAACAGTTCTCTAATTTCCATTTCAACCAGCTCTAACAGCTCTTCATCGTCAACCTGGTCAGCCTTGTTCATAAATACAACGATATAAGGAACACCAACCTGACGGGACAGAAGGATATGCTCTCTTGTCTGAGGCATCGGACCATCTGCTGCGGAAACAACCAGAATCGCGCCGTCCATCTGCGCAGCACCTGTGATCATGTTTTTAACATAGTCAGCATGTCCCGGGCAGTCAACGTGAGCGTAGTGACGTTTCTCAGTCTCATACTCTACGTGAGCGGTAGAGATCGTGATTCCACGTTCTCTCTCTTCCGGAGCCTTATCAATGTTATCAAACGCAACCTCTGCGTTACCAGCTACTCTCTTGGAAAGCACCTTTGTGATAGCGGCTGTCAGAGTCGTTTTACCATGGTCAACGTGGCCGATGGTACCGATATTACAATGCGGTTTTGTTCTTTCAAATTTAGCTTTTGCCATTTTGAATATCCTCCTTATACTAGCGCCTGCAAGGGCATTTTTAATAATATTTACGTTTAACCGGCTAAGACTGATTATATTTCAAATTCCTCAGTTTTTCAAGCCTTTTTCATATTTAATTACTCATTTTTGCCAGATAACACTTTTTCCTGTACAGATTTCGGTACTGGCTCATATTTCTCGAAGAACATGGAGTAGTTTCCACGTCCCTGTGTCCTGGAACGAAGATCGGTAGAGTACCCGAACATTTCAGACAACGGTACATAACCGCGAACGATCTTGCCGCCGCCTAAGTCATCCATACCCTCGATCCGTCCACGACGAGAGTTGATATCGCCAATGACATCTCCCATATACTCTTCCGGCATGGTCACTTCCACCTTCATGATCGGCTCAAGAAGTACCGGAGCCGCCTTCTTCATAGCGTCTTTGAACGCCAGAGATCCCGCGATGTGGAATGCCATCTCACTGGAGTCTACTTCATGGTAAGAACCATCATATACATTCGCGTGGATGCCTACTACCGGGAATCCTCCCAGGATACCAGACTGCATAGCCTCTTCGATACCCTCGCCCACAGCCGGGATATATTCCTTCGGAATCGCTCCTCCGACTACGGTAGATTCAAACTTGAAGGTCTCTTCTCCGTTGACATCCATTGGCTCGAATTTTACTTTACAGTGTCCATACTGACCACGTCCACCGGACTGCTTCGCATACTTGCTGTCTACGTCCACAGCCTTGGTAAACGCTTCTTTGTAAGCAACCTGAGGCGCTCCTACATTGGCCTCTACCTTGAACTCCCGCAGAAGTCTGTCTACGATGATCTCCAGGTGAAGCTCGCCCATTCCAGCGATGATCGTCTGACCAGTTTCCTGATCGGTGTGAGCGCGGAAGGTCGGGTCTTCCTCTGCCAGCTTCGCAAGAGATTCGCCAAGCTTGCCCTGGGAAGCCTTGGTCTTTGGCTCGATCGCCAGCTCGATAACAGGCTCCGGGAACTCCATGGATTCCAGGATTACCGGATGCTGCTCGTCACAGATGGTATCACCGGTAGTCGAGAACTTGAATCCGATCGCCGCGGCGATATCCCCGGAATATACCTTATCTAGTTCCTGTCTCTTATTTGCGTGCATCTGAAGGATACGTCCCACACGCTCCTTCTTGCCCTTTGTAGCGTTCAGAACGTAGGAACCGGAGTTCACTGTCCCCGAATACGCCCGGAAATAAGCAAGTTTCCCAACAAACGGGTCTGTCATGATCTTGAATACGAGAGCGGAGAAAGGTTCTTCATCAGAAGAATGTCTTACAATCTCGTTTCCATCCATATCCACACCTTCGATCGGCGGGATGTCCGTGGGCGCCGGCATGTATTCCAGAACCGCGTCCAACAGCTTCTGTACGCCTTTGTTTCTGTAAGCAGATCCGCAGCATACCGGGATCGCCTTACATTCGCAGGTCGCTTTTCTCAGTACCCGTTTCAGATCTTCAACGGAAGGCTCGTTTCCTTCCAGATATTCCATCATCAGATCATCGTCCAGATCGCAGATCTTCTCTACCAGTTCTGTACGGTAAAGCTCCGCGTCCTCCTTCATATCCTCCGGAATCTCTCCGATGGTGATGTCGTCGCCCTTCTCATCATTGTAAATGTAGGACTGCATCTCCATCAGATCGATGATCCCCTTGAAATCATCCTCTTTGCCGATCGGAAGCTGCAGACAGATCGCGTTCTTACCAAGTCTGGTACGGATCTGTTCTACCGCGCTGTAGAAATCGGCGCCCAGAATGTCCATCTTATTGATGAACGCCATTCTCGGGACATTGTATGTGTCAGCCTGACGCCATACATTTTCAGACTGAGGCTCAACGCCGCCTTTTGCACAGAACACGCCTACCGCTCCGTCCAGTACGCGGAGCGAACGCTCTACCTCTACCGTAAAGTCAACGTGCCCCGGAGTATCAATGATGTTGATCCTGTGCTCCGGCGCTCCCGGCTTCGGCTTTCCGTTCTCTTCCAATGTCCAGTGACAGGTAGTGGCGGCGGAAGTGATCGTGATACCCCTTTCCTGCTCCTGCTCCATCCAGTCCATTGTCGCAGTACCTTCATGAGTATCACCGATCTTATAGTTTACGCCGGTGTAGTAGAGGATACGCTCTGTCAGCGTAGTCTTGCCGGCATCGATATGAGCCATGATACCAATATTTCTGGTTCTCTCTAATGGATATTCTCTTCCAGCCATTGTTGCCTCCTAGAATCTGTAGTGAGCAAATGCTTTATTTGCTTCAGCCATCTTGTGCATGTCTTCTTTTCTCTTCACGGCCGCTCCCGTGTTGTTGGCCGCATCCATGATCTCATTCGCCAGTCTTTCTTCCATGGTCTTCTCGCCTCTCGCGCGGGAGAAGTTGGTCAGCCAGCGGAGAGCCAGCGCCTGTCTTCTGTCGGCTCTTACCTCGATCGGCACCTGATAGGTCGCTCCACCGATACGTCTTGCCTTTACTTCCAGTACAGGCATAATGTTGTTCATTGCCTCTTCGAATACTTCGATCGCCGGCTTGCCGGTCTTATCGGCAACTCTTTCGAACGCTCCATATACAATCTTCTGAGCGATACCCTTCTTACCATCTAACATGATGTTATTGATAAGCTTCGTTACCACTTTGTTATTGTACAATGGATCCGCTAATACGTCTCTTTTTTGAGTATGTCCTTTACGTGGCACGGTCCTTCCCTCCTTAAACATTGTGTTCTATCAAGAACAGCAGAGAAACATGAGAATTGTCTTTAGACAATTCGAGCCTGCTGTTCAAAACAGTGCTGCTCTCGATAAATTGATTAATTCATCGGTACTCACATGTGTCGTTCTAATGATACTGTGTAGTGCAAAAGGACATATCATCTATATCCCTGCAACTTACTTTATCATAGTTCTGTTCGTGACTACATAAAATGTGGTAGTTCGAGGCCAGGCTCGAAAATCCAGACTGCTTCGCAGTCTTCCGCGCTACGCGCTTCTGATTTTCTAACAAGGCAGTCCTTCGACACTAGGCTCGAAAACACCTCGCCAAGTTTCGAAGAACAATCCTCGCACTAACCTCCTGCTTCGTCTTACGACTTGCACTCGCTAAGTGCTCTGGATTTACTTTTTCGCGTCTTTTGGTCTCTTAGCGCCGTACTTGGAACGTGCCTGCCTTCTCTTGGCAACGCCCGCGGTGTCAAGTGTACCTCTGACGATATGGTACCTGGTACCCGGAAGGTCCTTTACCCTTCCTCCACGGATCAGGACAACGCTGTGCTCCTGAAGGTTGTGGCCTTCCCCCGGGATATAGCTTGTCACTTCGATCCCGTTGGAAAGGCGAACTCTGGCAATCTTTCTAAGCGCTGAGTTCGGCTTCTTCGGTGTAGCCGTCTTAACTGCGGTACACACGCCTCTCTTCTGAGGAGCGGATTCATTGGTCGCTCTCTTTCTCAAAGAGTTGTAGCCCTTCTGAAGCGCCGGAGCTCCGGACTTCTTTACAGATGTCTGGCGTCCCTTCTTTACTAACTGGTTAAATGTTGGCATTCTCTTTCACCTCCTACGATAATAATAAGCTGCATTCATTTCTGTTCTGTGAAATGAGCGCACAAAAAGATAATGCATCTTCATGCACGCTCAACTAGTTTATTACGTTTTTTCGCTATTGTCAAGGGTTTTCAGCACTTTTTATAATCCCAGCTGATCCGCGATGGCTCCCATCTCTTCCAGAGCCACGTCGATCAGATCATCCAGGCTCAAGCCTGTAAACTCGATGGCTTCCATATAGTCCCGGTTGGCGCCTTTGGCGAACCGAAGCTCGTTGAACCGTTTCATCACAGATTTATGCTTCACGCTGGCGATCTTTTTATCCGGGTAGATCTGCGCTACCGCTTTCACAAAGCCGCTCATCGGATCCGCCGCCAGAATCGCGTACTGGAGCTTTGTCTTTGCCTTCATGCCGCTCTTTGGATTGTGGGCGCAGATCGCGTCAAAAAGGACTTTATCCTCAATCCCTTCTTTCTTTAAAATCTCTACAGATGTGGGACCATGGACACTCATATCATGGGCCCAGTCGCACTGCTCTTCATCCAGATCGTGGAGCAGACCTACGATCCCCCAGTATTCCACATCGTCCGGCGCCAGCCGTTTGGCCAGTCCCCGCATGATCGCCTCCACCGCGTAAGAATGGGTAATATAATTCTCACCCTCCATATACTTCATCAAAATCTCATGTGCCTGTTCTCTGTTCATCTTCCTTCCTCCTGATAACATTTTCTTCTAGTATAACATCGCCTGGATCTCTTCACTGTCCATATTGTCCGGCGTCATCCACACGTAGCCGGTATTCACATACGCCTCATTGTTCAGGTCGCAGGCCGCCCTGGCAGAAGCGATCACTGCCGCGTAACCCATGCCAAAAGGATTCTGCACGACCAACCCGTCTATCTTTCCTTCCTCCATGGCCGTCACTTCTTCTTCATCCGCGTCAAATCCAAGGACCGCCATATCTTCTTTCTCCAAGCGGTCAAGTGTCCCTGTGATCAGTTCCACCGCCTCCCCGCTGGTTCCATAACAGCCCTTGATCTCTGGGTATTTGGCAAAGATATAGTCCATGACGTCTTCTTCCGTGATATTCTCTGCCGTCACTTCCTGCTCCATCTCACTGTCTGCCCCCGGTCTCTGATAAGTTCCGGCATTGATCTCGTCTGCCACGATCTGACCCATCGCCTCCAACTGATCCATATAATATACAGAGATAACCTGGATATCCGGATACTGCTGCTGCAGCCGGCTCACAAAACCATTCACCCGCTGCAGAGCAGACTGTGACTTGGAATCCTGAGCAAAGACGGCAATCTGGCCGCTTCCCCCTGTCAGCTCTGCCATCTGATCAGCCGCATAGGCGGCTGCCGCCGGATTGTCCGTCGCCACGGTAGCCATAAGCCCCTGATAATCACTGCCGGAATCAAAGGCCACCACCGGGATGTCGCTTTCCGCCGCCAAGTCAAACTGCACGTCGCAGGCCTGGGCATCTGTGATGGCAATGCCCAGAGCCACCGGATATCGGGCCAGTTCCTCATCCAGGATATTTACCTGTTCGTCCACATTGTCCGACTCAGCCGGCCCGCTGTAAGTGACCCGGACTTGATCTTCCCCTTCGTATCCCAGTTCCGCGTTGATATCTGCCGCCGCCTGTCTGGTCCCTTCTTTCACTTCCTCCCAGTACTGTCCGCCGTCGGTCTTTCCGATGATCGAGATATAAGCCCCCTTCTCCAGCGTCAGTCCCTTCGCGTTGCCATAAGCGGCCGGATCGACCGCGTCAAGCTTTGCCTGATACTCGGGCTCCTCAGACGCGTTGCTTTCCTTCTCTTCCCCGGACGTCTGTCCATCCTCCGTCTCGGCCCGGACCGACTCTCCACCGCCCTCTCCGCAGGCCGCCAGCAGAAGAGAGGTACACAGGGCCAGGACTGCCATACTCCATTTTTTTTTCATAATACCAACTCTCCCAATCGTTGAAATTCTTTTATAATACCAAACCACCAAATACTATACACTAATTTCGTGAAAAATTGTTGAAAAAAATCTTAATTTTCCACGACTGTTTTTTTTCGTGTGCACTTTTAAACTCCCTTGTATATTTTTCTTTTTTGTATTATGATATGAATAGACAAAAAGGAGACATGTCTAACAATCAAAAAGGAGGTAC
>DXGF01000014.1 GCA_019114065.1 Candidatus Dorea gallistercoris
CCGCAATAGAAACGAACAGTTAATTGACTATATCGAGCAAAACGACACTGTCACCATATCGGAATTGACGGATCATTTTCAGTTATCGCCCTCAACCGTCCGAAGGGCCTTAGAACAGTTGGAGAAAGACGGCCTGGTAATCCGCACACATGGGGGCGTTAAATCTCTTCAGATCGACAAACAGCTCTCTCTGAAGATCAGTCCGAATGTAAATAATCTTGCCGCGAAGAATAAGATTGCTCTAACCGCCCGAAAACTCGTAAAAAATGGTGATGTGCTGGCAATTGGATGTGGTTCCACAACACTTTTTTTCGCAAAATCTCTCCACACCGCCAAAGACCTGACTGTAATTACAGATTCTGTCTATGTAGCAGTTGAACTGATGGAAAACAAAAACATAGAAGTTTATTTAAGCGGTGGTTTTGTTCATGGCACTTCCGGAGCAGTCTTCAGCGCTCAATTTGGCAACCTCTTTCAGTCTTCTCTCGTAGACAAGGTATTTCTCGGCGCAGATGGGATTTCCATGGCTTCAAAATCCATCACGGCAATGGCACATCTTACAGAGGCAGAGCGCACGCTCCTTACTTGCGGAGATAAGGTATATATACTGGCAGATAACAGCAAATTTGACAAAAAAACAGTCATCGAACGACTTGCGACATTTCATGAATTCGACTACCTTGTCACAGACAAAAAGCCTTCTGATCAAATTATAGAAAAACTCAAAAATTCTAATGTACAGCTTATTTATTGATCATAGCTTTACCTTTTTCTTAAATCTTTTTTAGCGATATTTTTTAATATCAGACGCTAAAATGACCAAGAAGGCTGTGCTGGCGGGCGGTCATTGGCAGAAAACAGATCCTGGGCCTCACTTACTCCCGCGGGCCTGTGGGGCCTGTCGCTCCCGTGGGGCCTGCGGGTCCCGTTGCTCCTGTCTCACAGGGCTGCGGACAGGGCCGGAACGGCGGAAACCATCCACATCCCTCTCTCCCTTCTGATGCATCTTATGCTCCACACCTTTTCCTTCCTTCCACATATCTTAATAAGGAAACACTTTCATTCTTTGATAAGGAGTTTTTCCATGAATCACTGCTACCCTTTCGTCAACACTCCCCTGCCCTATGACTATGACGCTCTGGAGCCATGGATCGATAGAGAAACCATGTTCCTCCATCACGCCCGGCATCTACAGACCTACATCGACAACCTGAACACTCTGCTGGAGCAAAATCCTTGCCTCCAGAACTGGAGCCTGGAAATGCTGCTGTGCCGTTCCTGCCAGATTCCCTGCACGGTCAGGACCGCCATCTGCCGCAACGCAGGCGGCGTTTACAATCATAGGTTCTTTTTTGACGGCCTGAGGCCGCCGGCCAGGAGCGACACCTCTTCTGCTCTTCTCGGGATGATCCGGCATCAGTTTGGCGGTTTCGAAGCCTTCCAGGATCAGTTCCTTGAAGCGGCTCTGTCTGTATTTGGCTCCGGCTATGCCTGGCTCATGCTGGACCAAAACTGCCTGCGCATCCTCACCAGCGCCAACCAGGATACCCCTCTTATGAGAGGCGGATATCCCCTGCTCACCCTTGACGTCTGGGAACACGCCTATTATCTGAAGCATCACAATCTGAGAGCCGACTACATTGCGGACTGGTTCCACGTGATCGACTGGGAAGCGGCAGACCTGCGTCTTCAGGCCGCGGAAGGCACGTATCCTCCCTTTTCGCATAGAATGGAGTAAGGAGCGCCTGCCAGCTCAGGCAGACTCTCCCTCATATGTGAAAATGATTTGGAGGAATTATATATGGGTATTACAAATTCGAATAAACAGATTGACACCACTCAAATTGACTGTGAAGGAACACTAAAGGTGACGCTGGCCCTCTCAGCCACTCCCGATATCACTTCCAATCCAACAGACATCGTCCTGGTCCTGGACCGTTCCGGCAGTATGGCCGGGTCGCCCCTTGCCAACATGAAGATCGGGGCCAAAACCTTTATCGATATCATCGATGAGGCCACCGACAGTTCTCAGGACGGGACCATTGGTTCAGGAAGCCACATTGGCATCGTCAGTTTTGCCAGTACCGCGGCGGCCGATGCCCCGCTCATGACCTCTGTGGCGGATCTCAAAGCCGCGGTAGACGCTCTGAGCGCGGGCGGCTCCACCAACCACGCCGCTGCCTTCGAGACGGCTGTACAGCTCTTTGATCCCGCTTCCACAAACGCGAAAGTGATCGTTCTTTTCACAGACGGAAAGACCACAGCAGGCGCCCCGCCCGCTCCCATAGCCGCTGCCGCCCGGGCTTCCGGGATCGTGATCTACTGCATCGGACTGATCGGTTCCGACGGGATCGATGTCAGCGTGCTGAACGACTGGGCCACGGACCCGGATGCCTCCCATGTGGCGGTAACCCCGGATGAATCCGAACTAGAAGACCTCTTTGCCGACCTTGCGGCCAACATTTCCAAACCCGGCGCCACCAATATCGTTATCGACGAAATTGTAAACGCGGATTTCCAGATCCTGAGTGTCAACCCGCCCACCAAGGGAACCGCTATGATGGTAAATGCTTCCACTCTTCAATGGAAGATCTCAGAGCTTGGTGTATCAGGAAATGAAGGCGCTTCCCTGGAATTCTTTCTCAAACACATCGGCCAGACCTCCGGCACCAAGCTGGTAAACCAATCCATCCTCTACTCTGACACAGAAGGAAACGCGGTCACCTTCCCGGCCCCCTCGGTCAAAGTGACCTGCGACGACGTGATCTGCCCAGAGAAATGTCCCACTCCTGTGGAGCTTTCTATCGGCGGCTGTCAGGATTTCCTTTCCGTAGATCTTGGAGATACGTGTCTGGAATCCCCGGGCCGTATCCTTCAGGTAGAGACAACGATCAAAAACGTCTGCCCGGGCAAGCGGGTGGCGCTGGCCATCATTTTAACAGAGCTTGACCATTCCGGGAAGGAATGCCCCCGCGGCATGAAGACGGTGACCGTCCCCGCCCATCATCACACCGGCTGCAGAGATGTGCATGTAAAGGGGATCACATTCGTACTTCCAGAAGATCTGGATAAAACGGGCTGCCCACATTCCATCTGTAACACCAGAAACTTCCGGGCACGTCTGATCTCACACTATATCGACACCGACTATCGCTGTATAGACCTCGATTCCTGTATATAGGCCATATCCAGAAGGAAACCATGTGAAGACCGGTTGACAATCCGCCCTCTTCCTGCTATAGTCAGTTTGCTAAGATTTTAC
>DXGF01000103.1 GCA_019114065.1 Candidatus Dorea gallistercoris
CCATAACCGCCGGGAAGGGTCTGCACAAACCGATGCACATGGGCTGCCTTGGCCGCCTGAATGACCTCATCGTCAGAAGCTTCCAGCTTCCCATAGCGGATATTTTCCATGATGCTTCCATGGAAGAGCCAAGTATCCTGAAGAACCATACCGAATAATTTTCGAAGTTCTCCTCGGTCAAAATCCCGGATATCATGGCCGTCAACCTTGATAGCGCCGCTGTTCACATCATAAAACCGCATCAGCAGCTTGATCATGGTCGTCTTACCAGCTCCGGTCGGTCCTACGATGGCAATCTTCTGCCCTGCTTTTACGGCTGCTGAGAAGTCCTTGATGATCGTCTTATCCGGATGGTATCCAAAGTGTACGTGCTCAAACTCCACATTTCCCTGGATTCCTTCCACGGACACCGGATCCGAGACTGTTTGGGATTCTTCTTCCTCCTCCAGGAATTCAAATACTCTTTCAGAAGCCGCCGCCGTAGACTGGAGCATGTTCGCCACCTGGGCAACCTGCTGGATGGGCTGGGTAAAGTTCCTTACATACTGGATAAAGGACTGGATGTCTCCTACTTCGATCACATCCCTGATCGCCAGATATCCACCCAAGATCGCTACCGCTACATATCCCAGATTGCCAACAAACTGCATGACCGGCATCATCATGCCTGAAAAAAACTGAGATTTCCAGGCGGAATCATATAAGTGTTCATTAGTCTCGTTAAATTCACGGATCACATCCTGTTCTTTGTTAAAAGCTTTGATGATATTGTGCCCGCTGTAGACCTCCTCCACTTGGCCATTTACATTCCCCAGATACTTCTGCTGTCCCCGGAAATACTTCTGGGAATGTTTCATAACAAAGGACAGCAGTCCTATGGACAGCGGAAGGATCAACAGCGCCACCAGCGTCATCAAAGGGCTGATAGACAGCATCATCACCAGAACTCCTATGATCGTGGTCACTGATGTGATAAGCTGGGTCGCGCTCTGATTCAGGCTCTGTCCCAAAGTGTCTACATCGTTGGTCACCCTCGACAGAATTTCCCCCACAGGTTTCGTATCAAAATAACCCATAGGCATCCGATGGATCTTCTCTGAGATCTCTTTTCGCAGCCGGTAGGTGGTCTTCTGAGAGATTCCCGTCATAAGCAGCCCTTGAATAAAAGAACAGCATGCGCTCAGAAGATAAAGCCCCAGCGTCAGCAAAAGGATCTGTCCGATCTTGGCAAAATCCATCCCGCTTCCCCCGGATACTTTGCTTACCAGACCGTTAAAAATCTCTGTCGTCGCTTTTCCCAGGATCCTTGGCCCTATAATATTAAAAATGGTTCCTCCGACAGCGAAAATCGCTACCAGGATCATCTGGGCCTTAAACATATTCATATAATGAAACAGTTTCTTTAACGTGCCTTTGAAATCTTTCGCCTTCTCGTCAGGCAGTCTACGTCCGTGCATAGCCATAGCCGTCATCCTCCTTCCGATTGTTTTCCCCTGTCAGTTCTTCCTCTGACAGCTGGGAGGCAGCGATCTGCCGGTACACCTCGCAAGTTTCCAAGAGTTCCTTATGAGTACCTCTCCCTGCGATCCTGCCTTCATCCAGGACCAGGATCTGTTCCGCGTGCAGGATCGTACTGATCCGCTGCGCTACGATCAAGACGGTGCTGTCCTTCGTCTTTTCCTTCAGCGCCCTGCGCAGCGCCAGGTCCGTCTTGAAATCCAACGCGGAGAAACTATCGTCAAAGATAAAGACTTCCGGATGTTTGGCCACCGCTCTGGCAATCGACAGCCTTTGCTTCTGCCCTCCCGACACATTGGCGCCTCCTTGAGAGATGTAGCTTTTGTATCGGGTTGACTTCTCCTCGATAAATTCCTCGGCCTGGGCGATCCTTGCCGCTTCCGTCATCTCTTCCTCTGTTCCATCCGGATTGCCGAACATGATATTAGACGCAATATTCCCGGAGAACAGGATTCCATTCTGAGGCACATAGCCAAGTCTTTCCCTTAGATCGTGCTGGGAAACTTCCCGGATATCCACCCCGTCTAATGTGATCGCTCCTTCGGTCACATCGTAAAATCTGGGAATAAGATTGACCAGCGTTGACTTTCCGCTTCCCGTACTTCCAATGACCGCCGTCGTCTCGCCGGGGCGGGCAGTGAAAGTAATATCATGGAGCACCTCTTCCTCCGCTCCCGGATACTGGAAGGATACATGGTCAAAGCGCAGGACCCCTTTTTGCCGCGGATCAAATCTCTTCCCCTGCTCCGGATCCCGTATCACTGTCTGACTGCTCAGAACCTCCTCTACCCGATCTGCGGCTACCGCCGCGCGGGGAAGCATGATCGACATCATACACAACATCAGGAATCCCATGATGATCTGCATCGTATACTGGATAAAGGCCATCATATCGCCCACCTGCATCTGCCCCTGATCAATGCCATGGGCACCGTTCCACATGATCAAAACAGATACTCCATTCATGATGAGCATCATGACCGGCATCATAAAAGTCATGGCCCGGTTGACAAACAGATTGGTTCTGGTCAGCTCTCTGTTTGCCTGGTCAAAACGTTCTTCTTCATGCTTCTGCGTACTGAAAGCCCGGATCACCGGCAGCCCTGTCAGGGTTTCCCGCATAACAAGATTTACCTTATCCACCAGAGTCTGCAGGATTCTGAACTTTGGCATTGCCACAAGGAAAAGCGCAAGGACTACCAAAGCGATCAGCACTACTGCCAGTCCTATGATCCAGGACATGGATACATTGGTCTGAAACACCTGGAAGATCCCTCCGATCGCCAGGATCGGCGCATACAGCACGATCCTCAGCAGCATTACGGTAAGCAGCTGGATCTGCTGGATATCATTGGTGCTTCTGGTGATCAACGAAGCGGTAGAAAAATGATCAAATTCATTGTTGGAAAATCCAACCACTTTCTGAAAGACCCTGCCGCGAAGATCCCGTCCCGTGGACGCCCCCACGCGGGAGGCCAAAAAACCTGCCAAGATACTGGCCGCCATTCCAAGAAACGCAAGGGCCGCCATCTTTCCTCCTGTTGCGATGAGATACCGGACCTGTATCTGATCCAGATCCATGCCCAATGTCTCATAGGTGGTCCTGACCGCGCTGACCGCCGCCTGCTCCAGGATGCTGTCCGGCATATCACTCAACTGCTCTTTCGCCTCTTCTGCCAGGGTCTCCCGGCTCTCCTGAGGGAGCTGGCCTATCATATCGAACACCGTCATATCCTCTGACAATGCCTGAGAAGGCAGCGCCGCTGTCATCTGCTCCTTCAGCCCGGAGGTCATTTCGCTGTCAGAGGCAAGGCCTGTGCTTAAGACCATCGGGACTTCCAGGATATCTTTTAACTCTTCCATCTCTTCTTCCTGTCCGCGGACATCCTCTTTCAGGACATAGGCAGGAACATCATAGGAGCTTTCATCCTCCACGTAGCTGCCTAGGATCTGTTCCTTTTCTTCCTGCGGCACAAATAGCAAAAGATGTTCCATCTCTTCTTCCGGAACCGCTTCCGGAACTGTCTCCTCAATCCCGCCCTGCTGGATTCCCACATTCACAATATCTGACGTGTACGCTGGCAGGGAAAGATCACAGTATGCCTGGACAAATAGGATCAAAATGATCGCCAGCATACTTTTCCACTGTACCGCCGCGTATTTGAACAAATTCTTCATACTTCTGTCTTTCCTTTCTGATGTCTTTATACTTCTCTTTCCAAGTTCTCATTGATCCGCAGCAAAAACTTTCGGAACTGCTGGATTTCTTCTTCGCTCATCTCATAAAAGATCAGCTTCCTCATCTGTTCGGCCACCTGTTTCACCGACTGGATACAGGATTCTCCCTTCTCCGTCAGTGAGAGCCTTAAGACACGCTGATCCTTTTCATCCGCTTTACGCCGGATATATCCGCCTTTTTCCATCTTCTGGATCGTAGAAGTGATCGATGGCGGAGTCATGTTCAGACTTTCCGCCAGTTCTTTCTGCGACATGGCGCTGCTTTGATGCAGAGAAAAAAGGATTCCCGCCTGGCTGGCGTTCAAGTCAAATTCCTGATACATTCCTTTTGCCCGGTTTATGACCCGATGCATCACAATTCCCATCAGCCCCAGTTCCGGCACTTTATCCAAATTACATCCCATTTTGCTTTCCTCCCGCATAAATAGATCAACGAAAATTAGTTAGTTTGTTAACTAATCGATATCTTAGTATGCTTGATGGGAGATGTCAATTAAAATTTTATAAAAAAAGAGAGCACAGATAAAAATCTGCACTCTCCCGCACTATTGATTCCTTCTATGTATTAGCAGAGGGCGTCCATGCCTCCGTCCAGACGAATCCCAGATCCCATGATGTGGGATGATACATCAGAAGCCAGATACAGCGCCAGATTGGCCACCTCATCCGGACGGCAGTAGCGTTTATCCAGATACTGCGCGCCGAAGATCTGCTCCGCTTCCTCGTGGGTCTTGGTATCTCCAAAGGTATTCTGTTCGATCCGGCTGATCATCGGTGTGTCCACACCGCCCGGGCAGATGTAATTGCAGTGGATGCCGTGAGGTCCAAGTTCCAGAGCCACGGATTTGGCAAGGCCTGCCACCGCGTGCTTGGAAGAGCAGTACGCGCTCATCCCCGGAGATGTGGTGTACGCTCCGTTCGAAGCGATGGTCACGATGGCGCCGCTTCCATTCTTGATCAGGTAGGGGGCCGCGTATTTCATCACGAACATCACGCTGAACACATTGATCTGATATACTTTCTGATATTCTTCTATTGCACAGTCCTGGATCTCCTGGTATTTCCCTTCGTATCCTGCGTTCGGGACTACGATGTCGATCTTGCCAAAATGTTCATAAGCGCCGTCGATCCACGCCTTTACCTGAGCCTCGTCCCGCACATCCGTCACGGTAGTCAGCAGGTTTTCCTTGGGGATATCCAGGGTGGGAACAAACGCGTCCAGCTTCGCCTGGCTGGTGGAAGAGATCGCCAGCTTGCAACCCTCGCCGGCGAATGCCCGGCACAATGCCTGTCCGATGCCGCCTGTTGAGCCATTGATGAGTACCACTTTGTCTTTCAATCCATAATCCATAAGATCACTCTCCCTTTCAATAGATGATACTTTTATTTTATCCCTCTTTCTCCTGTATGTCTATTCCGACTGCAGTTTCTTCGCCATGCCAAGCGCCAGGAGCAGCAACACCATTCCCACCGCCGTCGTCACCGCGAAGACGATCCAGGCAAGCCTCATACCGCCCTCTGTGGCCAGCAGTGCCGCCATGACCGGGGAAGCGACAGCCTGTCCCACATACACCGCCACCATCAGCGTAGCGGAGATCTGGGCAAATTCCCGCGGGCCAAACGCCGCTGTCCCCACAAAGGACGGAATGCTCGCGCACACTGGATAGGCTGCCGCGGCGAATACGACCGTCAGCACCATGAACACCAGGGATCCGCTGACCGGCCATACGACCATGCAGACAAAGGCCGCCACAAAGGCCAGACACACATAGGCCACGAAACCTTTTGTCCCCAGCTTCTTCGAGATATTCCCCGCCGCCAGCAGAAGGAGTCCGGCCAGCAACAGATAGGCCGCGTTCCAGTTGGCCGCTCCGGTCGCCGTCATCCCGTTCATCTGCCACCAGGTTGGCGCGTAGGACAGGTAGGCGGTCCCGCCCACTGTCGAGAACAACAGCCCCACCACCAGCACTTTGAACGTGCCGGAGGTGACCGCCGTCCGGTAAGAGACTCCCGGAAGTTCTTCCGCACCTTCGCCTTTCGAGGAGTCTGTATCCCAGCCAAGAGGTTTCTGTCCCTTCTGTTCCGTAGTCCGGATCAGGAACAGGACGGCGAATAGACCGATCGCCAGCACCAGGATGGACATGATCCGGTAACAGTTCTTATAGTCTGTCACCTGGAAAAGCTGTCCTGCCAGGAACACCCACGCCGCCGCTCCAAGCCCGGCTCCGGAGAGCACTCTCCCCGTGATCTGTTCCCGCTTCTCCACGAACCAGTCGCCGATCACCGCCGAGCATACCGCATGGGTCCCAAAGGTGATGGAGAACGATGCCAGGCCCCCCGCGATGTACATAAGGGCCAGGCTCATCCCATTGGCTCCCGGAGTCACAAAGGTATAGAACTGCATGTGCAGGGCACAGGCCAGGATAGAGATCAGCATCGTTTTCTGAGGGCCGATCTTCCCCATGACTTTCAGCGCCACTACACTCAATACAATATTACAGATCGTGTTTACCGTTCCGATCTGTCCCACCGCTCCCACGGAATGTCCGCTGTATTCGGACAGGGTCGCGATGAAGGTCCCCAGCGTGGTGCAGGCTCCCAGGTTTACGAAGATGACCAGGAACGCCCCCACCGCCGCTTGATAACCAAAAAATCCCTTTTTCTCCATTGTCTCACTCCTTCTTGTCTGCCTTCCTCTTGTCTGTCTACTGGAGAGACATTGCCGCATAGAATCCTTCCCGGATCGCCTTGCCCGCCTTGGACGGCTGCTGGCAGTCTCCGATCAGCGTAGTCTTGCACGGATACTTATCCGCGATCGCCTCGGCGGTCTTGGCGTTGGCCTTCTGTCCAAAAGCAGTGACGATCGCATCCGCTTCCAGCATCACAGTCCCATCCGGCGCCTGGGCCGTCACGCCCTGATCTGAGATCTCTGTGACCTTGGTATTGGTCAGGATCTTCACCTGGTACTGGTCAAGAAGGGTGTCCAGGCTGATCTTATTGATCGTCATCACATCCCTGGCGCAGGCTTCCATCTGCTCTACGATGGTCACTTCTTTCCCCTGCATCGCCAACTCCAGCGCCGTATCACATCCGGACAGTCCGCCGCCGCAGATCACCACCTTCTGCCCCTCAACACCATGGATATGGGCCTGGGTAACATCAATGGTCTTCTCCGTCTCCTGTACCTGGATGCTGCCTGGGATAAAGGGCAGGGAACCGGTGGCCACAAAGATCTCGTCCGCCTCCATCAGGAACGGAGCATCCTCTGTGACTTTCGTGTTCAGTACCACCTTGACTCCCAGCTTTTTCAACTGTACATCGTACCACTGGATCAGATCCCGGATCCGCTTTTTAAAAGACGGGCTCGCGATATCCGCGAATGTTCCCCCGATCTTGCCGGAAGCTTCATAGAGCGTCACCTGGCATCCCCGCAGCGCCGCTGTCCTTGCGGCCTCCAGTCCGCCAGGTCCCGCACCGACCACCGCCACATTCTTCGGCTCCTGCAGCTTCGTGATCTCCATGGCCCCTTCCAGGCCGGCCGCCGGATTCACGGTACAGGACAACTGAGTCAGTCTGCCGAAGATCCTTCCTATACACTCCTCATTACAGATCAGACAGGGACGGACATCTTCTCTGTGTCCCGCCCGGATCTTGTTGGGGAACTGAGGATCCGCAATCAGCTGGCGTCCAAAACTGATGATATCCGCGTTGCCGGACTCCAGAAGTTCCACCGCCGTCTCCATAGAATGGCTTCCCGCGTTGATGATCGGCACACTGAGATGCTTTCTTGCCTCCTCACAGACATAGGCCATACAGGCTTCTCCCCGGTAGCAGGTGGGGAATATGTAATCCATAGTCTCGTAGGACCCGGAGTCAATATCGAAGGCATCCACGCCCGCCTTCTCCAGAAGTTCGATGATCGGCATGGAATCCTCTAAGGTACGCCCTCCTTTATACATGTGATCCAGAGAGATCCTAAAGATGATCGGGAAGTCCGGTCCTACCACCCCACGGATGGATTCTACGATCTCTTTGGCAAATCGCACCCGGTTCTCCCAGGATCCGCCGTACTCGTCAGTCCTGCTGTTCCACTGGGGAGAGATGAACTGATCGATCAGATAGCCCGCGTGTCCGTGGACCTCGATCGCGTCAAATCCCGCGTTCAGAGCAAAGGAAGCCGCCGTGGCAAAGTCCTTCATGATATCCTTGATCTCCTCCGTCTCCAGCGGACGGCAGATCATCTCCGGATTGTAGAAAGACGGATTCGCGGAAGAGGAGATCGGCACCCGCTCTCCGATGTCCGGCATCCCGTTCCGTCCGGTCCCGCAGCTCATCTGCAGACCGATCTTCGCGCCCCAGCGATGTACCCGCTCTACCATCACGGTAGCCTTGGGAATGGCTCTGGTATTGTGGAGCGCCAGTGTCGGGCCTCCCTGGGCAGTCTTCTCATTCAGGAACATGGCTCCTGTCATGATAAGGCCCGCGCCGCCTTTGGCCCGCTCCTCATAGTAGCGGATCCCTTCCTCGCTGTCCGTTCCGTCCTGCATAGGGGTGAATGTTCCCATGGCAGACAGCATGATCCTGTTTTTCAGCCGCATCTTGTTGATGGTGATTGGCTGCCAAAGTTTTGTATAATCGTAACTCATGTTCATATTCCTCCAATTTCTTCTCTATTAAATCGCAGTCCATCCGCCGTCACAGGTAAGGATCGCTCCGGTCACATAGGTGGACTCCTTCGCTGCCAGGAAGACAACAGAAGAATCCAGTTCTCCTTCTTCGCCCGGCCGTCCCATCGGTGTACGCACTTCGATGAATCCGTTCATGGACTCCATCGCTTCCGGCCCGTTGGCCTCTGACGCGAAGAATCCCGGACACAGCGCATTGACCGTCACGCCTTTCTGGGCCCATTCCGTCGCCGCCTGCCGGGTCATGTTGATGACGCCTCCCTTGGCGGAAGCATAAGCGATCACCGGAAGTTCTTTCAGTCCGCCTTTGCCTAAGATCGAGGCAATGTTGATCACCCGGCCGTAGCCCTTGTCCAGCATGATCTGTCCGAAATATTTCATACAGTAGAAGGCACCGTCCAGATCCAGGGACAATACCTTTCTCCACTCTTCCTCCGGCAGTTCTTCCAGAGGGATACAGGTGCCGCCGCCGGCGTTATTGACCAGGATATCCACGGTCCCGTAATGGTCGGTCACTTCCTTCACCGCGTTCTTGATCTGATCCGTATCCGTCACATCACAGGCGACCGCCAGACAGTCCACTCCCAGCGCCTTGATCTCTTCTGCCACTGTCTCAAGCTTCTCTTTCCTTCTTGCCAGGATGGCCAGATCGGCTCCCTGTCTTGCCAGCGCCAGGGCAAACTGACGCCCAAGCCCTGCGGATGCTCCCGTTACAACTGCTACATTTCCGTTCAATTCAAACATGGTCGTTCCTCCTATACTTTTGATTTCTTTTGCGTTAATTTTATAACAATTATCCGCAGATTACATTGGGCAAAAACGAAAACCTACCCTTCTATTTTTATGCATTTGCACAAATATAATATGTCTTATTTCTTTTCCAAAATCCGCCCTCCCTTTATGCATTCTGTATGTATTTCTCAATTTTTGTGGAATATTATCGGATTTTCATGTATACTCAAATCACAGAAGGATACAGACATGCCTTTTTGCACAAGAACACCAACAGGGAGGGTCATTTTCATGAAAGAACAGGTCAATCTGAAAAATCTATGCGAAGAACTGCTACGGATCCTTCCTACGGGAACAATCCAGGACGTTATGAACGTCAGTTACAAATATGTCAAAGTTCCGGTGCTGGCCGTTGACATTCTCTATAATGTCCTCGGCATCGCGCCGGAGGTCAAAACAGACGATTATTACTGGGACTACCTCTTAGAACACAGAGGGTACGAGACGGAGATGATCACAAAGCTGTATGAAGAGGGAATCATGCAGTCTGTAAATATCAAGGAAGCCCCCTTTGTCGTAGACTGGGGCTCCTGTAAAGAGCGGCCCAAGATCCAGGGGGTCATCAAAGTCAATCACATCATCGAGGGGTATGTGACCATGAACTGTACTTACGAGGAACTGACGCCGGACCGGATGGAAGCCATGGAGATCATCCAGAATGCCTGCACAGTCCTGTACAGCGGCAAAGACTCTGAGAACAGCATGAAATACACCTATCAGAAATCCTTTGCGGCGGAACTGTTCAGCGGCCGGATCCAGACCCAGAGACAGCTGGACAACTGGAAGAACACGGTGGGCATCTCCCTGGCCCCCTCCTATCTGGTGGCAGCCATCACCATATCCGACGAGCGGGAGAAGAATACCCTCTCCTTCGTGCGCAAGACTCTGACCACGCTCTCCCCCTGCCAGTTAGCCCTCATACGCCAGAATATCCTCTACATCCTGTTCTACCAGTACGATCGCTACAACAGTCTGGAGAGCACCTGGAAATATTTCAAGGAGACCCTGGTCCGGTTCCACGCTCACTGCGGCGTCAGCAATCTTTTTGAAGATCTCCTGGAGATCAGTATCTACCAGAAGCAGGCCGAGGATGCAGTCACCCTTGGAGGGACACTTGCGCCAAAGCATCACATCCACTACTACAGCGACTACTATCTCCCGGCCATATTGACTCCCGCCCTGAACTCCCTGCCCAAGCCCAGCTATATCTCCCCGGTCATCCCAACGCTTGAGGACTACGACCGACAGAATTCCACCAGCCTTCTGGCCACGCTGGAGACTTACCTGGAACAGTTCTGCCATACGGCCAACACCATCAAGGAACTGCACATCCACCGCAACACGTTGCTGTACCGCCTGAGGAAGATTGAGGAAATCTGCGGGGTCTCTCTGCAGGATCACGAAACCCTGCTGCATCTGATGGTCAGCTTCTACCTTCTACAGCTTGCATAACATTTACTTCACCTGGCTTCTGCGGTACACGACATACAGAAGCGGGAAGATCGCGACCGCCAGGATCAGATACATAGGGATGAGCACGTCCACCTGGCGCAATACTTTCCCGCCGATCTCATATAACTCAAAGTCCCGCAGGTTGGCGCAGATCTGCAGAAGCTGATCCGGGAACAGACGCAGAGGCTTTGAGAAGGTGTCTACCCGGCCAAGGAACGGGGCCACGCAGGTCAGGGCAAATGGGATGGTGATCGCAAAAACAGTGGAGTGGGTCCTGGCCGACGCCAGCATGGACAGGATCAGGATGAACAAGGCCCCGATATACCCTCCCACAGCGCTTAACAGATAGTCCTGGAAGTAGGTAATGTTATAGATGCTGTACCAGTTCCAGATCTGGACCGGGCAGTCACCTCCGCCTGCCCCCAAGGCCGCCAGCACCACGCCCGCGAAAAGCAGGACCACGCCCCAGTAGAGCACCGTGATGATCAACAAGCCCGCTCCCATTTTCGCCAGGATGGCCCGTCCCCTTCCCGTTCTGGAGGAAAAGAAGATGGCATCCGCCTTCCAGGCAAATTCATCCGAGAAGATACCAGACACCAGGAATCCCAGGATCAATACCAGGATCATCATAAGCGTGATAAAATACGCGGAATCCATCAAAGCCATCCATCCTTCGGCATACTCATAGTGTACCGGCGTCTCAAATTCTCCATAATTCTGCAGGAGATATTCTTTCTCATTCTCGGTAAAGTCCACCTGGCCGCTGTCCAGATAATCCTTGAGGGACTGGAGGCGCTGCTCATAGAGCCCCGCCGCCTCATCCTCCGTGAGATTGTCCGCTGTATAATAGTCATACTGTTTGATCCCGCTGAAAGACATATTCAGCATCTCCCGGATATCCTCGAATCCCTGCTTCTTCCCATAGGCCTTATTCTGCTCCTGTATATCCTCCGACAGCGCTTCATCGGAAGCATTGATCGCGGCATTCTGCCGGACCGCTTCCCGGATCACATCTTCTGTCACATCCCCGGCCCACTGGTTCTTCATCTCTCTTAAGCCGTGGGCCGCCGAGATCCCGGTCACCGTATTCCCATCCTGATCCGTGTAATCCACATAGCGGATGGTCAGGACACAGGCGATCACGAAGACCGCCGCCAAGATCAGGAGGGCCGCTTTATTTAAGGGCTTGGTCAGTACCTTTTTCACTTCAAATAACAGCATCACTTTCACCTGCCTTTTCTCCAAAATAGTAAAGAAATACATCTTCCAGGGTCGCTTCCTCCGGTTTCGCGTCAGGAAGAGGCTGTTCCCCGGAAATGATCCTCAGTTCTGCCCCATGAGGCTCTGACTTGATATTTGAGATCTTATATTTCTTCAGCAGCGCTGGCACCATCGCCTTCTGCGCAAAACATTTCCAGACGGTCTCTTCCATGGAATCGATCAGCTCTTCCGCCGTCCCTTTCAACATCAGACTTCCTTCCTTCATCAGCCAAATCTCATTGGCGATATATTCCACATCTGACACGATATGCGTGGACAACAGCACCAGCCGGTCCTCCGACAATTCGCTGATCAGGTTGCGGAATCGGACACGTTCGTTGGGGTCCAGACCGGCTGTCGGCTCATCCAGCACCAAGATCCTGGGGTCGTTCAGCATGGCCTGGGCAATCCCCGCCCGCCGCTTCATCCCCCCGGACAGCTTCTTCATCTTCCGGCCCGCCACTTTCGCAAGGCCAACCTTTCCCAGCAGTTCCCGCACCCGCTTCTTCGCCACCGCCGGGCGGAGGCCTTTGAGGGCCGCGATATAAAGCAGATAATCCTTCACGGTAAACTCCGGGTAAAACCCGAATTCCTGGGGAAGATACCCCAGCCTCTTCCGGTAATCCGCTCCCATTTTAAAAATATCTTTCCCATTGCAGGTGATGCTGCCTTCCGTTGGCTGCAACAGGGTACACAGCATCCGCATAAGCGTCGTCTTCCCGGCGCCATTTACCCCAAGAAGCCCATAGACCCCTCCCGTCATGGTCAGATCCATATGGTCCACCGCTGTAACATCACCAAATTTCTTTGTAAGATCAGTTGTCTTTATTTCCATTTCGATCTACCTCCCAGATAAGATTACACCGGCAAATGAGCCGATAGACAGTAATCGCCAAAAACAGCGCCGCGATCCCAAACAAGAGCACCCAGACCGGAATCGTGACCGCCGCGTAAAGCCGCTCGTCCAGCAGCACAAACCACCAGATCAGACTCCAGACCATACACAGTCCGGCCGCCGCCGTCTCAGGAATCTGTCTGTTCCCGCATAAGCCCACGAAGCAGATACAGGCTGTCACCACCATGGGGAACAGAAACTGGATCAAGAGGGCAGACAGCGATACCTGCAGCGACACCGAAGCCCCGGCGCAGAATACCGTGATCATCAGGATATCCGCGATCCCAAACAGCAGGCTTCTGGCCGCGTAGACCTGGCGCAGAGAGTAGTAGGACGCCGCCTCGATCTCCAGGCACTGGCAGGTCTGGTTCTTCCAGAATTCCGGGATAATGAGGATGACAAACAGGGTCCCCGCCACTCCCATACTCCGGTACGCATAGAGCTGATCCTCCGCTATGGGGAGAAACGCCCACAACGCGGCCAGGACCAGAAGCTGCAGAAGCCACCATCTTTTTCTGACCAGCCTAAGCTGCAGATACAAAAAGGAATGGTACGCCAGCATCCGGTCTGCTTCCGCGGCCAGAAAACTCTCCCGGGAAGCCTGGATCGTCTTAAGGATGTTCTCTTCTTTTGGTTCGATCTTCATTTCCGATTTATAATTTTGTATCCGTTCTTCCAGATTCATGGTCTTCCTCCTTTCCCAGTAGTTCCCGCAGCTTAAGCTTCGCCTGGCTCAGGCGGTACTTCACCAGCGGGACTCCAAGCTCCAGCTCGGCGGCGATCTCCCGGATCTTCTGCTCCTGGAAATAATAGTGGTCAATGACTTCCTGCAATTCCGGGGGAAGCTGGTCGATCGCCCATTCCAGCAGCAGCTTATCTACGATCCCGCCTTCCTGGAGGGCCGCCGGATCGGTCTCCTGCACAAACACCTCTTCTTCCGTCGGGATCTCTCTGTCTTTTTGACGCCAGTTCTTACAGAGATTGCCGGCAATGGTGTACAGATAGTTTTTGGCTTTTCCTTTGTGACGATACTCAGATAATCTTGCGAAGAAGCGGACAAACGTCTCCTGGGTCAGATCTAAAGCATACTCCGGGTCCCGGCAGCGGTATGCGCAGTATCTTAGGATATCGCCATAGTATTTATGGACAAATGTGTCAAAGGCCTCATCCTGGCCCTGCTTCATTTTCCTGATCAGAAGAAAATCCGCGTCCACAAGCTCCTCCTTTCTCACCTCAAAGTGCAAAACGTTTTGTGCTTTCTATTATGTATAACAGCTTACCAATTAAAAAGGATAGGCTCGTTTTAAAATTTTACCAATAAAAAAGGATACCTCTCCCGGAATGAAACATTCCACAGGAAAAGTATCCTCTGCTTTTCTTACGCGATCCCTTTGCTTTCATCAGACTGCTTTTCTTTTTGATTCTCCAGCCGTTCCTTCTCGATCACGTTCATCACCAGCATCTGCAGCCGGTTCTCCAGGTTGGCGAAGCTGACGTCCGGATCGTAGTCCAGCGGCGGGATCTGGGCGTCTGGATAGTATTCCTTCAGCTTCTTGACGATCCCCCGGCCTACCACGTGGTTTGGCAGACAGCCAAAGGGCTGCAGGATGACAAATGCCCGGCACCCATGGGCGGCGTGATGGAGGATCTCTCCCGGGATCAGCACTCCTTCTCCCGCGTCAAAGGTATGAGGGATCACCGGGTCACTTCTCTTGACCAGCTCCGGCAGACGGCAGGCCCGCTCATACAGCGGGTGCTTCTTGGCGATCTGGTCTGTCAGACTGTGGGCAATGTCGAACACCTTGTTGACCACCGCGTTCCAGAGCTTCTCCCCCAGGGGTTTATGGATATGGTATTCTTTCACCTGACTGTCTTTGTTAAAGTAGATCTTGCGGATCACATCTGTCATCCGTGCCTCGATCACTTCAAAGCCATTCTTCTCCAGGTAAGCTTCAATGTCGTGGTTCGCTCCTGGATGGAAGTTGAGCAGGTATTCTCCCACGATCGATACCTGAGGCTTGGGATGGCTCCTGTCATAAGCGACCCCATTCATCACTTCGATCGCGTGGCGGAAGCCCTTTCTCGCTCCCCTAAGGCCCTTCCTTTCCATCCCTTCGATCAACAAGTCCATAGCCTTCTCAAAGGCGGCATCCGTGCTTCCCTTCTCCTTCTCATAGGGCCGGATCTTCCGCAGAAGTTCCTCCAGCACATCGATCATAGGAAGGCCCGCCGCGATCAGGATCGAGGAATGCAGGTTCATCCGGTAACCCGGGTGGAGATGGTGGCTGTCCTGATCGTCGTTGGTCAGGATCGGCACCATTCCATAGCCCGCATCATCCAGCGCCTTCCTGAGCAGCGCCCCATAATGGGTCAGCCGGCAGTCGCCTACGTATTTCGCCATCGCCACCGCCACATGGTCAAGGTCATACCT
Source organism: Candidatus Dorea gallistercoris (assembly GCA_019114065.1). Lineage (GTDB taxonomy): Bacteria > Bacillota > Clostridia > Lachnospirales > Lachnospiraceae > Massilistercora > Massilistercora gallistercoris. The sequence continues at coordinate 15,272 of DXGF01000103.1, forward strand.
GCCGCTTTGCAGAGCGGACAGCGCCTCCCCGATCACGATCTGTGCCGGGAAACAGATATCGTTATGGACATACTGTTTCCCCAGGCGGATGGCCTCTTCCCGTCCGATCTCCAAAGGCTCCGCCCTCAGCCCCTGGCCTTTCATGGCCACCGACATCAGACGGCTGAAGGCATGGGAGGTATTGGGGACCAACACCACTCTCTCTTTCTTATCTTTCCCTGTAAATTTCACCGGATAGGGGTCTTTCAGAGGCTCCGCCTCCTTCTTTACTCCCTCTTTCCGCTGCATATCCAGGGTCTCCACAAAGGAGCGCACGCGGATCCTAAGCGGTCCCTGCACATCGCTTTCGTCCAGCTTCACCACAAGAGGGGTTTTGCCGGAGATCTCGTTCATCAGTCTTATGATCTCATCCGACAGGTAGCCATCGTGGCCGCAGCCAAAGCTTACCAGCTGCACATACTCCAGATGAGGGCTCCTGGCCGCAAGGATCGCGGAGGATAACATCCGGGCATGGTAGTTGTTGACGATATCCAGCCTGCTTAATTTTAATTCCACCTGGTCAAGCTCCGGCAGGGAGTCCGCCGTCAGCACCGGTATCCCAAGAGAGGTGAAGAAGGAAGGCAGGTCATGGTTCACCAGTCCATCCGTCTGATAAGGCCTGGCCGCAAGCACCACCGCATAGGTTCCTTTTCGTTCTACTTCTTCCAGCACCCTGGCTCCCGCTTCCTCCATCTGCCTGTGGAAGCTGTCTAAAGCCTCTTCCGCCGCCTGGACTGCCCTGCGGGTCTCTTCCCTTGGGACCTGGAAGGTCTCTTCCATATACCCCAGCAGCTGCGACCTCCGGTCCTGCCTGGTATTCCAGAAAAACAGCGGCGCTTCCAGAGGAATCCCAAACTCCTTCTTTGGGTCGTCGGAGTTGCGGATGACCAGCGGATAGCCCTTCACCACCGCGCACATGGACTCGCTGGTCTTCTCCTGATTCTCCGGTTCCACCGTACTGATGGAAGGGAAGAAGATCCGGTCCACCTTCTGCTTTGCCAGATCCCGGATATGCCCGTGGACCAGTTTGGCCGGGAAGCAGACGGTGTCCGATGCCACCGCGTGCAGGCCGTTCTCGTACATCCTCCGGGTGCTTGGCCTGGAAAGCTTCACCCGGAATCCAAGCGCCCTAAAGAAGGTACTCCAGAAGGGCATACTGTCCCAGAAGAACAGCACTCTCGGAATCCCAATGGTGATCTTTCTCTCCACCTTTGGTTCTGGATATGGGTAATCCTGGAATAAAAGCTTCCGGCGAAGTTCGAACAGATCCGTTGTGCGCTCCTTTTCCTGCTGCTTGTCTCGGAGCTGCGCCTGTACCGCTTCCTCTTTGGGATCTCCTAAGATCTCCCCCTTCTCGCAGCGGTTATTGGCCACCCAGGAATTTCCATTGGAGAAACGGATGATGCTGCGCCTGCAGTGATTGCCGCAGAAGGGGCATGGTTCATCCGCCTGCTGAGTGTATGTAAATGCTTCTAAGTTCTCTAATCCGATGAAGGTCCTTGGCCGCCCCCTCATCCGCTCTTTGGTCAGGAGCGCCGCGCCGATCGCGCCCATAACGCCGGGGTAAGGCGCCCGGATCACCTGCTTTCCTGTATACTGCTCCAGAGCCCTTAAGACCGCGTCATTCTGGAAAGTCCCTCCCTGGACCACGATCTTGTCTCCCAGACTGTCCAGGTTGGAGGTTCGGATGACTTTGGTAAATACATTCTCTATGATCGACCGGCAGAGCCCCGCCATGATATCTCCCGGCAGTTTCCCGTTTCTCTGCTCCGTCACGATGCTGCTGTTCATGAACACGGTACATCTGCTTCCTAAGACAGCCGGATTCTTGGAATCAAAGGCCGCCTGGGCGATCCCTTCCACTGGGATATGCAGGGTAGAAGCGAAATTCTCCAGAAATGACCCACACCCGGAGGAACACGCCTCATTGACCACGATATTGGTGATGATCCCGTCTTTCAGCCAGATCGCCTTCATATCCTGCCCGCCGATATCCAGAAGGAAAGTGGCCCCTGGATAATACTTCAGCGCGGCTTTTGTATGTGCCACTGTCTCTACCACATGACATTCCGCGGAAAACGCCCTGGCGAAAAGCTGTTCTCCATACCCGGTAGTGCCTGCTCCTAAGATCTCCAGATGGGCCCCCGCGCTCTGATATTTGTCCCGCATGGCAAGAAGCGCCTTCTTCGCCACTGCCAGGGGATCCCCTTCGTTTGGAGAGTAGAAGGTATCCAGCAGTCTTTCTTCCTCATCCATCAGTACGAATTTGGTCGTCGTGCTTCCAGAATCAATCCCCAGATAAGCCCGCACCGTTTCGCCGGATGTAGGCTTATAAGGCTTCCACTCCGGCAGAGCGTGCCGCCTCTGAAACGCTTCCTGCTCTTCTTTCGAGCAAAAGAAGGGCGCTCCCTGCTCTCTGCCGGACACGTCTTCTTTGATCTGATCCAGCGTCTGCGCCAGCCATTCCGGTTTTGCCGGATGCTCCTGCTGCCCTTTCATTTTCTTCAGGGACAAAGCCGCGCCCCAGGCCATCATAAGCTCTGGATGCTCCGGGATCAAGATCTCCTTCTTCGAAAGACCAAGCCGATGCGCAAACACCTGGATCAACACGGGATTGAAGGTCAGCGGCCCTCCCTCGAAGACCACCGGACTTTTGATGTCCAGGCCCTGGGCCAGGCCGCCGATGGTCTGTTTGGCAATGGCATGGAACGCGGACAGGGCCAGATTCTCCTTGGATACTCCTTGATTCAGGAGCGGTTGTATGTCTGTCTTAGCGTATACACCACACCGGCCGGACACATCATAGACAGTGGTCCCTTTTCCCGCCATTTCGTTGAATCGCTGGATCGGCACATTTAAAATGGAAGCAATCTCATCGATAAACGCGCCGGTTCCTCCCGCGCAGCTTCCATTCATCCGCATGTCCGACGCCTCCAGCTGATGGGTAGTCTCATTTTCCCGGAAGAAAATGATCTTCGCGTCCTGGCCGCCAAGCTCGATCGCCGTGCCCACATCCTCATATCTGACCTGGAGCGCGATCGCGTTGGCAACCACTTCCTGTATATAAGAGACCTTCAGTTCATCCGCCAGGTTCTTGGACCCCGACCCCGTCAGCGCCAGATATATCCTGCTGTCCGGGAAATGCTCCTGAAGTCTTCGCAGAGCATCGGACACACTTTTGATCTGATCCGCGTGATGGCGTCTGTAATCAGAATATAAAATCTTCTGTGTACCTGAATCCATAGCCGCGATCTTGGTAGTCGTACTTCCTACGTCGATCCCCACGTCCAGGACACTTTTTTCTCGTCTCATCGTTTGTATTCCTCGCTCTCCTTTGTGAACTCAACGTTAAATATACCTAACCGCTTCCTATTATAGCACTATATTTTCATTCTCTCTAATAGTTTCCTCAAAATTTCACTTCTTGTTGGTCCCAATCGATCTGTTCCAGCATCCGGTAGAATTTCCGATACCGCTCCTGGTCTTCTTTCCTGCACACACAGTAGTAGGCGGTTTCCGCCGCCGGGTCCCGGATCGGGATCAGCTTTTTCCCCGTCATATTCCCGCTTCTCCCGGCCATGATATTGGAGGCAAAGGATGGAAAGGCCCCTGTCCCCGCCACTTCTCCAAACGCGTCATATTCATTCATCAGCAGAAAATGCGCGTGCGGCAGCTTCTCCCTGCACATTTCATACCAGAATCCGATCTCTGTATACAGAAGCATGTTCTGTCCGTCAATGTCTGTCAAGGTAACTTCCGAACGTTCCGCCAGGGGATGGGTATAGGGCACAACAAGAGACAGCGCTTCCTCCCGGTAAGGTACGGCGTACACCCCTTCTTCTTTCGGTTCTTCATGGAGAACGATCAACTGATACCTTCCTTTGTCCAGACCGTCCATCAGTTTCTCATCCCAGTTCTGGATCTCTGATGCAATGGTCATCCCCGGGTAACAGCGGGAAAGCACCGGGACCAGATCCGCGATCGGCACCGGCGCGCAGGAGCCCAGCGTGATCGTCCTCCTGCTCCGGTCCAGAAGTCTGACCCGTTCCACCATATCCCGCTCTTGTTCCAGGATCTTCTGCGCATATTGAGCAGTCACCTTTCCATTTTCATTTAACGTGATCCGGTTCTTTGTCCTTTCAAACAGCGGAACCCCTATCAACTCTTCCAGCTTCCGCATAGAGCGGGTCAGAGCCGGCTGCGACAGATGCAGCTGTTCTGATGCGGCAGACAGAGTTCCGTACTTTTCAAAGGCGATAAGCTGTTCCAGAAGATAAATTTCGATCATATGGTCCTCCTTATGGTGTGAAACGCCACCGTTCACATTCGTCTCCAGTATTCGTTTTGATTATAGCACATTTCTGAATCGATATTGTACTTTTTTCTTTTTCCCGGCTATAATCAAATCAAGCTCAAGAAAGCAAAACTTTTAAAGGAGGTCTTTTATCATGGAATATGTAACTTTAAATAATGGAATCCAGATGCCGTTGGAGGGTTTTGGCGTGTTTCAGGTGCCTGATCCGGCTCAGTGCGAGAATGCTGTCCTGGACGCTATAAGCAGTGGTTATCGTCTGATCGACACCGCTGCCGCCTATATGAATGAAGAGGCGGTAGGCGCGGCCATCAAAAAATGCGGTGTGCCAAGGGAAGAGCTTTTTATCACCACCAAGCTATGGGTACAGGATGCAGGCTATGAGACGGCGAAGAAAGCGATCCAGACTTCTCTTGACAAACTGGGGCTTGATTATATCGATCTGTATCTGATCCATCAGCCAATGGGCGACTACATCGGCGCTTACCGGGCAATGGAGGAAGCCTATAAGGATGGGAAGCTTCGCGCCATCGGTGTATGTAATTTCTATCCCAACCGTCTGGCTGATTTCTGTAAGACGGTGGACGTGATCCCCGCTGTGAATCAGGTGGAGCTGCATCCCTTCTTCCAGCAGGAAAACGCTCTGGCTCTCCTGAAGGAATATGGCGTTGTCCCGGAAGCCTGGGGTCCATTTGCGGAAGGAAATCACGGGATCTTCACCCATCCGGTCCTGTCCAAGATTGGGGAGAAATATGGGAAAAGCGCCGCTCAGGTGGCTCTGCGCTGGAATATCCAAAGAGGCGTCGTAGTCATTCCTAAATCCGTCCACAAAGACCGGATGGAACAGAACTTTGACGTGTGGGATTTCACCTTAAGCGAGGAAGATATGGCCGAGATCGCCAAATTAGATTTGGGCCACAGCGAGATCGTGGATCACTCTGATCCGGGATTCGTAAAAATGCTGCATCAGATGAAGATCCACGACTAACTCTGCCAGACACCGTGGTTTGGGGCTTTTTCGCCAACATCAATAATGACACCACTATAAAATCAGGCACAAGGGGAATCGAACCCCTTGTGCCTGATTCTTATTTCCCAAAGATCTCCGCCGCCTGCTTCATATTCTCTATGATGGAAACTCCAAAGGGGCAGCGGGTCTCACAGCTTCCGCACTGGATGCATTCTCCCGCGTGATGGGGAAGTACCTCATAATGCTCCCGCACCGTCTCTGGCACGCCGCCCTGCGCCTTGGCCAGATTCAGGAACTTGGTCACGGAGGCAACATCAATCTTTTTCGGACAGGGCGCGCAGTGACTGCAGTACATACAGTGCCCTTCCCAGCTTATGTTAGGGAACGAAGCAAAAGCCG
>DXGF01000104.1 GCA_019114065.1 Candidatus Dorea gallistercoris
GTGGTGTTTTATAATGGGGAGAAGGAGCAGCCGGACCGAAAGGTCTTAAAGCTGTCAGACTTATACGCGGTGGAAGAGGAAGAACCCCGGCTGGAGCTGGAAGTGGTGCTGTTGAACATCAATCAGGGGCATAACAAGGAACTGATTGGAAGGCTGCCATACTCTTTGGGAGTATGCGGAGTATACCGATCGGGTAAGGAAATACGCAAAGGAAGAGGGGATCGCGGAGGCGGTAGAGCGGGCGATCAGCGAGTGCATAAAGGAAGGGATCTTAAGCGAGTTCTTGGAGAAAAACCGAGCGGAGGCGAAGAACGTGAGTATCTATGAATATGACCAGGAGAAGCATCTGCGCCAGGAGCGGGAAGCGGCCTGGGAGGAAGGAGAAAAGATTGGCAGAAAAGAGGGGAGAGAGGCCGGCGAGAAGATTGGAGAAGAACGGAAATTACTGGAACAGATCCAAAAGAAGCTTTCCAAGGGAAAGACCATTCCAGAGATCGCGGAGGCGCTGGAAGAGGAAGAGGGCGAGATCCGAAGGCTGATCCTGGAGATGGAAGGAACCACGGTGGGAGAGGGAGAATGAATTCGGCAGGAGTACTTGGAGATATTCGAAAAAGCGGAAGTCTTTATACCAAAGGAAGAAACAGGCCGGGCTTTGAAACATGGGTATATAGAGCGCTTCCCGGGGAAGGCGTCAACGCGGGGGCGGCGCGCTGCCATTTTGTGAGCTTTGAGGTGATCCAGTCTATTTTGCTGGAGATTTTGAATCGTTATGCAAAGAAAAATACGCAGCAGGAATTTTATGCGGCAATCTGTGATTTTGCCCAGATTTTTCTGGATTTTTATGCGGATCAGGAATATAAAGATAAGGTCACTGCCAAGATTCAGGATGTTTGGTTTGCGTTTAGGGTAAAGATGACATTGGGCGGCTTTGAAGAGTGGTTCTTGACGGAGATAAACCAATATTTGTCTTACTTGAATTCCTGTCCGGGGAATTTAAGATTTCCTTTTGACACGTCTGTCGGAAACAGTTGGAACAGTTCGATCGGAAGCGTTTATGATCCGGGTGGGTGGAGCTGTTGGTATCAGGGCGTGGAAGTCAGCAATCCGTTTGGCTCTTATTATGCGATCTCCATCAATGTTGATCTTGGCCAAGTAGAGGTCAGGTTGTCCGCCGAGGACGGCCAGAGGATCCGTTCTGTAAATACCTTCTGTCAGACTTATCAGGTGCATGGAAGTCTGAAGCTTGCGACAGCATATACGCAGGATGCAAATGGCAATTATCCATTTGTCTTTAGTTCTGACAATGGATTTGACTTACCGGAATCCTGCAGTGACTTTTCTGGACGGATCATCTTCTGATGGGAGGAAAATGAAATGAAGAAGGGGGACTTCACCAAGATCGATCGATTTCTTGCGGGCCTCAGGCCGGGAGAAGCTTGTGTATTTGGCTCTGGCCAGACGGGGATCCGGGCAGTGTCCCGTCTGCTGGAGCAGTTTTTTGCTGTAAGCACCCTGGAGATCCGGGTCGCAAGGGTGGACCTTGATCAGAGATCCTTCGCGGGAGCCGCGGAGCGCTTTCGGTATCTGGGATGTGATTACTGTCAGACACAGATAGAAGTCGTGTTTCATGAGGAACAGGAAGAGATGTGGATTGAACTGCTGTTTTCCGCGGAGGACAAAGGAGAGACAGCCTTATTTTCCTGGATGGTGAGAACGATTGATCTGCGGGCGGAACAAGTGAGATGTTTTGCGACATATGACGGGGAAGACGAGAATTCTGATGAATGTTTTTTCCAGAGTTTTCAGTGTGTAAGCACAGGGGGCCAGACTTTGCCCTGGCTGATGGCCGATAGGATCTATGAAGATCGATGGCTGCTCGGGCTTGATCCTTATCACAGCGAGGAGCCGACGAAATTAGGATTCGAGGTTCTGGAAGGGATGGGGGATATCTGGAAAGAGATTGGGCCCTGGATCCCCGATGAGATCCGAAAGGAACTTGATGCCGTAGAGCTGACAGATTTTCTGGCAGAGGGGGATATAAGCGGGACAGTGCCCTGTGTGCGGATGATGTCTCAGGTCAAGCCGGGAGCTGAAACAAGAGCGGGCTGGCATCTGACGGAGGATCTGGCGGTGGAGGAACTAAGTCTGCGAGTGAAGGAAGAAGGGCGGAACGGACCGCCAAAAAGGGAACTTTCGGTAAGCGGAACAATCCTTTTGTGGGGAATAAAAGTGCCAGTCACGATCGGGATAGATGAAAAGGAGAGCATTTACAGCCTTTGCGTGGGAAATGGAACGGACCAGATCAAGATCGCTGATCTGGGAGAATTAGCCGTTCTTGTGAAACGGCATCTATGTGTGGATGATTTTCTCCCATCGGACTACCATTTTGGAACCTTATATGTGAGGCAGGTTTATTTGGAGATGCGCGGCGATTCCTGGGAGGTGGGACGCTTTTCTTTTCATATCGGCCTGGAAGCAGACTGGAAGATCCTGCAGATGTTTGAACTGCA
>DXGF01000105.1 GCA_019114065.1 Candidatus Dorea gallistercoris
TGCTGGAAGATATTCAGCAAGACTTAGAAGACTAGGAATATATCAGGGAGGGCGGGGGCTGCCCCTCCCTGTGATTTACTGAAGGCCATTTTGCTTGATGCTTGCTATGATACTTTTGAACAGTTTTTTTCATTTCGATATTTCATTCCTTGCGGAGTTTGGGATTTTCCGTCTTCTGGTTCTGTCAATACCTATCCGCCAGTAGCATCCTTTGCCAAAGATACCGCCTCTGCCATATCGTCTCCACCCGTTACGCATCCTGGAAGGTCCTGAAATTCTACAGCATCCCCATCCCGGTAAAATAATTACAAATAGACAAATGAGAGTTGTATTTCTTGCCCACAAAAGCTATACTATGGATAATTCCAATCATCAGGAAAGGAGGCCCCATGCAGTCCTACACCAGTTTTGCCCAGGTTTACGATATTTTTATGGACAATGTTCCCTATGAGGAATGGTCCGCACGCATCCAGTCCATCTTAAAGCAGTACGGTATAAGGGACGGTCTGGCCCTGGATCTGGGCTGCGGCACCGGCAGGATGACGGAGCTTCTGGCTTCGGCAGGATATGATATGATCGGAGTGGACAACTCAGAAGAGATGCTGGAACTGGCGATGGAGAAACGGCAGAGAAGCGGCCATGACATCCTCTATCTGCTCCAGAATATGCAGGAATTTGAGCTTTACGGCACGGTGGGAGCCATTGTGAGCGTGTGTGATTCGATCAATTATGTGACGAAGGAAGAAGAGCTGCTGGAAGTGTTTCGGCTGGCTAACAATTATCTGGACCCGGAGGGGATATTTCTCTTTGATTTTAATACGGAATACAAGTACCGGGAGATCCTGGGGGATAATACCTTTGCGGAAGAGCGGGAGGAATGCAGCTTTATCTGGGAGAATTATTATGACCCGGAAGAGGGGATCAACGAGTATGAGCTGACTTTGTTTGTGCGGGAACCGTCTGCCCCCGGGCTCTACCGCAGATACCAGGAGATCCATTTCCAGCGTGGTCATACGCTGGAGCGGATCAAACAACTGATACAGCGGTCCGGTATGAAATATATACGGGCATTTGACGATTATACAGACCGCACTCCTACAAGCGTGAGTGAGCGGATCCTGGTAGTGGCCCAGGAATGTGGTAAATAGTGACATAAAGATAGAAGTGACATAAAGATAGAAGTGACATGAAGGAGGAACAATGGAAGATCATATTGTAAGAGCGACGGCGGCACAGGGACAGGTGAGAGCCTTTGCCGCTTTGACGACCCAGATGCTGGAGACGGCAAGAGCGTATCACGGGACAAGCCCAGTAGCCACAGCGGCGCTGGGCCGCCTTTTGACGGCGGGAGCCATGATGGGAAGTATGATGAAGAATGACACAGACCTGCTGACACTGCAGATCCGCGGAGATGGCCCGATCAATGGGATCACGGTGACGGCGGACAGCAAAGCCAACGTAAAAGGGTATGTAGGGAATCCCGATGTGATGCTGCCCCCTAAAAATGGAAAGCTGGACGTTGGCGGGGCTGTTGGGATCGGTCTTCTCCAGGTGATCAAGGATATGGGACTAAAAGAACCCTACAGCGGCCAGACGATTCTGGTGACCAGCGAGATCGCGGAGGATCTGACCTATTATTTTGCCAATTCTGAGCAGGTTCCTTCCTCTGTGGGCCTGGGCGTTCTGATGGAGAGGGACAATACCGTCCGCTGCGCCGGAGGATTTATCATCCAAATGATGCCCTTTGCCACAGAAGAGACCATCGGACAGATCGAAGAGAATCTTAAGAATGTGACTTCTGTGACTGCCTTCCTGAAAGAGGGAGGAACACCGGAAGAACTGCTGGAGACCCTGCTTGGCAGTGTGGGACTTGAGATCACTGACCGGATTCCTACGAGATTTTACTGCAACTGCTCCAAGGAGCGGGTAGAGAGGGCGGTAGCAAGCATCGGAAGGAAAGAGATCCAGGAAATGATCGATGAGGGCAAGGACATTGAGGTGAAATGTCATTTCTGTAATACCGCTTATCAGTATACTGTGGATGACCTGAAACGGATTTTAAAACAAAGCAGATAGAGGGAGAGCGTTATGAGAGATGGATTTATCAAAGTGGCCGCGGTGACGCCTAAGATCCAGGTGGCAGATGTGGCCTATAATACGGAGCAGATTCGTGACCTGATGGAAGAGGCGGCAGGAGAAGGAGCGAAGATCATTGTATTTCCAGAGCTGTGTCTGACCGGTTATACCTGCGGCGACTTATTTACCCAGGAGATTCTGCTGCGGCAGGCCGAAAATGCCGTCCTGGAATTAGCGGAGGCCTCCAAGGATAAGGATGCGTTGATTTTTGTGGGACTGCCTTTCGAGACAGACGGTGAGCTTTATAACGTGGCGGCGGCTCTGCATCGAGGAAAGGTGCTGGGAATGACCACTAAAAGCTTTCTGCCAAACTATGGAGAATTCTACGAGATGCGTCAGTTCCGCCAGGGTCCTTCAAAGGCCGGTGAGGTTTTATTCGCCGGCGAGAAGATTCCCTTCGGGCCGGGACTTCTGTATCAGGCGGAGGATATGCCCTCACTGGTGGTTTCCGCAGAAATTTGCGAGGATGTGTGGTCTCCGGTGCCGCCCAGCATCCAGGCGGCGAGAGAGGGAGCTCTGATTATTGTGAACTGCTCTGCCAGCGATGAGACTATTGGAAAGGCGGCTTATCGCAGGAGTCTGATCGAAGGCCAGTCGGCCAGGCTGATCTGCGGCTATGTGTACGCCAACGCCGGAGAAGGGGAGTCTACTACGGACCTGGTATTCGGGGGACACAACATCATCGCGGAAAACGGGACCATCCAAAAAGAGGCAGACCGTTTCCAGGGAGGCTCCATCTACACAGAGATCGACATCCAGAGACTGGAAAGTGAGCGCAGGAAGAACACCACCTTCCAGAACGCAAAGGGATACACACTGCCCAGGATTCCATTTGTGGCGGGACAGGAAGAGACAAAGCTTACCAGGTTCTTTGACTCCCGGCCTTTTGTGCCATCCCAGGAGAGGGAGCGCTCCCAGCGCTGTGAAGAGATCCTGACTATCCAGGCTATGGGATTGAAGAAGCGGCTGGCCCACACCCACGCCGAGAGCGCGGTGGTGGGCATTTCCGGCGGGCTGGATTCCACCCTTGCCTTATTGGTGACGGCGAAAGCCTTTGATGCCATTGGGGTTCCCCGGAGCCAGATTGTGGCGGTGACCATGCCTTGCTTCGGAACCACAGACCGGACTTACCAGAATGCCTGTCAGATGGCAGAGAAGCTGGGCGCGGACCTGCGGGAGGTGCCGATCGGGGCTTCGGTGGAACAGCATTTTAAGGATATCGGTCACGACCCGGAGGATCACAGTGTGACCTATGAGAACGCCCAGGCCAGAGAGCGGACCCAGGTGCTGATGGACATTGCCAATCAGAACGGCGGTATGGTGGTGGGCACGGGAGATATGTCCGAGCTGGCCCTTGGATGGGCGACCTATAATGGCGACCACATGTCCATGTACGGCGTCAACGCATCTGTGCCCAAGACGCTGGTACGCCATCTGGTCCATTATTACGCGGATACCTGTGGAGATGATACCTTGAAAGAGGTGTTATATGATGTGCTGGACACACCGGTAAGCCCGGAGCTTCTGCCTCCCAAAGACGGGGAGATCGCCCAGAAGACGGAAGATCTGGTGGGGCCCTATGAACTCCACGATTTCTTCTTATATTATCTGCTGCGGTTTGGATACAGCCCAAAGAAGATTTACCGGATCGCCAGACTGGCTTTTGCGGGAGAGTATGATGGGGAAACGATTTTGAAATGGCTCAGGACCTTCCTGCGCCGGTTCTTTACCCAGCAGTTTAAGCGCTCCTGCCTGCCGGACGGCCCGAAAGTAGGAACGGTGGCGCTGTCACCCAGAGGAGACTGGCGGATGCCAAGTGACGCCTGCCCGGATCTGTGGCTGGCGGATCTGGAAGACCTGTAACGAAAAAACCGGAACATGCCGGATAAATGGTCAAAGCGGCCGGGAAAGAAACGGCCGGGAAAGGAAGAGAAAGATGAAGCAGGGAAAAGAACAGGCAGTCAAGAATTTTCAGAAAAGCTACAATTGCTGTCAGGCGGTAGCCTGCGCCTACTGTGAGGAACTGGGGATCAGCGAGCGGGATATGTTCCGCTTGACCGAAGGCTTTGGCTCCGGTATGGGTGGCTTAAAAGACACCTGCGGCGCGCTGATGGGCATGTTCCTGACCATCAGCCTGGCAAACAGCGCGGGGGATATGAACGATCCCTACGCCACCAAGATGGATACCTATGCCAGATTCTTGGAGGCGGCGGAAGCGTTCCGTGAGAAAAGAGGTTCTCTGTACTGCCGGGATCTGAAGACAGAAGAGGGGCTTCAGCCCTTGGAATGCTGCGTCCGGTGCGTGGAAACTGCGGCGGAACTGACAGACCAGTATCTGGAAAAGAAGGGGAAGAGATAAGAGGCTGCCCATAGAGCTTGGGCAGCCTCCTTATGTTTCTTTTTATAACTTGATATCTTTGAAGAGATCACCCAGACTGGTTCCGATACTCTCGGATTTGGGAATCACAACCTTTTCCTCCGGCTCCTCTTTGGTTTCCTCCAGAGCCTTCATGCTCAGGCTGATCTTGCCATCTTTGATGCCGATGACTTTCACCTTGACCTCATCTCCCACATTTAACACATCCTTGGGGAGCTTGACCCGCTTCTGGCTGATCTGTGATACATGGACAAGACCAGACAGGCCGTCCTCAAAACGGATGAACGCGCCGTAGTTCTGAAGGCTTTCGACTTTGCCGGTGAGAACAGTTCCGATCTTTAAGCTGGCGATCTTCTCTTCGCGGGCTTCTTTCTCTTTCTGCTTGAGGATCTCACGGGCGGACAGGACCAGACGGTTATTGGCCTGGTCTACGTCGATGACCTGCACCTCGATATCTTTTAACAGATAGGTTTCCAGATCTTCAATATAAGATAAAGAAAGCTTGGAAGCCGGGATAAATCCACGGATTCCCTCCACCATGGCGATGGCGCCGCCATTGACGATCCCCTCTACCTTAACGGGAAGAACGGTTCCTTTTTCCATATAAGACTTCACCACATTCCAAGGATTGGCATCATCAAAATGGGCTTCCAGATCGGCCATGGTCTGTGGTTCCTGAGCCGTGTCCTCAGTGATCTGTGTTTCTTCCTGCAACATTTCTTCATTCATAGTACAAACATCCCTTCTTCGATACTCGTATCCATACATTCTGTATGCTCCTTCCAGTATATCATAAAACTGCCGGTTTGTTCAAAGAAAATGTACGAAGGAAGAAAAAATATGGTTGACGAAATGGAAAAAAGATGGCAAGCTAGTTGCAGGACCAAAAGAGAGGGAGTGAAATCATGGGCAAGAAAAAGGGGAAAATCTATGTGGTAGGCCATAAGAATCCAGATACGGACTCGATCTGCTCCGCCATCGCGTACTCGGAGTTGAAGAAAAAGCTGACGGGAGAGGAATATGTGGCGAGGAGAGCCGGGCAGATCAATGAGGAGACACATTACGTGCTGAAAAAATTCGGCGTGGATGCGCCGCCTCTCCTGCAGAACGTGAAGCTTCAGGTGAAGGATATCGACATCCACAAGATCGAAGGAGTGGCGCCCAACGTGTCCATCAAGGATACCTGGGCCAAAATGAAGGAAGAAAATATCAAGACCGTGCCGGTGCTCAAGGAGGATGAACTGGTGGGTGTGATCTCCACAGGAGATATCGCCACATCATATATGGGTGTCTATGACAGCCGGATCCTCTCAGCAGCCAGGACCCAGTACAGGAATATCATCAAGACTTTGGACGGAAAGCTGGTAACGGGGAACGAGCACGGGTATTTTACCAAGGGAAAGGTAACAATCGGCGCTTCCAACCCGGATATGATGGAAGAATTCATCGAGAAAGATGACCTGGTGATCCTAGGGAACCGGTACGAGGCTCAGGCCTGCGCGGTGGATATCGACGCCAGCTGTCTGATCCTGTGTCAAAACGCGGAAGTGCCCAAAGAACTGCTCAAGAAGGCGGAGGAGCAGAGCATTGTTATCATCCAGACGCCTCATGACACCTTTACGGCGGCGAGGCTGATCAATCAGAGTATCCCGGTCAAACATTTTATGAGTAAAGGACCGCTGACTACTTTCCGGATGACGGATTACGTAGAAGACATCAAGGATGTGATGACAAAGAAGAAATTCCGGGACTTCCCGATCCTGGACCGGCATGGACGTTTCAAGGGCTTCATATCCAGGCGGAGATTCATGGATGTGAGCAAGAAACGGGTCATCCTGGTGGACCACAACGAGAAATCCCAGGCGGTGGACGGCATCGAGGAAGCAGATATCATCGAGATCATCGATCATCACAGGCTGGGAAATATTGAGACCATGGGACCAGTGTTCTTCCGGAACCAGCCGGTGGGCTGTACTGCCACTATCATCTGGCAGATGTACGAGGAAGCGGACGTGAAGATTCCTCCGGTGATCGCGGGACTACTGTGCTCTGCCATCATCTCGGACACGCTGCTCTTTCGGTCGCCTACCTGCACCGCCATTGACGAGAAGGCGGCCAGGAAACTTGCCAAGATCGCCCAGATCAACTTAGAAGAGGTGGCGAAGGAGATGTTCAACGCGGGCAGCAGTCTGAAAGGCAAGACAGCGGAAGAGATCTGCTTCCAGGATTTCAAACAGTTTACCGTCAACGAGAGTGTATTCGGGGTAGGACAGATCAATTCCATGAATCCAGAAGAACTCCAGGAAATGAAAGAACTGGTGGAAGGGTATCTGCCAAAGGCTATGGAGCAGAACCAGCTGCAGATGGTATATTTCATGCTAACCGACATCCTGGACGAGTCCACGGAGCTTCTGTGCTGCGGAAAAGGAGCCAGAGAGTATATCTTAGATGCGTTTGACCTGCCATCAGATACCGGGAAGATTATCTTGAAAGGCGTAGTTTCCCGGAAGAAGCAGCTGATCCCCACTCTGGTGGCGGCCCTGCAGCAGTAGAAATAAGGAGTTTAAAAGAATGGGAAAACAGGTCTGGAAACCGGGCAACATGCTGTATCCTCTTCCGGCGGTGCTGGTAAGTACAGCGGACCGGAAGGGGAACGATAATATCCTGACGATAGCCTGGACTGGGACGGTGTGTACCAACCCGGCCATGCTTTACATTTCTGTCCGGCCGGAGCGCTATTCCTATCCGTTGCTCTGTGACAGCCGGGAATTCGTGGTCAATCTGACCAATGAGCGGCTGTCCCGGGCCACGGACTGGTGCGGGGTGCGTTCCGGCCAGGATGTGGACAAGTGGCAGGAGATGGGGCTGACCCGGGGAAAGGCACAGACGCTGCGGTACGCGCCGCTGATCCAGGAAAGTCCGGTCAACATCGAGTGTAAGGTGAAGGAGATCCAGAAGCTTGGTTCTCATCATATGTTTCTGGCGGAAGTGACGGCTGTACAGGCAGACGAGCGGTATATGGAAGAAAGCGGAAAGTTTGATCTGAATAAGAGCGGACTGATCACATATTCTCATGGCGAGTATTTCTGCATGGGGAAGCCGCTGGGACGATTCGGATGGAGCGTGAAGAAAAAGGGCAGGACAAAGAAATAAAAGGCTGTGAGAACGGAATCCAGTTGATGGAAACCATTTCTCACAGCCTTTTGTTAACACTGTGTGTCGAAATCGGACAAACCAGAATAGCGCTTAACCGGGCAGCGGCTTGACCACCTTCAGATAGATCCTTCTCAGCAGCAGGGTGGACAATGCCAGCGATACCAGTTCCGCGATGGGGATGGCCCACCATACCATAGAAAGGCCAAACAGCCGGGCAAACAGATAGGCCACTGGCAGGATCACCACCAACTGCCGGGCGGCGGACACGATCAGGCTGTACACCCCATTTCCCAGGGCTTGGAAAATGGAGCCCGCAATGATGCAGTACCCGGCCAACAGGAAGCTCAGGCTGATGATCCGAAGGGCCGGGACGCCGATGGAGAGCATAGTCGCCGAAGCATCAAAGAGGGTGGTCAGGAAAAAGGCCGGGAAGAACTGGAAGAGCAGAAAGCCCACCAGCATGATGCACACAGCGATCAGGATGCTCTTCTTGGCTGTCTCAATGATTCGCTTCTTATTCTGGGCGCCGTAGTTGTAGGCGATGATCGGGATCATCCCGTTGTTCAGCCCAAATACCGGCATGAAGATGAAGCTCTGCAGCTTGAAGTATACCCCGAACACAGCCGCGGCTGTGGAGGAGAACATGAGCAGGATCTTATTCATGCCAAAAGTCATGACAGAACCGATGGACTGCATGATGATCGAGGGGATCCCTACCTTATAGATAAACGCGATGGTCCTGCCGTGAGGGCGGAATCCCCGCAAGCTTAAGCTGATCTCCTCGTTTTTAAAATGATTAAAGAAGTAGGACATGATCACAGCCACGATCTGTCCGGTGACAGTGGCAATGGCGGCGCCGGCAACTTCCATTCTGGGGAATCCGAACAGGCCGAAGATCATGATCGGGTCCAGGATGATATTGATGATGGCGCCGGTGCCCTGGGTGATCATGTTGTAGATGGTCCTGCCGGTGGACTGGAGGAGCCGCTCAAAAGTGATCTGCAGAAAAATACCTACAGAAAATAAAGTAATGATGGACAGATACTGGGTGCCATACTCGATGATGACCGGGTCATCTGTCTGGAGGACAAAGAACAGTCGGGAGCCGAAAGCGCCCAGCACGGCGAACACAATACAGCTTAAGACAGCCAGGAACACGCCGTTTCTGGCGGCGTTGTTGGCACCATCAAAATCCTTTTCTCCCAGATTCCTGGAAAGCAGAGCATTGATGCCCACTCCGGTGCCGGCGGCCACGGCGATCATCAGGGTTTGGATGGGAAACGCCAGAGAGACCGCTGTCAGAGCGGCCTCATTCAACTGTGCCACAAACATGCTGTCCACGATATTATAGAGAGCCTGGACCAGCATGGAGATCATCATGGGCAGCGACATGGTGACCAGCAGTCTTGTGATAGGCATGACGCCCATTTTATTCTCCTGTACGGGAATCTCTTCTTTTGTCATAATACGAACCTCCTAATAATGCAAGGGCTATTATATCACCGAAGGGGCAGGATAGCAATGGCCTTACATACTGTTTTCCGTTCTTTCATATGATAAAAGTGAAAAAGAGGCAGAGGACGCGGGAGGATGTCAGCAATTCGCGGAAAACTTGGGGCTTTGTGTATGTTTCTCTATCTGGTCTGCCTGACCGGGATGGCAGGACTGACCGGGCTCTCTGACAAGGAGACTGCTGTAGAAACGGGTGAATTTTCAGAAACAGAGGGTCAGGAAGAAGAACACAGGAAGATCGCGCTCACCTTTGACGACGGCCCCAGCATTTATACAGAAGGACTTCTGGACGGATTAAAGGAACGAAAGGTAAAGGCCACATTTTTCCTGATTGGAAGATCGGTGGAAGAATATCCGGAGGTGGTTCGGAGGATGGACGAAGAAGGACATCTGATCGGGAATCATACCTATCACCACGTGAGGATCAAGGGACTGCCAAGAGAAGAAGCCCGTGAGGAAATCGAGAAGACCGATCAGGCGATATATGAGATCACCGGGAAGCATACCGCTTATATCCGGCCTCCTTTCGGCGAGTGGGAGGAAAATATGGAGCTGGATTATGAAGTGCTTCCGGCCATGTGGACCATCGATCCCCTGGACTGGACCACGGAAAATATAGATGAAATTGTGGATCAGGTAGTGACGAAGGCCGGGGAAAATGATATTATTTTATTGCACGATTGTTATGAATCCTCTGTAGAAGCGGCCTTTCGGATCATAGATATCCTGGGAGAGGAAGGGTTTGATTTTGTAAGAGTAGATGAATTACTGATAGAGTAGGAGAGAAACGTATGAGAGAAGAATTTTCCAGAACCGAGCGGCTGCTGGGAGCAGAAAGGCTGGAGACTCTGCGGCAGGCTTCGGTGATGGTGCTTGGTGTGGGAGGGGTAGGATCCCACTGTATCGAGGCCCTGGCAAGAAGCGGGGTGGGAAGGCTGATCCTGGTGGATGGGGACCAGGTGACATTGTCCAACATCAACCGCCAGTCTATCGCCCTCCACAGCACAGTGGGAAGAGATAAGACGGAAGTCATGAAAGAGAAGATCCGGGATATCTGCCCCGGGATCCAGGTGGAGTGCCGGCAGATTTTCATACTGCCAGAAAATGTGGATGACCTGTTTGATCAGAAACTGGATTATATCGTGGATGCTATCGATACGGTGTCCGCCAAGATCGCGGTGGCGGGAAAAGCGCTTGCTTATGGGGTCCCTATCATCAGCAGTATGGGGACCGGCAATAAGCTCCACGGAGAACTGTTTGAGATCGCCGACTTAAGTGAAACCTCGGTGTGCCCTTTGTGCAGGGTGATGCGAAGGGAACTGAAGAAACGGGGCATTGAGCACTTGAAGGTGCTCTATTCCAGGGAGCAGCCGCTTGAGCCTGCGGAAAGCCAGGAGCCTGTGGAAAGGCGGGCGCCTGAGAAAGAGGGTCGGCGCCCCAGGGCGGTGCCGGGGAGCGTGTCCTTTGTGCCGCCGGTGGCAGGGCTTTTGATCGCTGGCGAAGTAATCCGGGATCTGATCGAGTCAGGGAAAGAAAGGGACAACGGGAGCGCCGTGGGAAGAAGAGGCGGCCTGGAAGATGGAGGAGACGCACATGGACTTGTTTGAGTACGCAAGAGAGAAAACAAAAGGCCAGGAGTCGCCCCTAGCCTCCAGACTCCGGCCGGTCACGCTGGAGGAAATGGTAGGACAGCAGCATATCATCGGGAAGGACAAGCTGTTATACCGAGCCATCAAGGCGGACAAATTAAGCTCCGTGATCTTCTACGGACCACCGGGGACAGGGAAGACAACTCTGGCGAAAGTGATCGCCAATACCACCAGCGCGGAGTTTACTCAGATCAACGCTACGGTGGCCGGGAAGAGGGACATGGAGGCGGTGGTGGAGAAGGCGAAAGAGACCCTGGGTATGTACCAAAGAAAGACCATCCTCTTCGTGGACGAGATCCATCGGTTTAACAAGGGGCAACAGGACTATCTGCTTCCCTTTGTGGAGGACGGCACCATCATCCTGATCGGCGCCACCACGGAAAATCCTTATTTTGAGGTGAATGGGGCGCTGCTGTCCCGTTCGGTGATCTTTGAGCTGCTTCCTCTTAAGAAGGAGGATATCAAAGAGTTGATCCATCGGGCGGTCTATGATGAGAAGAAGGGAATGGGAAGCTACCAGGCCCAGATCGATGCGGAGGCGGCAGATTTTCTGGCGGATCTGGCAGGGGGAGACGCAAGGAACGCGCTGAACGCCGTGGAGTTGGCGGTCCTGACCACTACTCCGTCCGAGGATGGGAAGATCCACATTACCCTGGATGTGGCCTCTGAATGTATCCAGAAGCGGGTGGTGCGGTATGATAAAGGGGGAGACGAGCATTACGACACCATTTCCGCTTTTATCAAAAGTATGCGGGGGTCTGACCCGGACGCGGCGGTGTACTATCTGGCGAAAATGCTCTATGCCGGGGAAGATATCAAATTCATCGCTCGCAGGATCATGATCTGTGCCTCTGAAGATGTGGGAAACGCGGATCCTCAGGCGCTCACGGTGGCGGTTTCGGCCGCCCAGGCGGTGGAGCGGGTGGGGATGCCGGAAGCCCAGATCATCTTATCCCAGGCGGTGCTCTATGTGGCGACCGCGCCAAAGAGCAACTCCGCGGTGAACGCCATCAGCGCCGCGATGGAAAATGTGAGAAACTACAAGACCACTGTGCCGGCCCATCTGCGGGACGGCCACTATCAGGGGGCGAAGAAGCTGGGGCGCGGCATCGGATATCAGTACGCCCACGATTACCCCAATCACTATGTGCGGCAGCAGTATCTGCCAGACGAGATTCTGGGGACCAGCTTCTATGAGCCGGGAGACAATGGGAAAGAAAAAGAGATCAAGGCGTGGATGGATTTTATAAAAGGAGAGTGAAGATGGAGAAGATCATCGAGATCAGGAACCTGGAGAAAAGATTCGGAGAAGTGAAAGCGGTGCAGGAGCTGAGTTTTCATGTAAAGAAAGGAGAGTTGTTCGCCTTCCTTGGCATCAATGGGGCGGGAAAATCCACGACCATCAATATCATGTGCGGACAGATCCCCAAGGACGGGGGAAGCGTGGTGATCAACGGCGCGGACCTGGACAAGAACCCGGACGATATCAAGCGGGATCTGGGGGTTGTCTTTCAGAATTCGGTCCTGGATGGGGCTCTGAGTGTGTACGACAATCTGGAAAGCCGGGCCGCCCTGTACGGTATCACCGGTGGCGATTTTCGGGCCAGGGCAAAGGAATTGGGAAGGCTGCTGGATTTCGAGGATCTGTGGAAGCGTTCTGTCGGAAAGCTGTCCGGCGGCCAGCGCAGAAGGATCGATATCGCAAGGGCGCTGCTCCACAGACCGAAGATCCTGATCCTGGATGAGCCTACCACAGGATTGGATCCTCAGACCAGGAAGCTTCTCTGGGAGGTTGTGCTGGACCTTCGCAGAAAGGAAAATATGACGGTATTCCTCACCACCCACTACATGGAAGAGGCCGCGGAGGCGGACTATGTGGTGATCTTGGACAGCGGCCGGATCCGGGCGGAGGGAACGCCGCTGGAACTGAAGAATACGTACACCGGAGATTTTGTCACTCTCTATGGGGTCGCGGAGGAAGACATAAAGGCACTGGGCGTAAAGTACGAACCTCTAAGAGACGCGTTCCGTCTGTCTGTTCCAAATACACTGGACGCGACGAAGCTGATCCTGGATCACCCGGAACTTTTCCGGGATTATGAGGTCACAAAGGGGAAAATGGACGATGTATTTCTTGCGGCTACAGGAAAGGAACTGGAGGGAGGGAGAAAAGTATGAGCGCGGTGCCGGCATTGATCAAGAGAAACACGAAACTATTTTTTAAGGACAAGGGGATGTTTTTTACCTCCTTGATCACCCCGGCAATCCTGCTGGTGTTGTACGCGGCGTTTCTGGGCAATATCTATCGTGATAATTTTACCGCCTTTTTGTCCGCGGGATTCGAGATCTCAGAGGATATGATCGATGGTCTGGTGGGGGGACAATTGATCTCGTCGATCCTGGCGGTCTCCTGTGTCACGGTGGCTTTCTGCTCTAATTTTCTGATGGTCCAGGATAAGGCGAACGGAACCGTCAAGGATTTCCGGATTTCCCCGGTACGCCCGGAAGCGCTTTCCATCAGCTATTATATCGCCACACTGCTCTCCACGCTGCTGATCTGCTTTGCAGCGCTGGCTGTCTGCCTGCTCTATCTGAATCTGGCGGGATGGTATCTGACGGCAGAGGACGTGGCCCTGCTGGCGGTGGATGTGATTCTTCTGGTCCTGTTTGGGACGGCCCTGTCCTCCATCATCAATTCCTTCCTGTCCACTCAGGGACAGATCTCTGCGGTGGGGACCATCATCAGCGCCGGCTATGGTTTTATCTGCGGTGCTTATATGCCGATCTCTTCCTTTGGGGAAGGATTGCAGAAAGCAATCTCTTTTCTGCCCGGGACTTACGGGACGGCTCTGATCCGAGGCCATTCCATGGGCGGGGTGCTGGAACAGATACAAGATCAGGGAGTCTCCCCGGAGATCATAGAAGAGATCAGGGACTCCCTGGACTGTAATCTGTATTTCTTTGGAAATCAGGTAGAGCAGCCGGCGATGTACGGCATTTTGTGTGCTTCTATCCTGGTTTTGATTCTCTGTTATATCCTGATCCGGTATCTCCGCCGGTGAAGAGTTGGAGACCGCGGGGCTTACGGACCGCAGGCCTCGGGATTGTGGCCGTTACAGGATGTTGCCTTCGATGCTGATGGTGGTCACCTGCCAGGGAATGAACTTCCCGCTGGACTTCAAGGCTTCTGTGGCGGCATGTTCGATCCCACCGCAGCAGGGAACCTCCATCCGTACGATGGTCAGGCTCTTGATGTCGTTCTGCTTAAGGATCTCGGTCAGCTTCTCAGTATAGTCGACCGCGTCCAGCTTGGGACAGCCGATCAAAGTCACCATTCCCCGGATGAAGTCCTGGTGGAAGGAAGCGTAGGCGAAAGCGGTGCAGTCCGCGGCGATCAAAAGGTCCGCCTTGTCAAAGTAGGGCGCGTTGACAGGGGCCAGCTTGATCTGGACCGGCCACTGACTGAGCTGGCTTGCTTCCTGAGCATGAGTGAGGCCGGGATGTCCCAGATGACCGTGGTGCGCGGCGCATCCGGGATGGCCGTGGCGTCCGGTGGGAGACCCTGGCCCCTGAGCCTTGCGGCGGTGTTCGATTTTGCGCGCCATCTGTCCCGGACAGCCGCCGGCATGTGGCTGTTCTTTGGACATTTTCTGACGTTTTGCCAGATGTTCCTGCACGGCGGCGTGGTCGTAAGCGGCTGCCTCCCGTTCTGTAAAGGTGATGGCGCCGGTGGGGCAGGCGGGCAGACAGTCGCCTAAGCCGTCACAGTAATCGTCGCGGATTAATTGTGCTTTGCCATCGACCATCTGGATGGCTCCCTCGTGGCAGGCTTCGGCACAGGCGCCGCAGCCGTTGCATTTCTCCTGGTCTATGTGGATGATTTTACGGATCATTGCAAATCCCTCCTTGATATATGATTGTCTTATGGTGTAGAGTGTACAATAAGAGTAAGAAAAAAGATGTTGTTTTTCCAACAAAAGGAGAAAATGATGAAAAAGAATTTCAGCCGGGCAGCAGTGGGACAGTGTTCTTTGTTCCGTGGGATCGGAGAGGAAGAATTGGAGCGGCTGCTGGTATGCATGGAAGGGAAAGAAAAGAAATGCAGGAAGCAGGAACTGCTCTTGATGGAGGATGAGCCGGCAGACCACATCGGGATCGTGCTGGAAGGCTGTGTCCAGGTGGTGGAAGAAGACGTGTGGGGGAACCGGGGGATCCTGGAGCAGATCGAGGCAGGGGGACTGTACGGCGCCGCTTTTGCCTGCGCGGGTATAGAGAGAAGTCCGGTCAATGTTGTGGCAGTCACAGACAGCTGGATCTTAAGGATCAAGATCGAGAAAGTGATGGGCGTCTGCTCTAAGGCCTGCGCTTGTCACCAGCAGGCCATCCGGAATCTGGTACACCTGCTGGCTGGGAAAAATGTGGCTTTGAGTAAAAAGCTCCAGCACATTTCCCAGAGGAGCACCAGAGAAAAGCTGCTGGCATACTTGGCAGATGAGGCCAAGAAGACCGGCGGGAAAGAATTTACCATTCCCTTCAACCGGCAGGAGCTGGCAGATTACCTGTGTGTGGACAGAAGCGCCATGTCCACAGAACTGTGGAAGTTGAAAAGAGAAGGGATCATCGGATTCCAGAAAAACAAGTTCAGACTGCTTTAGCGCCCGGCGCTTGAGTTTTTGGGCGGCAGAGCGTATAATGAAGCCATATCAAGCAATACCAGGAGGAACATAGCTATGAAAATCTATGATACTGTCAACAAAACCGAGGTAGAAGTAGACGGCACCAAAGGCCTGATCGAGAAAATGAAAGAAGGACGCCAGGTGGATCTGTACTTAAGCGAGAAGAAGACCGACGCTGACGGATACATGAGCTGGGATGTAGAACACTGGTCCAGCGTAGACGGCAGAAGATTCATCCGCTGCTATTCCCTGGAAGGCAGAGTTTTAAGCGAATCCACCGGACATAACATTTACGATCTGGAAAACGAATTCAAGCCAGAAGAGGCAGTCAAAGTAGAATTAAGCTAAAAAACAAGAGCCGGCAGCCCAGTATCCGTTCATTTTGGTACAGGGCTGTCGGCGTTTTGGTACAGGGCAAAAGTCAATTTGGGACGTAGTAAAATGCAAAAAGGCTACGTCCTCAATAAAGCGATCTGCCGCTGGATCAGGTTCCCGGCCGCCTGACTGAAGTGCTCCATAGTCTCGATCCGGACGAATTCTTGTCCATAGATTTCCTGGGCGGCCGCGGTATCTCCGTCGCTGCCGGTCAGGATGGCGCACACGTGTATGCCGTCTTTGCGAAGCTGCCGCACATTTGCTCTGGTGTCCTGGACGCCGGCCGGGCCTGAGTAATCCTGGCTGAGCAGGCGTCCGCCGGCAGGATTGGCGGGGATCCGCCGGTCGTCGTTGGGGCTGGCGTCGGTAAGAACGATCAGGAGGCGGTTTCTTGCGCGGGAGGTGTCCATCAGCTGCCTGGCGCCGCGAAGGGCCAGGCCGTCCCGATTCCAGCCGGCGGCGGAATACTGGAAGATGTTGGGAAGTGTGTCTGTGTCTTCGTAGCCGGAGAAAAGGCGCATGACGGTATATCCACGGATGGTCAGGAAGGAAAATACCTGCACAGGGATCTGGCACAGCCGCAGGCTGCGGGCGATCACGTATCCCTGTGCCGCGATGACCTCCTGGCTCTCCAGACGGGA
>DXGF01000106.1 GCA_019114065.1 Candidatus Dorea gallistercoris
AATAATTGTCCTACTTTCGTTAACATAAGCCACTCCTTTATCCGTTTTGAATCTTTCCTTGCGATCACCTTGTCTGAGAAGACCAGCATCCCGGACAGCAGGAAGCTCTGGGCTTCTTCGTCTTCCATCTCCCGGGCTAAGTCGAAACAGCGGCGGATACAGGCCTGCTTCGCCTCCTTCCCCTGGTGGGTCAGCGGCAGGATGATGAACCGCATCTGCTCTTCCTCGCTCAAAGCCTCTCCCGCCTCGATCTTGTCTCGTAATTCCCGCTCCACCAGCTCCGGGTCCAGGTTCCTCAGAAACGCCTCCTCTACCGACAGTCTCAGACAGCCTGCGTCCAGGACCCGGCAGGTCTGCTTTGGCTCGATATCCGCGGTGTAGATCACGATCATGCGGAAGCGGATGGGGTGTTCCTCTCCGAAGATCCCTTCCTGGATATAACGCTTGATGGCCCGGGCCAGGTAATTCAGATATTTGACCTTATCCTCATACCGGTAATCACTTTCGTAATCCACCATGGCCAGAGAGCCGTCTTCTAAAAGGAACAGATTGTCCAGCCGCAGTTCGTTGGCTTCCACGGCGGGAAGGTTGGTAGGGAGCACCTGCAGGATCTTAGGTGTGTGGAGCCCATAGGCGGCAAAGGACTTGTGTTTCAGTTGCTCACCCAGGATCTTGGATGTGATGTCTTTGTTCTGATACGCGATGTCAGGCATCAGATTCCTCCTTTCTCATGCCCTGGGTATCAGAAGTGATGGTTCCTAATATCATTATAGAAAGTCCACGGAGAAATGACAAGAGCATCTTCCGATACCATAGGCATATGTGTATTTGGTCTGTTATCGGGTAATCTCCGGCGAAGCGCCGGTGGGATCATTCCAGGACAACAGAAGCGTGTCCTGATAGGGACAGTATAGCAGGACGGAGCCATAAAAGCAATGATTTGTTTTAGAAAAGGACTGTTTGAAGCAAGAGGCAGGTGGCTCCGCTTCGCCCGCGCCCATGGAGATCCCCCCCAGCTCCGGCGCGCCCATTCGCAAAACGCCCCTATGGGGCTTCTCCGCCGCAAGGCGGCTGATTTTGCTCATAAGAGGGCGCTTCGCCCATGCATAGTTTCGCTCGCAAAACCATGCGAGCATGGTTTTTTCTCCCGAATTATGCATGGCGGAGCTGGGTGGATAAAGTTTTTCTTGACAGGGGGAGGTATTCGGTATATACTTTGAAAGTCAAAATAATTGAGAATCAAAATGATTGAAGCAAAATAATTAAAGAAAAATAATTATAAGGCAAAATAATTACAACGTAAAATAACAAGAAGAAAGGTAACAGTTCAGCCCGCGCCATTCGCAAAATCGTACTTTGTGCTTATTATGGCCGAACTGTTACAAAGGGCAGGGAGAGCGAGATGGCTGGAATCGTATGTGGAACCGGTTCTTTTATACCGGAATATGCAATGGATAATCATGATATCGCTAAGCTGGTGGAGACCAGTGATGAGTGGATCCGGGAGAGGACGGGTGTGGTAAGGCGCCATATCATCCGGGACGAGACGACGGTGTCCATGGCCTGTGAGGCCGGGCGGAAGGCGCTGGACAACGCGGGGATATCTGTGGAAGAGGTGGATCTTCTGATGGTGGCGACCATCTCGTCCAATGTGATCCTTCCGGGGACTGCCTGCCAGGTGCAGGAAGGCTTGGGGGCGGTAAACGCCACTTGCTTCGATATCGGTGGAGCGGCCTGTACGGGATTTGTACTGGCCTACAATACGGCGGAGGCGTATCTGGAAAGCGGGATTTATCATACTGCTCTGGTCATCGGAAGCGAGAGCCTCTCCTGTATCACCAATTGGAAGGACCGGGGCACTTGTATTTTGTTTGGGGATGGAGCGGGAGCCGCGGTGGTCCGAAGGGGCGAGGGAAAGATGTATCATCCGGTCACCTATACAGATGGGGCGAAAGGCGGGGCGCTGACCTGCCGGAGCCGATATGAGGCCAACGGACTGACCCGCCAGATGAAGCCGGAGACGATGATGGCCGATGAATATTTTATGCAGATGGATGGGCAGGCGGTGTTTAAATTCGCGGTAAAACGGGTCCCAGAGGTGATCCGGGAGGTGCTGGAGCGAAACGGACTGACAGACAAAGACGTGGATTATTACATTGTACATCAGGCGAATCAGCGTATCATTGAGGCGGTGGCCAAACGGCTGGGCGAGCCGATTGAAAAATTTCCGATGAACCTTCAGGAATATGGTAACACCTCGTCGGCCAGCATTCCGATCCTGCTGGATGAGATGAACCGGCAGGGGAGGCTGAAAGCAGGGCAGAGGCTTGTGATGGCTGGGTTTGGCGCGGGACTTACCTGGGGGGCTAATATCATCGACTGGAAGTAAAGTCCGGCGGCCTGTGGAGTGGAGATAAACCAGTGGGAGACAAAAAGATTTCTCGGGGTTTATATAAAATGAAATGATATCAAAGGAGAGAAAAAATGTTAGAGAAGATCAAAGAATTAGCGGCAGAAAATCTTGGAGTAGACGCGGCGAGCATCACAGAGGAATCTTCCTTCAAGGAGGACCTGGGGGCAGATTCCCTGGACCTTTTTGAACTGGTGATGGCGCTGGAAGAGGAATTTGGCATTGAGATCCCAACCGACGATCTGGAGCAGATCACAACGGTTGGAGACGTGATCGATTATATCAACGAACACAAAGAATAAATTAGAAGAAGCGGGGTTTTAGTTATGCAGACAGAAGTGACCAGATTATTAGGAATCGAATATCCGATCATCCAGGGCGGTATGGCATGGGTGGCAGAGTACCATCTCGCGGCGGCAGTTTCCAATGCCGGGGGACTGGGTCTGATCGGCGCGGCCAGCGCTCCCGCGGACTGGGTGAGGGAACAGATCCGGGAGGCCAGAAAGCTGACAGATAAGCCATTTGGTGTCAATATCATGCTGATGAGCCCCTACGCAGAGGATGTGGCGAAGGTTGTGGCAGAAGAAGGCGTCAAAGTGGTGACGACGGGCGCGGGCAATCCGGAGAAGTACATGGAGATGTGGAAGGAAGCAGGCGTGAAGGTGATTCCGGTGGTCGCTTCTGTGGCCCTTGCAAAGCGGATGGAGCGCTGCGGCGCTGACGCGGTCGTGGCGGAGGGCTGTGAGGCCGGAGGCCATATCGGGGAAAATACAACGATGGTGCTGGTTCCCCAGATCGTGGACGCGGTAGATATTCCGGTGATCGCCGCCGGCGGGATCGCGGACGGAAGAGGGACCGCGGCGGCATTTATGCTGGGAGCCAGGGGAGTCCAGATGGGTACTCATTTCGTGGTGACCGAGGAATCCCAGGTACATGATAATTATAAAGACAGGATCATCAAGGCGAAGGACATTGATTCCAGGGTGACTGGAAGAACAACCGGTCATCCGGTGCGGGCTCTTCGCAATGAGATGACGAAGAAATATCTGGAGTTGGAAAATAAAGGGGCAAGCTTTGAAGAACTGGAGCAGCTGACGTTAGGAGGCTTACGGAGAGCCGTTGTGGACGGAGATGTGAAAAACGGAAGCGTCATGGCTGGCCAGATCGCGGGCATGGTAAAGGAGAAAATGTCCTGCAAAGCTCTGATCGAGAAGCTGGTGAAGGAAACGGACGCGCTGATAGGAGGAACAGGTTTTTATGAGTAAGATTGCTTTTATCTACCCAGGGCAGGGCGCTCAGAAGGCAGGCATGGGGCAGGATTTTTATGAAAACAGTCCACTTGTCCGGGAGATTTACGACCAGGCGGGAGAAATCCTGGGGCTGGATATGAAAGAGCTGTGCTTCGAGGAAAATGACAAGCTTGACCTTACAGAATATACACAGGCGGCTCTGGTCACCACCTGTCTGGCTATGACAGAGGTGGTAAAGGAGCAGGGGATCACGCCGGATATCACGGCGGGATTAAGTCTGGGAGAGTATGCGGCGATCGCGGCGGCCGGCGGGATGGACGCCATGGACGCCATCCGCCTGGTGCGCAAGAGAGGGATCCTTATGCAGAATACCGTTCCCGCGGGAGTGGGAGCCATGTGCGCGGTAATGGCCCTTGAGGCGGAGAAGATCGAGGAAGTGCTGGCGGGCATGGACGATGTGACCATCGCAAACTACAACTGCCCGGGACAGATTGTGATCACCGGGAAGACAAAGAGTGTGGAAGCGGCCGCGGAGAAATTAAGAGAAGCCGGGGCAAAACGGACGATCATGCTGAATGTCAGCGGACCCTTCCATTCGCCCCTTCTTGAGCCGGCAGGAAAGGAACTGGCGGCGGAATTAGAAGGAGTAGAGTTACATCCCCTTCGGATTCCTTATGTCACCAATGTGACAGCGCAGAAGGTAGAGGATATCCGGGAAACAAAAGAACTGCTGGCAGAACAGGTCAGCTCGCCGGTGCGGTGGATGCAGAGTGTGGAGACGATGATCGCCGACGGGACAGATAGGTTTATTGAGATCGGGCCTGGCAGGACGCTGGCCGGATTCCTGAAGAAGATCGACCGAAACGTGAAGGTTTACAACATCGGCACATGGGATGACGTAGAGAAGGTCAGAGAAAGTTTGAAACAGGATTAAAGCAGAGAAGAAATCTTCCGGGGAGATCGGGAGATTTCGGGAAGGAGTATTATGGCGGCGGAGAAGATCGCGGTTGTGACAGGCGCTTCCAGGGGGATCGGCAGAGCTATTGCCATCCGCCTGGCCCAGGAAGGAGCCACGGTGGTCATCAACTACAACGGATCAAAAGAGAAGGCAGAAGAGGTCAGGCAGGAGATCGCGGATGCCGGCGGACAGGCGGCAGTATATCAGTGTAATGTGGCAGATTACGCGCAGTGTGAGGTGTTTATCCAGAAGGTCATAAAGGAATATGGAAGACTGGACATTCTGGTAAATAACGCGGGGATCACCCGTGACGGGCTTCTGATGAAAATGTCGGAAGAAGATTTTGACCAGGTGATCGGTACAAACTTAAAGGGAGTATTTCACACGATCCGGTTTGCCTCCCGCCAGATGCTCCGCCAGAAAAGCGGCAGGATCATTAACCTGTCTTCTGTGGTAGGAGTAGCCGGAAATGCCGGGCAGGCCAACTATGCCGCTTCCAAGGCAGGCGTCATCGGCCTTACCAAATCGGCGGCGAAGGAGCTGGCTTCCCGCGGTATTACAGTGAACGCGGTGGCGCCGGGATTTATCGAGACAGACATGACCAGCGTGCTGTCAGATAAGGTGAAGGAAGGCGCGATCGCAGGAGTTCCTCTGGGAACCTTTGGAAAGCCGGAAGACGTGGCGGCGGCGGTGGCATTTCTGGCGTCAGAGGCGGCAGGGTATATTACCGGACAGGTGCTTCATGTAGATGGCGGAATGGTAATGTAGGAGTTCGAGTATAAGGAGACGAGGATATGAAGAGAAGGGTCGTAGTGACTGGACTTGGGGCAGTGACCCCTATCGGAAATACGGTGGAAGAATTCTGGGCCGGCATCCGGGAAGGGAAAGTCGGCATCGGAGAGATCACCAAATTTGATACCACGGATTACAAGGTCAAAGTGGCGGCTGAGGTCAAAGGATTTGTGGCAAAAGAGCGGATGGATTTCAAGTCGGCCCGCCGGATGGAGACATTTTCCCAGTATGCGGTGGCGGCGGCCATAGAAGCCTATGAAGATTCTGGTCTGGATATTGGGAAGGAAGACCCGTTCCGGGCCGGTGTGATCGTAGGGTCAGGCATCGGAAGCCTCCAGGAAGTAGAGCGGGAATACGAGAAGATTATGACAAAGGGTCCATCCAGGGTCAATCCTCTGATGGTGCCGTTGATGATCTCCAATATGGCGGCCGGAAACATTTCCATACAGCTTGGCTTCAAGGGGAAATGCACCAGCGTGGTGACGGCCTGCGCCTCTGGGACCAACTGCATCGGCGATGCGCTGCGGGCGATCCAGTACGGGGACGCGGATATCATGCTGGCAGGTGGAACGGAGAGCTGTATCTGCCCAACCGGAGTGGCGGGATTTACCAGTCTGACCGCTCTGTCCACCACCGAAGACCCTCTGCGGGCCTCCATCCCCTTTGACAAGGATCGGAACGGGTTCGTGCTGGGAGAAGGAGCGGGCGTTGTAGTTTTGGAAGAACTGGAGCACGCAAAGAAGCGGGGAGCCAAGATCTATGCGGAGCTGGCCGGCTATGGAGCCACAGGGGACGCCTACCATATCACGTCACCCGCGGAAGACGGAAGCGGGGCGGCGAAAGCGATGACCCTGGCTATGGAAGAAGGTGGGATCACCCCTGGGGATGTGGATTACATCAACGCCCACGGGACCAGCACCCATCACAACGATCTGTTTGAGACCAGGGCCATCAAGGCGGCCTTTGGAGAAGCGGCGGAAGCGGTGGTCATCAACTCCACCAAGTCGATGATCGGCCACCTTCTGGGCGCGGCCGGCGGCGTGGAGTTTATCACCTGCGTGAAGGCGATCCAGGATGGATTTATCCACCAGACGATGGGGACACGGGAGGCAGATGAGGATTGTGATCTGAACTACGCGATCGGGGCGCCGGTGGAAAAAGAGATCCGCTGCGCGCTGACCAATTCCCTCGGATTTGGCGGCCACAACGCCACGCTGCTATTGAAGAGATATGAAGACTGACAGACGGATCATGAAAAAGATGGACGGACCGACTGCTGAAAGCGGCAGAGAAAATTCAGCCGGCACAGAGAGGATGGGAAAAATGGAATTTGAGAATCTGATAAAATTGATCGAGACAGTGTCCGCGTCTGAACTGACCGGATTGAAATATGAGGAAAAAGGCGTAAAAATACAGATGACAAAGCAGGATGGCAAGGTAAAACTGGTGTCTGCGCCGGTGATGTCAGGTTTTCCGGCAACGCCAGCGCATCCGGTGGCGCCGGCGCCAGGTACCTTGGGGGAACATCCGGAGGCATCGGCGCCGGGCTCCTTAGAGGGACAGCAAGAGGTGCCCAAGCCAGGGAAGATCATAGAATCCCCGCTGGTAGGTACCTTCTACGCGGCGCCAGCAGAAGACGCGGAGCCCTTCGTGAGTGTAGGGAGCGCTGTGAAGAAAGGCCAGACACTGGCGATCGTAGAAGCCATGAAGCTGATGAACGAGATCGAGAGCGATTACGACGGAACCGTGGCAGAAATCCTGGTGGAAAACGGCCAGCCGGTGGAATATGGCCAGCCGCTCTTTCGCATCGATTAAATGGGTACAGGGCAAATGCCAAAAAGGTACACCCTAAATGTTAATTGGGGACGTAGCCCTTTTGCAAAAGGCTACGTCCCCAATACGAGGAGGCAAGATTATGAACCATTTAGATATCAATCAGATCAAGGAGATCATCCCGCATCGCCATCCGTTTCTGCTGGTGGACTACATCGAGGATTATGAACCGGGACAGTTTGCGGTGGGCTACAAGTGTGTGTCTTACCGGGAGGATTTTTTTGCCGGGCATTTTCCGAAAGAACCGGTGATGCCGGGGGTCCTGACGGTGGAGGCCCTGGCCCAGGTGGGCGCGGTGGCTATCTTGAGTGTTGAGGAAAATAAGGGTAAGATCGCTTATTTTGGCGGCATCAACAAATGTAAATTCAAGGGCAAGATCGTGCCTGGCGACAAGGTGCGCCTGGAGACGAAGATCATCAAACAGAAAGGTCCGGTGGGTGTTGGCGAGGCAGTTGCCAGCGTGGACGGCAAGACGGTGGTCAGCGCGGAACTGACCTTTATGATCGGATAGGTGAAGGATATGATCAAGAAAGTTTTAATCGCCAACCGGGGCGAGATCGCGGTGCGGATCATCCGTGCCTGTCGGGAAATGGGCATCGAGACGGTGGCAGTCTACTCGGAAGCGGACCGGGAAGCCCTCCATACGAAGCTGGCGGACGAGGCGATCTGCATCGGGCCGGCGCCTTCCAGTGAAAGTTATCTGAGCATGGACCGGATCATCAGCGCCACGATCATCACCGGCGCGGACGCCATCCATCCGGGGTTTGGCTTTCTTTCGGAAAATAGTAAATTTGCGGAGCTGTGTGAGCAGTGCAACATTACCTTTATCGGCCCCAAGTCGGATGTGATCGCCAAGCTTGGCAACAAGCAGGAGGCCAGAAATACTATGATGGCCGCTGGTGTGCCGGTGATCCCGGGCAGCAGGGAGGCAGTCTATGACGCCGGGGAAGGAGCCAGGATCGCGGAAGAGATCGGCTACCCAGTGATCATCAAGGCGGCTCTTGGAGGCGGCGGAAAAGGGATGCGGGTGGCGAAAGCGCCGGAGGATTTCGAGAACAGCTTTCAGACGGCTCAGAAGGAAACCCAGATGGCCTTTGGCGACAATACTATGTACATCGAACATTTTGTGGAGCATCCCAGACACATCGAGTTCCAGATCCTGGCGGATTCCTACGGAAATGTGATCCACCTGGGGGAACGGGACTGCTCGATCCAGAGGAACCACCAGAAAATGATCGAGGAAGCGCCCTCCATCGCCCTGACAGAGGAACTGCGCCAGAAGATGGGGGATGCGGCGGTCCGGGCGGCGAAGGCGGCCGGATATGAAAACGCCGGAACCATCGAATTTCTCCTGGAAAAGAACGGGAATTTCTATTTTATGGAAATGAATACCCGGATTCAGGTGGAGCACCCGGTGACAGAATGGGTGACCGGGATCGATCTGGTGAAAGAGCAGATTCGCATCGCGTCCGGGAGAAAGCTTTCCTATACTCAGGATGAGGTCCACTTAAGCGGCCATGCCATCGAGTGCCGGATCAACGCGGAGAATCCAGCCAAGGGATTTCGCCCTTCCCCAGGCACGATACAGGATATGTACCTGCCGGGGGGCAAAGGCATCCGCATTGATTCCGCGATCTACAGCGGCTATACGATCCCGCCCTACTATGATTCCATGGTGGCGAAGCTGATCGTGTGGGCGAAGAACCGGGATGAGGCCATCCGCAAGATGCAAAGCGCCTTAGGCGAGGTGATCATCGAAGGCATCGACACCAACGTGGATTATCAGTATGAGATCGTAAACCACCCGGACTTCATTTCCGGGGATGTTGACATTGAATTCATTGAAAAAATGCAAGGGTGACGCGTAAATGAAATTAGATAATGTGTTCAAGAAAACCCGGCTGTCTTCTGCCAGGAAATCCTACATTTCTCTGGGCGGGAGCAGACCGGAGGTGCCGGAAGGGCTTCTTAGGAAATGTAATAAATGTGGCGGCGCGATCATTGCGGAGGATGTGAGACAGGGCTGCTATATCTGTCCCAAATGCGGCGGATATTTCCGAGTCCACGCCTACCGCCGCATTGAGATGGTGACGGATGAGGGAAGTTTTGAAGAGTGGGATAAAGGACTGACCACCCAGAATCCGCTCCATTATAAGGGCTACGAGGAGAAGCTTGCCGCGCTCCAGGAGAAGACGAAGCTAGACGAGGCGGTGATCACCGGGAAGGCCAGCATTGACGGCTCGCCCGTGGTCATCGGTGTGTGCGACGGCCGCTTCCTCATGGCCAGCATGGGCCAGGTGGTCGGCGAGAAGATCGCCCGAGCGGTGGAGCGGGCCACCGAGGAAAAGCTTCCGGTCATTTTATTTGCCTGTTCCGGCGGCGCCCGGATGCAGGAAGGCATCACGTCCCTTATGCAGATGGCCAAGACTTCCGCGGCGCTGAAGCGTCACAGTGATGCGGGTCTTCTCTACATCAGCGTGCTGACAGACCCAACTACCGGCGGCGTGACGGCCAGTTTCGCCATGCTGGGCGATGTGATCCTGGCGGAGCCAAAGGCTCTGATCGGATTCGCCGGACCAAGAGTGATCGAACAGACCATCGGCCAGAAGCTGCCCAAAGGGTTCCAGCGGTCGGAATTCCTGCTGGAGCATGGATTTATCGATGAGATCGTAGAACGGCCCCAGCTCAAGGAAACGTTAGCCAGGATCCTGAAGCTGCACGAAAAGCAGGAGATGGGGCAGGCAGATGGAAGCGGCCATTTCCGTGGGGAAGCCCCCCAGGAGACCGCATCTGTCCATAATCAGGTGGCAGACGCCTGGGACCGGGTGCAGATCTCGCGGATGAAGGACCGCCCGGTGGGAAGCGATTATATCGGAGCGTTATTCACAGACTTTATGGAATTCCACGGAGACCGGTATTTTGCCGATGATAAAGCAATCATCGGCGGCATTGCCCGTTTTCATGGAAGGCCGGTGACGGTGATCGCCCAGGCGAAAGGGACCAACACCAAGGAAAATATTGAGCGCAGTTTTGGAATGCCATCCCCGGACGGTTACCGCAAGGCTCTGAGACTGATGAAACAGGCGGAGAAATTTGGCCGGCCGGTGATCTGTTTCGTAGATACGCCGGGGGCCTTCTGCGGGCTGGAGGCGGAAGAACGGGGCCAGGGAGAGGCGATCGCCAGAAATATTTACGAGATGTCAGGCTTAACAGTGCCGGTATTGTCCATCATCATCGGAGAGGGTGGCAGCGGCGGCGCGCTCGCCATGGCAACGGCAGATCAAGTCTGGATGCTGGAGAACTCCATTTACTCGATCTTGTCGCCGGAAGGCTTTGCCAGCATCCTGTGGAAGGACAGCTCGAAGGCCAAGGAAGCGGCGGAAGTCATGCGTCTGACGGCCCGGGATCTGTTTGAGATGGGGATCGTGGAAAAAGTATTTTCAGAGCCGGCCCATTACACCGTGCAGAATTTAAAAGAGGTCACAGGTCCGATGGAGCGGGAGATCGGGCGGTTTCTGGAAAATTCCGCTCATTTGACAGGGGAAGAGCTGGCCAGGCGCCGGTACGAGAGATTCCGCAGGTTGTAGATCAGATTGGCTCAAGGCTGGCGGGAAGTGCCGCCAGAATAGGAGAGGACTATGGAATTAAAACCATTGCAGATTGGGAATATGGAAGCAGAGATCCCGCTCATTCAGGGGGGAATGGGCATTGGGATCAGCCTTGGCGGTCTGGCCGGGGCGGTTGCGAAAGAGGGCGGCATAGGGATCATCTCTGCCGCCCAGATTGGTTATCGGGAGCCGGATTTTGACAGGGCGCCCCACCAGGCTAACTTAAGGGCCGTGAAGCAGGAGTATGAGAAGGCCAGGGCGATCGCGCCGGAAGGGATCATCGGCTTCAACATTATGGCAGCCATGCGCCATTATGAAGCATACGTGAAGGCGGCGGTCAAGGCGGGGGCGGACATCATCATCTCCGGGGCCGGGGTGCCTGCGGACCTGCCGAAATTCGCGGCTGGTTCACAGGTGAAGCTCGCGCCCATCGTTTCCACGGAAAAATCAGCAAGACTGATCTTGAAATACTGGATGCGAAAATATCACAGGCTTCCAGACCTTCTGGTCATCGAAGGACCCCGCGCCGGCGGCCACCTGGGATTTACCGGCCCGCAGCTGGCGGCCTATGGATATGGAGCGGATGAAGGGGCCGGCGGGGGCCAGTTATCTTATGAAGAGGAAATCGGGCATATCCTGCGGGCAGTACGGGAATACGAGGCGGAGGCCGCAAGGAAGATCCCGGTGGCTCTGGCCGGAGGAATCTCCACAGCAGAAGAGGCGGCCCGCGCGTTTTCCCTGGGGGCGGATGCCATTCAGGTGGCGACAAGATTTGTCACCACCGTGGAGTGCGATGCGGATATTCGTTATAAGGAAGCCTATCTGAAAGCGGAGAAAGAGGATATCATGATCGTGAAAAGCCCGGTGGGGATGCCGGGACGGGCCATCCGCAATCCATTTATGGAGCGGGTCATGGCAGGGGAGCAGATTCCTCATTCTCCCTGCCACGGCTGCCTCCAGAAATGCGATCCCGCCCACATTCCATATTGTATCACAGACGCGCTGATCTGCGCGGCCAAGGGAGATGTGGACCATGGACTACTGTTCTGCGGGGCGGATGCCTGGAGAGCAAAGCGGCTGAAAACGGTGAGCGAAGTGATCGCTTCTTTGTTTTTAGGAAGCGTGTGTCCAAAACGGTGAAAGAAGGGATTGCTTCCCCGCTTCCGGGAAGCGTATAATAGAAGTGCAGGATAAGGCGTAACAGGGAAGGACGGCGGACAATGGATGAAGCGTACAAGGTAATCAATGACGTGTTGGTAAATCTGATCAATGAGATCTGGGAGCTGGAAGAGAAGGCTATCATCACGGAAGAATTTAAGGATCTGACCAACAACGACATGCATGTGATCGAGGCCATCGGCCTGGGCGAAGGCAGGAATATGTCCTCGATCGCGAAAAAACTGAATATCACAGTGGGGACCCTTACCACATCGGTCAACAGCCTGGTCAATAAGATGTACGCCCAGCGCCGCAGGAGCGAGGAAGACCGCAGAGTGGTCTTTGTCAGTCTCACGGAGAAAGGGGTCCGGGCCTACCGCCATCACGAGGACTACCATCGGCAGATGACCCAGGCGATCCTGGAGAAACTGGATAAGGAGGAACTGCCTGTCCTGGTGAAGACCCTGGACGCGCTGACAGAATTTTTCACCGGCTACAGCCAGAAAGACAGCCATGGACGAGATAGGAGGAATGTCTGATGTATGAGGAAGAAGCGGCAAGATTACAGGAGATCATTGACGACAGCCAGCGGATCGTGTTCTTTGGAGGCGCGGGAGTTTCCACGGAAAGCGGGATACCGGATTTCCGCAGCGCGGATGGG
The DNA here is from genome assembly GCA_019114065.1 of Candidatus Dorea gallistercoris. Lineage (GTDB taxonomy): Bacteria > Bacillota > Clostridia > Lachnospirales > Lachnospiraceae > Massilistercora > Massilistercora gallistercoris. The sequence continues at coordinate 12,671 of DXGF01000106.1, forward strand.
ATCTACCACCAGAAATACCGGTATTCGCCGGAGCAGATCGTCAGCCACAGTTTCTTTGTGCGGGATACAGAAGCCTTCTATGAATTTTATAAAAGCAAAATGATGTTTCTGGAGGCAAAGCCCAACCCGGCCCACATCAAACTGGCCCAGTTAGAGAGTGCTGGGAAACTTACGGCGGTCATTACTCAGAACATCGACGGCCTGCATCAGGCGGCGGGAAGTCAGGAAGTCTATGAGATCCACGGCAGCATCACCCGGAATTACTGCCAGAAATGCGGGAAATTCTACGATGCCGCCTATGTAAAGAACAGCGAGGGAGTTCCCCGGTGTCAGTGCGGCGGAGTGATCAAGCCAGACGTGGTACTCTACGAAGAAAGCCTGGATTCCAGCCTGATCGAGAAAAGCATCCAGGCGATCAGCCAGGCGGATACGCTGATCATCGGCGGTACCTCCCTGGTGGTCTATCCGGCAGCCGGATTTATTGATTATTTCCATGGAAAACACCTGGTGGTGATCAATAAAAGCGCCACAGCAAGAGAAGTAGGAGCAGAATTGACCATCGCGGCGCCCATCGGAGCGGTGATGGAGCAGATAAAAGTGTAGTTTGGGTACAGGGCAAAAGTCAAGAGGAAAGAAATGTTTTCGGATAGACACATATTTCTTTTTGATTTAAGGTTAAGACAAAATGGGAAAAGAGGGGATGCGTATGGATAAAAAGAGCCTGCAGTCACATGATGAAGGAAAATCCGTTTCTGCATCTGAAAGATATTATTTATCAGGCTTTGCGGATGGAGATTATTGGGCTGCGTATTGCCCCTGGTTCAAAATTAAACGAAAGTAAGATCTCGGAAGACCTTGGAGTCAGCCGGACTCCGGTGCGAAACGCGCTTGCCCGGCTGGTGGAGGAAGAATATGCGGCGTATCTGGCGGCATCTCTGATTACAGAGAAGGAATTGGAAGAATTAAAACATTGGATCACCAGATATCAGAAGGCCAGCAGGGGAAAGAAGACTTCAGATGTCTTGGAACATTCCATCTGCGACCATCATTTCCACGCTCTTATTATCCAGGCAAGCCGGAATCGGCTGATGCAGGAAATGTATCAGAAAATCGAGGGAAGAATTTTTTATTATCGAAACTCGCTGTATCATGCGTTAAAACATGAGGATCTGCAGAGGATCCTGACAGGGGTGGTGAGACAACATATGGCTACTTATCACGCGCTCCGGCTTGGATTTGCGGAAATGGCTAAAGCCGCAATGGAGGCAGATGCAAGGAGCATGGTAGGGGCGTTTATGGTATGGGATGAGCAGAACTGAAATTTCAGGCTGTAATTCCAAAGCCCATGTTGGGAGCCAAAATAGAACGGATCAGGTCAAAAAGAAATAGAGCGGAGAAGATCCAGCATAGGAAAATCTTTGCTTTTGGAGCAAGTTTCTGGAACCAGCTATCCATTCTCGGAGCGGCGAAATAGATCAGCACCAGGCCTCCGATACCAAAGATGATAAGGCCTTCCAGGCATACCCGGCCGTGGAGATTCAGAATCATATCTGAGTAATCCCACCATTTTGCGTGGAAAAAAGTCTCCAGGAATAGTCCGGAGAAATATTCCAAAGTGCCACATAACAGAAGAATCAGGCCAAATGTGCGTAAGGGCTGGCTGCGCCAGCGTTTAAGGACTAAAAGGATCAGAACACTGCCGCAACCGTAGATTGGCAGCCAGGGGCCGAATAAAACGCCCCGGTTGATAAATCTGCCGTCAATGATGATATGTAAAAACACTTCCCATAGCCATCCAGCCATAGAAAAAGAGAAAAAGATGAAACATAACGACGAAAAACTGTAAGACCGTTCAAAGCCAATCTCAGAAAATGGGTAGATGGAAAGGACGGCGCTGCTTTTTTCATTTGCGTACATTTTCATGAGAAATCCCCCTCGAATCATTTGATAATTCGATTATAGGGGAGAAAACTGAAAAAGATTTTTAGTAAATCTGAAGAATTCTTTAATTTGGGACGTAGTAAATTTCAATTTTACTACGTCCCAAATTAACTTTTGCCCTGTACCTTTTTGAATGATCAGGAGAAGATTTCCAGACTGCGTGCCAGGATCCCCTTCATATACGCAATGGTAGTCCCGTAGTTGGTTAAAGGAACACCAGCGTCTTCCGCACATTTCAGGCGATATTTCATCTCGCGTTCATTAAGGGTGCAGCCGCCGCAGTGGATGATGAGACGATAGCGTTGAAGATCCAGTGGGAATTCGGTTCCGCTGGTAAAATCAAAGTTCAGCTTCTTCCCGGTATGTGTACGGATCCAGCGAGGGAGCTTGACGGTCCCGATATCTTCGCATTGGCGGTGGTGAGTACAGCCCTCGGAAATCAAAATATGATCCCCGTCTTCCAGAGAATCAAGGGTTTTGGCGCCAGTGGCCAGAAGTTCCAGATTCCCTTTATACCGGGCAAATAGAATGGAGAATGAAGTCAATGGGATGTCGTTTGGAACGATGGAGGCCACCTCCTGAAATGCCTGACTATCGGTAATGACCAGGTTCGGCCTGCGGCCAAGCTTTGCCAGAGTGTTTGCAAGCTCGCTTTCGCGCACCACGATGGAGACAGCGCCAGTTTCCAGAAGATCTCGGATGGTCTGCTGCTGGGGCAGAATCAACCGCCCCTTTGGAGCTGCGCTGTCAATGGGGACCACAAGGATGACAAAATCCAAAGGGTTAACAAGATCAGCCACAATCCTGCGGGTTTGGTCTTCTTCCGGAACGAGACGGGCAATAGACTCCTTTAATTCCTGAATGTGGGAACCGCTGGAAGCGCTAGCCAAAAATAGTTTTTCCGCTGGAACCTGGAGAAAATCTGCCGCTTTTTTGACGGTTGTTTCTGGGGAGGAAATTAAATCCTCCTTGTTTAAGACCACAAGAAATGGAATTTCCTTCTTTTGAATGCGGGAGAGAATGTCTAGATCCGCTTGGGATGGAGTGGCTGTACCATCGATCACCAAAATGGCAATATCTGTTTTGTTTAAAATTTGATAAGCTTTTTGTATACGCAGAGCTCCCAGATCACCCTCATCATCCAGACCGGGAGTATCGATCATAACGACAGGGCCAAGGGGCAGGAGTTCCATGGCCTTTAGGACCGGATCGGTGGTAGTGCCTTTGACTTCCGAGACGATAGCTAAACTCTGACCAGTGAGAGCGTTGATTAGACTGGATTTTCCGGCGTTTCTCCGGCCGAAAATCCCGATGTGGGTGCGTTCAGCAGAAGGTGTGGTATTTAAACTCATAAGAAAACTCCTTTCATTATGTCAAAAAGGTACAGGGCATCTGACGATTAGGTACAGGGCAAAAGTCAATTGGGGACGTAGTAAACCTTCATTTTGCTACGTCCCCAATTCATTAAAACCGGAAATCCCGCCGGTTATTTTCCCGGATCAGCCGCAGATTTTCTTCTACTGTTGCCCGTACTTTTTCGTTCGGCACGTTCAGCACTTCTTTATCGATCAGTTTATCACCGATGGCTTTTGTCGCCGGGGAGGCGTAGTCCATCAGATATTCTTCCAGTGTCATCAATGCGTTGGGGTGGCAGCAGTTCTGGATCTGGCCGCTCTTGCACAGGGACATGAAACGGTCGCCGGTCCGTCCGGCCCGATAGCAGGCGGTGCAGAAGCTGGGAATGTAGTCCATTTCCATAAGCCAGCGGACTACTTCGTCTAAGGTCCGGTTATCGATCACATCAAACTGAGCGGAATTTTCTTCTTCTGGCTCTGGATCCACATATCCGCCCACGCTGGTGCGGGAGCCGCCGCTGATCTGGGAGATGCCAAGGTGGAGCACCCGCTCCCGGACTTTCTGGCTCTCTCTTGTGGAAATGATCATGCCGGTGTAAGGTACGGCGATGCGGATGCAGGCTACCAGCTTGGCGAAGGTATCGTCATCGATGCCATTGGTAAAGGCACTGGCGTCGATGTCATCCGCGTTCCGAAGCCTGGGGACGCTGATGGTGTGGGGGCCTACGCCGAACGCGGCTTCCAGGTGCTCCGCGTGCATCAGAAGGCCGGCAAATTCATATCGGTATTTGTCCAGGCCAAAGAGCACGCCGATGCCCACGTCGTCGATACCGCCTTCCATTGCCCGGTCCATTGCCTCTGTATGATAATTATAGTCATGCTTTGGCCCGGTAGGATGGAGTTCCAGATAGCTTTCTTTGTGATAGGTCTCCTGGAATAAAATGTAGGTTCCGATGCCTGCCTCTTTGAGCAGCCGGTAATTGTCTACGGTAGTTGCCGCGATATTGATATTTACCCGGCGGATCGCTCCATTTTTATGCTTGATGCTGTAGATCGTGTTGATAGAATCCAGGTAGTACTCCATGGTGTTATGCACCGGATCCTCGCCGGCCTCCAACGCCAGCCGCTTATGCCCCATATCCTGAAGGGCGATGACTTCCCGGCGGATCTCCTCCTGGGACAGCTTCTTACGGGCGATATGTTTATTTTTCATGTGATAGGGGCAGTAAGTACAGCCATTGATGCAGTAGTTGGAGAGATAAAGGGGCGCAAATAACACGATTCGGTTCCCATAGAAATCCTTCTTGATCTGTTCCGCCAGCTTATAGATCTTCTGGTTTAGCTCCTCGTCTTGACAGACCAGAAGAACAGAAGCCTCCCGGTGGGAAAGCCCCTTGCGCAGAGAAGCTTTCTCGATCAGGGATTCGATCAGTTCTTTATTGTTTTTGTTTGCGTCAGCATAGGCCAAGGTTTCCAGGATTTCCTCATGGTTGATAAAATCGTCCGCGTGTTTTGAGTTTACATCATACATAGGTGTTTTCCTCCTTTTACAAAATAATTTGCTTGAAAAATGTATTGTCAGGCGTCCGTTCTCCAAACGCCAGTATGCGCTGTCACAGCTTGGAATCTCCACGGGCGGTGACCACCTGGTAGCCGATGGTCGACATCTGTTTTTCCAAAAGAACCCGGCATTCCGCCGCTTCTTCATCGGTGCAGATCTTGTTGTCGTAGAGAAGATAACTGCCCCGCACTTCTGTGGGCGACAGATTTGGCATGACCACATTGGCCCCGGCCAGGATCCCCAGCTCCCGCCCCCTGGGATGGATGGTGCCAAGGGCGGTGGTGGCCGGAAGCAGGACCTTTGGAAGCATAAGTCTGAGAAGGCCCAGAAGAAATAAGGTCAGCTCCAGTGTACCTGCCGGTTCCCTGGCAAATGGAGTGTCATGGTGTGGGATGAACGGTCCGATCCCCACCATCTGAGGCTGCAGTTTTTGGATAAAGAGCAGATCCTCCGCCAACAGTTCCGGGGTCTGGAAGGGGGACCCTACCATGAATCCGGTTCCCACCTGGTAACCGATGCGTTTCAGATCCCAGAGACATTCCTGCCGGTTACTGGCCGTCAGAGACGGGGGATGGAGCCTGGCATAATGGCCCCCGTTAAAGGTCTCGTGGCGCAGCAGATACCGGTCCGCCCCCGCCTCAAAATAGGCCCGATAGGAATCGTAAGATTTCTCGCCGATGGATAAGGTCAGCGCGCAGTCGGGATACTGCTCCTTGATGGCCCCGATCAGGTCCACCATCCGGTCATCTGTGAAATACCCGTCTTCCCCGCCCTGGAGGACGAAGGTGCGAAAGCCAAGCTCATACCCGAGCCGGCAGCAGGAAAGGATCTCTTCCTTTGAAAGCCGATACCGGGAGGCGTTGGCGTTGCTCCTGCGGATGCCGCAGTAGAGACAGTCATTCTTACAGTAATTAGTGAATTCGATCAGTCCCCGGATATAAATATCATGGCCGTACCAGGTATGCCGTTCCCGGCGCGCCAGGGAAAAAAGCTCTTCCGCCAATTCCGGGGTCCGCCCGCCGATGAGAGCGGTCCATTCTTCTTTTGTAAGAGTACGCTGGTCCCTCAGCCGATAGAGGAGGGGGCGCAGATCATCCACATATATCACCTCGCAGTCAGGATGGGGCCCTGGTTTCCCATTCTGGGAACCGGGCGGCAACCATAGAAAAAGGACCCGCGCGCACGGCGTCGGGTCCAGAATAAACAGAGGCTTTCCCCCTGTTTGGAATATCGTTTGAATCCAGCCGCCTTCTCCCGCAGGTGTTACCCTTTGTGATCAGTACAGTTATAGAAATTATAGCATAACCGGGCCAGCTCCACAACCGGAAAATCAGATTTCCCGTGTATATTTCAGGAGCCAGTCCCGCTCATCCGCATCCAGTTCTGGGGAGAGCATCTGAAACACCTTCCGGTGGTAGGCGTTCAGCCGCTGGCGGTCCAGATCGGTAAGGAGTGAGACGTCAACGGCGTCCAGATCGATGGGCGCCAGCGTGAGAGGCTCGAAGCACAAGAAGGTTCCAAATTCTGTTTCCTCTTTCTTCTGGCAGAGCAGTTCATTTTCCAGGCGGATGCCGTGCTTCCCGTCAAGGTAGACGCCAGGTTCGTCGGTGGTCACCATACCCGGAGCAAGAACCACTGGAGCGGCCCCTTCCCGCAGCTTCCAGAAGAAATTGTTGGGGCCTTCGTGGACATTGAGCAGATGTCCCACTCCGTGGCCGGTGCCGTGGAGAAAGTCCAGTCCATGTTCCCAGAGGGGTGTTCTGGCCAGGACATCCAGACTGTGGCAGAAGACGCCTTCCGGGAAAACGGCGTACATCAGGTTCAGCATACACCGCAGGACCAGGGTGAAATGCCGTTTTTCCTCATCGGTGACCGGCCCGAGGGCAAAGGTGCGGGTGATGTCTGTGGTCCCCTCCAGATACTGGCCGCCGGAATCCACCAGGAATAATCCGCAAGGTTCCAGAGGAATGTCGGATTCCTCGCTGACCGCGTAGTGGACGATGGCGCCATGGGGGCCGTAGCCGGCGATAGTCTCAAAACTCAGCCCGAGACTGCCGGGCGCATCTTGGCGCATGGCGTCCAAGTGAGCGGCGGCGGAAGCCTCCGTCAGAGTTTCGGTCTGGACGGTCTCTTTCAACCACTTCATAAATCGGGTCATGATCAGGCCGTCCGTTAAGTGGGCGGATCTGGTCTGACGGATCTCGACATCGTTTTTCACCGCTTTCAGACTCTGGACCGGGTCCGGGCGGTCGATCAGCTTAGCACCGGTGTCCTTGAGGATCTGGCAGAGCCGGTAATTCAGCTTATTTTCCGAGATCAGGATCTTATGCCGGCTGCCATAGGTCCCGGCGGTAGTATAAATCTCGTCATAAGGATGAAGTTTTACATCTATTTCTTCCAGGCAGGAACAAATCTCAGGGGATAATTTATCCTCGTCCACGAACAGGTGAGCGCTTTCTTTCTCGATGACGGCGTAGGACAGGAAGACCGGATTGTAGTCCACGTCGCTTCCCCGCAGATTGAAGAGCCAGGCAATCTCGTCCAGGGCGCAGATGATATGGACATCCGCCATAAGCTCCGCCATTTTCTCCCGGAGCTTTCTAAGCTTCTCCCGGGCTGTCTCTCCCGCATAGGCGATATCGTAGCGCCAGACTTTTTCCTGGGGCAGTGCCGGCCGGTCTGTCCAGAGCTGGTCTGCCAGGTCGATGGACGGATCAAGCTGGATGGATCTCTTGGCCAGCGTTTCCGCCAGCCTTCTGCCAGCCGCGGCAGAGACGGTGCGGCCGTCCAGGCCTACCAGATCTCCCGCGTTCAGATGTTGGGAGAGGAATTCTTCGATGGTGGGAACTTTGGGAAGCTGCATTTTGTAGAGATCGATGCCGGTCTCCGCAAGCTGTGCCTCTGCCTGAAGAAAATACCGTCCGTCGGTCCAAAGTCCGGCCTGGTCCGGCAGGACCACCAGAGTTCCGGCAGAGCCGGTAAAGCCGGACATCCATGCCCGGAATTTGAAATGATCCCCCACATATTCGGATAAGTGATAGTCAGCGGTAGGAATATAATAGGCGCTAAGCCCCTGAGCCTTCATAGCGGCGCGCAGAGCGCTGAGCCGTTCTTTGATCTGTGTGTTCATAGGTGTGACACCTCCAATTTTAATTTACGTAAAGGATGCTTGAGTTAATAATATTATTACATATTTTGCAAAAATACTCCATATCCCCGGACGGCTTCATAGATATCTGCTTTGTGATCACTTCCACGGTCAGCGAGATTTCCGGGGCGTGGAACAGGAAAGGGACGAGAAAATAAAGCGTGGGATCGTTTCCTCCTTATGATACTTTCGTGATAGAATGAAAGAAAACAAATGTTATAAACAGGAGTGAGAAACAGACATGACCAGTGAAGCCAAGGTAGACCGGCTGATAGAACTACTGAAAAGAGAAAAACCAGGCTATGGCGTGCTCCAGGAACCAGAGGACTATCAGGAAAAACGCAGGTTTCTGCGAAGTCTGATGAATGTGCGCTGGCCAAGAGAGACGGGAGAAGAGTACCTGCGGCTGCAGGAAGAAATAGAAGATAAAGGTATCGTGACCCCAAGGACATGCCGAAGGCAGAAGAATGCTGTCCGTAGACAGAGCTGCGCAACCCAGACCGGATCGCTCCCTGACAGGGGATATTACCACTTTGGCGGCAGACGATATAGTTAAAGTGATCGTCGATGTGTTTGGAGAAGAAGATCTGCATATATACCGGAAAATGATTCAAAAAGGGACAGGGTATTTTTAATCTGGGTCGTGGTATTTTTAAAAAGAACACGACCCAAACGACAATTCCGATCAATTTTTCTCAATAGTGCATTTTGCGTGTGCCAATTGCCGGCTCCTGTGGTAAAGTATATTGAATACAAGATACACATATGAGAAAGGGTGATCAATATGTTAAAAGATTGTGCAAAGTACGCGAAAGGCCTGGGACTGTTCGGAGCCGGCGTCCTGTTTGGAACTGCCGGTATCAAGATTCTGGGAAGCAAGGACGCCAAGAAGGTGTACACCAATGTGGTGGCTGCCGGCTTAAGAGGAAAAGAGTGTGTGATGGCGGCGACCACCAAGGTGCAGGAGAACGCGGAAGATGTCCTGGCTGAAGCCAAAGAGATCAACCGTCAGAGAGAAGAAGAGCAGAAGCAGGAAGAGGTCGAGTAAATGAAATGCAGAATTGCTCATGAGATTCAAGGAAGAATCCGTTTCGCGGCAGAATCGGGTTCTTTTGACGTGCATGAGGCAGATGCGGTGTACTATTCCCTGATGAAGGTCCCAGATGTGACAGATGTGAAAGTGTATGAGCGCACGGGAAGCATGGCGGTGGCATACCATGGCGACCGGAACGCGCTACTCCAGGCGGTGAAAGACCTGGATCCACACAGCGAGGAAGCGCGGGGGCTGGTCCCGGAGAATACGGGAAGAGAACTGAACCAGTATTATAAGGAGAAGATCATAGCCTGTGTGGTGCGGAAAGGGGTTGAGCGGCTGTTTCTGCCCTGTCCTGTCCGGACGGTCCTTGCCATCCTCCGGTCCTGGCGGTATGTGCTGGCGGGACTGCGCTGCCTGCTGAAAGGGCAGATCAAAGTGGCGGTCCTGGATGGCACGGCGATCCTGGTATCGATCCTGAGGCGGGATTTCGACACCGCAAGTTCCGTGATGTTCATGCTGAGCCTGGGAGACCTGATGGAAGAGTGGACCCACAAGAAATCTGTGGACGACCTGGCAAGGAGCATGTCCCTGAAAGTGGACAAAGTATGGCTGAAGCGGGGAGAAGAAGAGGTATTGGTACCGTTTGAGTCTGTGGAAAATGGAGACGAGATTCTGGTGCGGGTCAGCGAGACCATTCCTGTGGATGGAGTGGTGGTCTCAGGGGAGGCGATGGTCAATCAGGCTTCTCTGACCGGAGAAGCCGTGCCGGTAGCCAAGAAGGAAGGCCGGCAGGTCTACGCGGGAACGGTGATCGAGGAAGGCGAACTGGTCCTGAAGGTGCAGGGGTCAAAAGGAAATACCCGTTACGAGCGGATCGTCCATATGATCGAGGAGTCGGAGAAGCTGAAATCAGCAGTAGAGGCGAAAGCGGAGCATATGGCGGACAAGCTGGTGCCCTATACCTTTGCGGGGACGTTCCTGACCTACCTTCTGACCCGGAATGTGACCAAAGCCCTGTCCGTGCTGATGGTGGATTATTCCTGCGCGCTGAAGCTGGCCATGCCGGTATCCGTGCTTTCCGCCATGCGGGAATGCTCCGATCACGGCATCGTGGTAAAAGGCGGCAAATTCTTGGAAGCGGTAGCGGAAGCTGACACCATTGTATTTGACAAGACAGGAACCATGACGAAGGCACAGCCCACCGTCATAGATGTGGTGTCTACCTGTGAAGAAAACGCGGATGAGATGCTGCGGCTTGCGGCCTGCCTGGAGGAACATTTCCCCCATTCCATCGCCAACGCGGTGGTGGCGAAGGCTGTAGAGAAGGGGTTGCGCCATGATGAACTACACAGCAAAGTGGAGTATGTGGTGGCCCACGGAATCGCCACCAGCGTAGGTGACGAGCGGATTCTGATCGGGAGCGCCCATTTTATCTTCGAGGATGAGAAAATCCATATCCCGGAGGAATACCGGGTAATGCTGGAGCATCTTCCGGAAGAATACTCTTATCTCTACCTGGCGAAAGGCGGCGAGCTGGCAGCAGTCATTACCATCGCTGACCCTCTGCGGGAAGAGGCGGCGGATGTGGTGCGTCAGTTAAAGGAATGCGGCATCCGGAAAGTGGTGATGATGACCGGGGACAGCGAGAAGACGGCCCGAGCCATCGCGGCCAAGACCGGCGTGGACCAGTATTACGCGGAAGTCCTGCCGGAAGATAAAGCTGGATTCGTGGAGAAAGAAAAGAAAGCCGGCCATAAGGTCATCATGGTGGGGGACGGGATCAACGACTCTCCGGCGCTGTCGGCGGCGGATACGGGTATCGCTATGAGTGAAGGAGCCCAGATCGCCCGGGAGATCGCGGATGTGATGATCTCCGGGGAAGATCTCTACAGTCTGGTAAGGCTCAGGAAACTGAGCGCTGGCCTGATGAAGCGGATCCATGGGAATTATCGAGCGATCGTAGGGATCAATTCCGGTATCCTGGGACTGGGAGTCACAGGAGTGATCACTCCCAATACGGCTGCGATCCTGCACAATACTTCCACTATCGGGATCGGCCTTAAAAGTTTGACGAATCTGTTAGAAGAATCTCTAGAAGAGACCTTCAGACAGACCTGATGAATTGGTCTACGAAAAACAAGGCTGCTCCGACCGCGGGAGTATACTGTCCGTGGGTTCCCACAAAGATGTGCTCCCTGCTTAATTGAAATGGTGTGGCCGCATTGATGCGCGCCAGGAGATATGCGATATCTTCCTCTGTAAAATATGGGGCAAGGTATCCGCATATGATGATCGGGAGGAGTTTCTTCCCTTAACAGCGGGAAAAATTCTTTGACTGGCAATTGGGCGGAGTGCTCCAGGGCATTGGCGGAACAGTAGGACAGATAAGCCGCTGCCTTGGAGTTGTGCTCCAGATGGCACGGGTAAGGGAGGTTAAGAAAAGCTTTCACATGATCGGCTGCCTGATCATAGTAATCCCCGGTATTGGAATAAGGGATCATGGCCTCCATGCCGGGCGTCGCGGAATTTATCTCCGGTTTCTGGCTGATCAATTCTCTTTTGGAGATTGATGAGAAAACCACGCTGAAATTATGGACGATCGTGGAGACGACCGTAGGTAGCACCGGTTTGGTGTGCGCCATTCTGATCAGCCTGTTTGCGTAGAGGAACGCTGGGCTATTGCCGCCAGACATCCAGGTCGGACAGGATAGACAAAGTAATCTCTGCCGCGCGGCTTCCGACCGAGTCATGTTCCGACTGGATATTCGTGGCGAAGAAATAGGTGTTTTCTGCTGTTTCCACGAAACCCACAAACCAGCCGCTGATATCCTGACCTTCTACACGCCCTGTTCCCGTCTTGCTATACAGTGTCCCGGCGGCAGAGGAAGCCAGACGCAGACTGTCTCTGACAGCCTGTATATTCTCGGATGAAAAGCCAAAGTTGTTCTGGCAGAGGTCCTTCAATAATCCTACCTGTTCCACAGCCGAAACTTTCAGGGTGGATTCCATCCAATAGGAGGACAGGTCTAAGTGTGACAGGTTTTTCTCAGAAATATCCCATTGATACAGATCATCAGACACCCCATTGGAAGCCAGGGCGGGGGTAATCCCCGCGGCCAGCACGGCAATGACGGCAAACAGCGCGATGCTCTGTGCTCTTTTGAGACGCGATGGCTTCTTGTAAGCCGCGATGTGGAGGATCCGCTGTTGCAACTGCTTTGCGGTCCCACCAAGACTGCTTGAAAATGGAAATGGAGAAAGGGATAGTTTCTCCGCGAAGTCGATCAACGTCGATCCGTAGTCCTGATAAGAAGCCGGATCCAGCATATTGAGCACCGCGGCGTCACAGGCGGCTTCCCGGTCATTTCGCATGGCTCTTGCGGCAAGCCAGACAAAAGGATTGAACCAGTAGAAGATTCCGGCTGCCAACAACAGATAATTGGAAATATTATCTCTATGCCGATAGTGCTGTAATTCATGAAGCAGCATATAACGCAGGCTTTCTGGCCCGTGATCGGAGATCAGGCGGATTGGCAGATAAATGCATGGATTCAGGAAGCCTGTGATGACAGGTGATGTTATAAAGGCAGTGCTGTACAGAGGAATCCGTTTTGTGATCCCCATTTCTTCCAGACATCTTTTGTAAAGATTTCGTACTTCTCGATTTTGCAGAGGCAGGGCAGATTTTCTGATCCGGCGCAGCCCAAGTGAGGAACGCAGCGCGGATAAGGCCGTCATCAGCATACCGGTGATCCAAAGCCCAAAGAGGATATTCCCGATCAGAGAGGAAGTCCGGCTGCTGACAGATATGGCAAGATCATCCATCCAGCCGGAGGCTGTGGCCGATGGACGCAATGCCTCCGCCGCATCAACGGAGCTGCCGCCCAGGTAGGACAGATGCCCAACATTCGCGATCCGTGAAAAGAGAGAAAATATCCGGTCAGACCGGAACGGAAGAAAGCACTGATCCATAGATTACATATCAGGAAATGGATGATAAAGTCGGTCATAGAAGCCATCTCCTTATTTTGAGCCTTTGGACAGAATGGAGCGCAGGTTGCGGATCTGCGTTTCTGTCAGCTGATGATTTTCGATATATGCTGAGAGCATGGCGCTGATATCTCCGTCATAGAAACGTTTCAGGAAGGAGCTGCTCTCATGGCTGATGTATTCATCCTCTTTCACGAGTGGGGTATAAACGAATACACGCCCCGCTTTTCGTAAGTCAAGGCGCTCTTTGTCACCAGGCGTTTTATGAGAGTCTGGATGGTCTTGGCTCTCCAGGATGTGGTTTTTAACAATCGCTCCGTGATCTCATTCAGCTTCTGAAATCTGCGGAAGATCAGGCTTCGGGTTTCCTCCTTTGAATCTTACGTGTGTAATAAAAATAGTATAATGCCTGATTTGGCAGAAGTCAAATATCCATTAGAAATACCGGAAACAATATCAGGAGCATACGGTGGCCTTGGAACGTTCGAAGGACGGAGCCGGTTCCTGGTCCGGAAATAATTTCTTCAGATCCACAGTTACTACATAGTAATACATGACGATCAGAAGCGCTGCCGCAAGGACCCATGCGGCGGGGCTTGCCAGGCATACTCCCAGATAGCTTTTCTGTCCGGCGGCGATGACCGCGGCAACGCCCCTTCCCGCCAGTTCCGCTACTCCCGCCATCATGGGGAGCAGGCCGTAGCCCAGTCCCTGGATGCCGTTGCGGTAGATATTTACCACAGTAAGAGGGATGAAGAACAGTCCCACACATTTCAGGTAGATATCCACGGAATGCATGATCTCTCCCACATTCTCAGACACAAACAGATAGGTCATATACTTCCCGACCGTCATGACAAGGGCGGCCGCGATAAAGGAGTAAGCGATTCCGACGAGGGTGGCGGCCTTAAATCCCTGGCGGATGCGTGGAACATTTCCGGCGCCCATGTTCTGGGCCGCAAATGTGGCGATAGTTGTTCCAAGGGCCAGATATGCCTGGGTCACGATCTGCTCGATCTTGCCCGCTGCGGTAAAGGCGGCTACCAGAGTAGAGCCCAGGATATTCAGGGAAGACTGCACCATCATGGTACCGATCGCGGTGATCGAGTATTGGAGCGCCATCGGGATTCCGATCTTAATCTGAGTTTTCAAGAGAAATCCTGTAGGCCTCCAGTCCTCCCTGGACATGTGGAGCATTGGCACCTTTTTTACAATATAGACAAAGCAGAGCACCCCGGAAACTCCCTGGGAGATGACGGTGGCAATGGCGGCTCCCGCGGCGCCCATATGGAATACGATGATAAAGACAAGATCCAGCACAATGTTGAGCAGAGCCGATAGGATCAGAAAATACAGCGGAATTTTGCTGTTGCCCAGCGCGCGCAGGATGCTGGCCAGCAGGTTGTACAGCATCTGCGCCAGGATGCCGCCGCTGATGATCATGATATAGGCGTAAGCGTCCGCGAATATATCGGAGGGCGTATGCATCTGACGGAGCCAGGGCTTCATCAGGAGCATAAAGGCCGCGGTCAGTATCAGCCCAACGATCAGGGACAGGATAGAAGCCCCGGCCACAGTCCGGCGCATGGCAGGCAGATCGCCGGCTCCGAATTTCTGTGCTGTCAGTACGGTAAATCCCGCCGTCATCCCGACGACGAATCCATAGATCAGAAACATGATCGTTCCGGTGCTCCCAACTGCCGCAAGCGCTTTGGTCCCCACGAACTTCCCCACGATCACCGCATCCGCCATATTGTAAAACTGCTGAAATACATTTCCGATAAAGATGGGCAGAGTGAAGCCAAGGATGATCCTCATCGGGCTTCCCGCCGTCATATCATGCTGAAGTGTCTTCATAAAAACAATCCTTTCTAAATGCGAAATCCAAGGGCAGATTATATAATAAAAAGAGACGCTTGTAAATACTCTTTTCCGATTTTTTGATCTGTAGTGTCAGAGACCATTATAAAAACAGCCGCCTCACTTCACCTTCCCGTAAAAGTGAAGTGGACGACTATTTCTGCGTTTCCCCATTTTGTTTCAAGCTTACTTATTAGCGGTTTCCCAGTCTTTGGATTTCCTGCTCCCCAAGCCCTGTATATTTCTTGATCTCTTCCGCGGAAAAGCCGCCTTCCCGCAGTCTCTCCGCCACCGCAAAAAGCCCTCCGTCCGCATATAATTCTTCCAACGCCTGACACATATCGATCTCTCCTTCCTTCTCCGCTTCCGCCACTTGGTTCCAGACTTTCTTCGAGTGGAGCAGCTCCCCCACTGCCCGATAAGTCGCTTTATCTACGTGTCCAAAATACGCTCTGTTCTGATAGATATAATCCCGTAATTCTTCCTTCCTGCCCCTATATTTTAACATGCCCAGGATTGGTTCTAAATCTGTGTGAAACCTTTCCAGATCCTCCACGCTGCCTGCTTCCAGACCGTAGTAGAAGACCACCGTGATCACCGGAAATAAAGTGTCCTTTTTCCCAAACCGGGATAGATACTCTTCTCCGGTCAATGGTCCTTCCGCCGGCTGTTTTTTCTTTCTTTCCTTCCACAGGATCCTGGCCTGCTCCGCGTAAGACAGGCTGTCGTAGAGCATGTTCCTGATCGGCATGGCATAATGGACTTTTCGCTGGGATTCGCAGGCAAGCACCGCCAGGTCCATCCCCTGCCTCCAGCGTTTGACAATATCCCGGTAGCGCTGGACGCCTTTTTCCCTGCCCTCTTTGTCTGTGATCAGGATATCAGCCTCCCGGTCCATGGGTTCTAACTCCTCTGGACGTACGATCTGCTCTCCGCCGAACACGATACCATTGAAGAGATCTGCAAAGCGCGAGTTATCCCTCAGCCAGTGATTGACCGCAATATTCGGTTTTCCCATTAAATTCCTCCTTTTTTTGTTACCTATTTTCTTGTAAAACTGGGTTTCTCCGGCTGAAGCTGCCGAAAGCTCTAAGATCAGACGCCTTTCTGATCAGCGTCTCTTCCCGAATGTCAGAATTCCTTGGATAGGAAACCATCCGGTTTAAATGTAGGGATATGATAACACAGTTGCATAG
>DXGF01000107.1 GCA_019114065.1 Candidatus Dorea gallistercoris
AGAAGTTATATATTTGCGGGCATCTTCCATAAAAATACAAATAGAGACTTGAATTTTTGCATTGGATTTAGTACAATTATCTACAGTTGATGATTCTTTAACAATGTTAAGGGATTGACAAATAAAGCCGCGGAAAGCGGCGAATCAAACTTTTTAGGAGGAATTAATCATGGCAGTAAAAGTAGCGATCAATGGATTCGGTCGTATTGGACGTCTTGCGTTCAGACAGATGTTCGGAGCAGAGGGATATGAGGTGGTTGCGATCAACGATCTGACCTCCCCGAAAATGCTGGCTCACCTGTTGAAATACGATTCTTCACAGGGCAAATACGCGCTGGCTGATAAGGTAGAGGCGACGGATGATTCTATCATCGTCGATGGAAAAGAGATCAAAATCTACGCGATGGCTAACGCTGAGGAACTTCCCTGGGGAGAGATCGGCGTAGATGTTGTCCTGGAATGTACAGGCTTCTACACATCTAAGGAGAAAGCTTCCGCGCATGTAAAAGCAGGAGCTAGAAAAGTCGTTATCTCAGCGCCGGCTGGAAACGATCTGCCAACTATCGTATATAATGTAAACCATGAGACACTGAAACCGGAAGATACCGTAATCTCCGCGGCTTCCTGTACGACCAACTGTCTGGCGCCGATGGCAAAGGCTCTGAATGACCTTGCGCCGGTCAAATCCGGTATCATGTGTACCATCCACGCTTATACAGGCGATCAGATGACTCTGGACGGACCACAGAGAAAGGGAGATTTGAGAAGATCACGTGCCGCTGCCTGCAACATCGTTCCAAACAGCACCGGCGCCGCTAAGGCCATTGGTCTGGTAATCCCGGAACTGAACGGCAAACTGATCGGAGCCGCTCAGCGTGTTCCGACCCCCACAGGCTCTACCACGATCCTGACAGCGGTTGTAGAGGGAACTGTGACAGTTGATCAGATCAACGAGGCTATGAAAGCTGCTTCTACTGAATCCTTTGGATACAACACAGACGAGATCGTATCCAGCGACATCATCGGAATGAGATATGGCTCTCTGTTTGACGCTACTCAGACAATGGCACTTCCACTGGATAACGGAACCACAGAGGTTCAGGTTGTTTCCTGGTATGACAATGAGAATTCTTACACCAGCCAGATGGTAAGAACAATCAAATATTTCTCTGAATTAGCATAATCAAGACTCAAGAAAGGGTCCGGTCTATCAAGGGCCGGACCTTTTTTCGAGCGAAAGCGCAGGATATTAATTTTCAAGATTTGAGGAGGCAGACATATGCTTAATAAAAAATCAGTCGACGACATTAATGTAAAAGGAAAAAGAGTCCTGGTAAGATGTGACTTTAACGTACCGTTGATCGACGGGAAGATCACAGACGAAAATCGTCTGGTGGCGGCGCTCCCCACCATCAAGAAGCTGATCGCTGACGGCGGAAAGGTGATTCTTTGCTCCCATCTTGGGAAGCCCAAGGGACAGCCGGTTCCGGAACTTTCTCTTGCGCCGGTGGCGGTACGCCTGTCTGAACTTTTGGGCCAGGAAGTAACATTCGCGGCTGACCCGGAGGTGGTAGGGCCAAACGCCAAAGCAGCGGTAGAGGCTATGAAAGACGGAGACGTAGTTCTGCTTGAGAACACTCGTTACCGTGGGGAAGAAACGAAAAATGGAGAGGAATTCAGCAAAGATCTGGCCTCCCTGTGCGACGTGTTCGTAGACGACGCATTCGGTACCGCTCATCGGGCCCATTGTTCTAATGTAGGAGTGACAAAATTCGTAGACACGGCTGTGGTAGGCTACCTGATGCAGAAAGAGATTGATTTCCTTGGAAACGCGGTCAATAATCCAGAGCGCCCATTTGTGGCGATCTTAGGCGGGGCCAAAGTATCCAGCAAGATTTCTGTCATTGAAAATCTGCTGGATAAAGTAGACACCCTGATCATCGGTGGAGGAATGTCCTATACTTTCAGCAAGGCCCAGGGCGGAAGCGTTGGGAATTCTCTTCTGGAGGAAGATTACTGCCAGTATGCGCTGGATATGCTCCAGAAGGCAAAAGACAAAGGTGTAAAACTGCTGCTTCCGGTGGATACCGTAATAGCGGATGATTTTTCCAATGATGCTAACAGCAAGGTAGTACCGGCTGGAGAGATCCCGGAAGAGTGGGAAGGCCTGGACATCGGTCCAGAGACAGAGAAGATCTTCTGTGAAGCGGTAAAAGACGCAAAGACTGTTGTGTGGAACGGACCAATGGGCTGCTTCGAGATGCCAAACTTCGCTCATGGGACAGAAGCGGTAGCAAAAGCTCTGGCAGAGACAGACGCCACTACCATCATCGGCGGTGGAGATTCCGCAGCGGCAGTCAACCAGCTTGGATACGGGGATAAGATGACCCACATCTCCACCGGCGGCGGAGCCTCCCTGGAATTCCTGGAAGGCAAAGAACTGCCGGGCGTAGCAGCCGCGAATGATAAATAGAGCACTTGGTGAGGTTTTTTCGAACCTAGTGCGAATTTAGTTCTTCGGAACTTAGCGAGGTTTTTTCGAGCTTAGTCTCGAAGAACTTCCTTATAACGAGCGCAAGCAAAAGCGAAGCGAGAGTTATTTCATTTAAAATTTAAGGAGATAGAGAAATGGCAAGAAAGAAAATCATCGCAGGCAACTGGAAAATGAACAAAACTCCAAGTGAGGCGGTTGCCCTGGTTGAAGAATTAAAACCATTGGTAGCAAATGAGGACGTAGATGTAGTGTTCTGTGTTCCGGCTATTGATATTGTTCCTGTTGTAGAGGCTTGTAAAGGAACGAATATCCAGGTTGGCGCTGAGAATATGTATTTCGAGGAGAGCGGCGCTTACACAGGCGAGATCGCTCCTGCCATGCTTGTAGACGCAGGCGTGAAATACGTAGTTCTTGGACATTCTGAGAGAAGAGATTACTTTGGAGAGACCAACGAAGATGTGAATAAGAAAGTCCTGAAAGCATTTGAGCATGGCATTACGCCGATCATGTGCTGCGGCGAGACCCTGGAACAGAGAGAGCAGGGCGTGACCATGGACTTTATCCGCCAGCAGGTGAAAGTAGGCCTTCAGAATGTGACGGCTGACCAGGCAAAAGCTATGGTGATCGCGTATGAGCCGATCTGGGCCATCGGAACTGGCAAGACTGCTACCACAGAGCAGGCGGAGGAAGTGTGCAAAGGAATCCGTGAGTGCGTGGCGGAAGTGTATGACGCGGCGACAGCGGAAGCGATCCGTATCCAGTACGGCGGATCTGTCAACGCCGGAAACGCGGCGGAATTGTTCGCTCAGGCGGATATCGACGGCGGTCTGGTAGGCGGAGCCTCTCTGAAAGCAGACTTTGGCAAGATTGTAAACTATAATAAATAGTATTGGACGAATCAGGTCCAGACTTATAAAGCAACAAGAGAAAAAGGTGGTCTTTCCTGGGAATCCAGAAGAAACCGCCTTTTTCCATATCCAACCAGGCAAACGGAAAAGGAGAGAATAGTGAAAGTATCTGTGATGATCCAGATTTTGAAGCAGTGCTGGGGAATCATTTACCTGGAATATAAATACCAGGGGAAGCTGCCCAATATCAATACCTACCATTCTTCGGTCAAATATTCTCTGCCATTTTCCGGAGAATGGGTGACAGTCAATGGCGGTGTTACGGAAAAAACGTCACATTCATGGGAAATTCCGTCCCAAAGATATGCATATGACTTTGTCAAATTAGATGAGGATGGGAGAAGTTTCTGCGGGAAAGAAACAGAGGTGGAGAGTTTCTATAGCTACGGAGAGGATATTCTGGCCTGCGCGGATGGGATAGTGACAGAAGCCAGAGACCAGAGTCCGGACAGTAAAGTAACAGAACGCAGGGACGTATCCTGTGAAGCCGGGGATATCAGAGGAAATCATGTACTGATCTGTCATGAAGAGCAGGTGTATTCACTATACGCCCATTTAAAACCTGGAAGCATACAAGTGACTGTAGGACAGACGGTCAAAAGAGGAGAGAAGATCGGCGAGTGCGGAAATTCAGGGAATACGACAGAACCACATTTACATTTTCAACTGCAGGCTGGAAAAAGTTTTTATACCGCGCCAGGACTTCCTGTTGAGTTTGAGAATATTTTGGTGAGGGAGACCCCTTCTTATGAAAAGTTTGACGACCGGAATCTAAGAGGGGAGAAAACAGAGTATCCGCCGTATATCGCCGTCGGAGACAGGGTCAGAAATAAAAAGTAAATGGAGAAAAGGAGGTAGCTGACATGGCTCATGAAGAGAAGAAAGACTTTAACGCGATGCTGCATAAAGAAACAGATATGCCTAAAATACAGATTGTAACAGATGAGGCGACGATCCAAAAATACGGCGGCCAACGGATGTATTTTGCTCCGCCCCTTACGTACGATAAGCTCATGAAAACCGTTCCCTGCGGGAAGGTGATCACGGTGGGAGCTATCAGAGAATATCTGGCTAAAACCAATGGAGCCGATTTTACAGACCCGATCACGGCGGGAATCTTTGTGTCTATCGCGGCATGGGCAAGTCATCAGCGGGCTGAAAATGAGACACCCTATTGGCGGACTTTGAAGGCAAACGGCGAGTTAAATCCCAAATATCCAGGCGGCGTTGAAGAACAAAGGGTAAAATTAGAAGCAGAGGGCCATACTGTTATCCAAAAGGGCCGTAAAAATATCCGCTATTACGTAAAGGACTATGAAAAGGTTCTTTTCGACCTGGATTTGGCAAATAGGGAGTGAAAAGAAATGGTCATCATCATCACAGGAGCTTCCCATACTGGAAAGACGGCGCTTGCCCAAAGGGTGTTGGAAAAGTACCACATTCCTTATCTTTCCATAGATCATATCAAGATGGGGCTGATCCGCAGCGGAAATACGAAGCTTACGCCTTTGAGCAGTGATTATGTGAAGCTTCATTTTCAAGAGATCAAGAAATATGCGGAT
>DXGF01000108.1 GCA_019114065.1 Candidatus Dorea gallistercoris
CACCGGGGAATCGCGAAGAATGGCCCCACCGTCAGATGCAGCGCGCAGGTGAAAAAGATCCCGTATCTCCTTCCCACTCTGCCGCTTAATTCCAGCACACTGTTCTCCTGGCTGATCCCAAGAGCCGCCACCCCAAGAATGGGTACGCCCACGCCGGTGACCACAAATCCCGCTACAGCCTGCCACATATGGGCCCCCGCAAGCTGTCCCATAGAAACCGGAAAAATCAGGTTCCCTGCTCCAAAGAGCAGTCCAAACAACATACTTGCCACTACCATGATCTGTCGAACACTTAATCTCTTCTCCATCTTCCCGCTCCTCTTACGCTGCGGGGGGACTCCCTTTCGTCCTCCCATACCCGGCATTTTCTCTATTATAGCACCGGTATCTTCCCTCCACAATGCCCGATTCAAAAACTGTCGGAGCAAAAAGAATTCCACCAGGAGGCAGAAAAAATTCTTGACACTCTCAAAGGATCCGTGATAGAATCACTGCAAATGAGATATTGCGAAACCGTTGAAGCGGAGATCAAAGCAGTCATGCGCGCACAGAGAGTCCGGGCAGGTGAGAGCCGGGTGGAAATGCAGTCTGCCAAATGGACCGCTGAGGGCACAGTCAAAGGGTTTTCTTTTCAGACCTGAGTATTCTGTGACGTGGCAGGCATACGTCAGTTGCCGGGGATATGTCAGTATCCTGCTAAGCGCATGGGATTTCCCATGAATCAAGGTGGCACCGCGGAATTTGTTTTACCGTCCTTGACAGAAGTTTTCTGTCAGGGACTTTTTTCATGTCAGGAGGAAGCAAAATGAACAGATTGCCAGACACGATACGAAGAATCGCAGAAACTGAAAGGTATCGAAGATTCCCTGTCTCCAAAGAACTTTTCGCAGATTCCTTCACACCTGTGGAGGTCATGCGTACGCTCCGGGCCGCAAGCCGGCACTGTTATCTGCTGGAAAGCGCGGAAGACCGGCAGCGCTGGGGGCGCTACTCCTTTCTCGGTTATGCTCCCACTATGGAGATCACCTGTGAAAATGGCCTTGTCACGGTCCAGATGGGCAAAGAGGAGGAAGAAAAAACAAGAAAGGTATTTACTACAGACCATCCCGGCACGATCCTGCGGCAGGTCCTGCATGACTACAAGACGCCGGTCCTGGAAGGGCTTCCCCCTTTCACCGGCGGCCTGGTGGGATATTTCTCCTACGATTATATCAAATATGGGGAACCTTCCATCCGGAATTGCCTGGAGACTACAGGCGGGGACTTTCGAGACATGGATCTTATGCTCTTTGACCGGGTGATCGTCTTCGATCATTTCCGCCAGAAGCTTCTGCTCATCACCGGCATGAAACTTCATGGGGCTCTGGAGGACAATTATGAGGCTGCTCTGGGAGAATTAGACGAAATGACCCGGCTGCTCCAAAGTGGAGCAAAGGCCGATTTCCGCCCCCTGCTCCTGGAGGAGGACTTCACTCCCAGAACCAGCAAAGAGGACTACTGTCAGATGGTGGAACAAGCGAAATCTGCCATCCGCGAAGGGGAGATCTTCCAGGTTGTGTTGTCCAATCCCATGACCGCCCGCGCAAAAGGCAGTCTGTTCGACACCTACCGGGCTCTGCGCACCTCCAATCCCTCCCCCTATATGTTTTATTTCTCCAGCGATGACATCGAGGTGGCCGGGGCTTCTCCGGAGACCCTTGCCCGTTTGGAGGACGGCAGGATTTTTACCTTCCCGCTGGCCGGCACCAGGCCCAGGGGAGCGACGCCAGAAGAGGATGAACTGCTGGCGCGCCAGCTTCTGGCGGATGAGAAGGAACTGGCGGAACACAATATGCTGGTGGATCTTGGTCGGAATGATATCGGTAAGATCAGTGTGCCAGGGACCATACAGGTGGAAAAATATCTGGGCATCGAACGATTTTCCCATGTGATGCACATTGGTTCCACCGTTTCCGGGCAGATCGACCCCAAAAAGGACAGCGTGGACGCTATAGACGCCATCCTCCCCGCAGGTACTCTCTCAGGCGCCCCCAAGATCCGCGCCTGCCAGATCATCGCTGACCTGGAGGAAAGTAAGCGGGGCATCTACGGCGGCGCTGTCGGCTATCTGGATTTCACCGGCAATATGGACACCTGTATTTCCATCCGGCTGGCTTATAAGAAAAATGGGCGCGTCTGCATCCAGTCCGGCGCTGGCATCGTAGCGGATAGTATTCCAGAGCAGGAATTTGAAGAATGTCAAAATAAAGCCACGGCCGTGATCCAGGCGGTCAAACTGGCAGAGGGAGGTTTGGAATGATTCTTTTGATCGATAACTACGACAGCTTTGTCTATAACCTTTACCAATTTATCGCGAGTACCGGGGCCGATGTGGCGATCGCAAGGAATGACCAGCTTACTCTGGAAGATATTGACAGAGCGCTTCCCGATGCCGCAGTCCTCTCCCCCGGACCCGGGAAGCCTTCTGACGCCGGGATCTGTGTGGATCTTGTCCGCCATCTGAAAGGACGTATTCCCATCCTTGGCATCTGCCTGGGACATCAGGCGATCGCGGAGGCATTTGGCGGAACTGTCACTTATGCCAGACAATTGCTGCACGGAAAGACCTCTTTCCTTGATCAGGTGGGGGAAAGCCCGCTCTTCCATGGGATCCGGGCTCCCATTCAGGTGGCCCGGTATCACTCTCTGGCCGTGTCAGAGGAGACCCTTCCCCCTGAGCTTGTAGTCACTGCCCGCGACAGAGACGGCACAGTAATGGCCATGGAACATCAGTCCTTTCCTATTTATGGACTTCAATTCCACCCGGAATCCATCATGACCCCCCAGGGTATGGATATGATACAAAATTTCATCAGCCAAACAAAACAACACACAAGGAGGCATACATTATGATCAATGAAGCAATCATCAAACTATCTAAAAAACAAGACCTGACCTATGAGGAAGCCCGGCAGGTCATGGATGAGATCATGGAGGGCAAGGCCTCGGACGTCCAGAAATCCGCCTACCTCACCGCCCTCTCACTAAAAGGGGAGACCATCGACGAGATCACCGCCTCGGCGGCAGGTATGCGTTCCCACTGCATCAAGCTGCTCCACAACGTGGATGCGCTGGAGATCGTGGGCACAGGCGGTGACGGGGCAAATTCTTTCAATATTTCCACCACGGCGGCTATGGTCATCGCGGCGGCCGGGGTCCCGGTGGCAAAACACGGCAACCGGGCGGCCTCTTCCCGCTGCGGGGCGGCGGACGTCCTGGAAGCCCTTGGCGTCAA
Source organism: Candidatus Dorea gallistercoris (assembly GCA_019114065.1). Lineage (GTDB taxonomy): Bacteria > Bacillota > Clostridia > Lachnospirales > Lachnospiraceae > Massilistercora > Massilistercora gallistercoris. Next base: position 3,275 of record DXGF01000108.1, read on the forward strand.
TATCAATCTTCCACCGGAGCAAAGCGCCAGGCTCCTGCGGCAGATCCACATCTGCTTCCTGTTTGCCCAGAATTATCACATTGCCATGAAATATGTGGCTCCCATCCGCCGGGAGCTGGGGATCCGCACCGTCTTCAACATTTTAGGCCCCCTTTCCAACCCGGCCGGCGCCAACATGGAACTGATGGGCGTCTATGAGGAAGAACTGGTGGAGCCTTTGGCTCAGGTCATGGGGAAACTTGGCGTCACCAGGGGCATGGTGGTCTACGGCCAGGATAAGCTGGATGAAATCTCCATGAGCGCTCCCACTTCAATCTGCGAGATCCGGGACGGCTGGTTCCAGTCTTATGAGATCACCCCGGAGCAGTTTGGATATGACCGCTGCGCCAAGGAAGATCTGGTCGGCGGCACGCCAGAAGAAAACGCCCGCATCACCTTAGATATCCTGGAAGGAAGAGAACGGGGGCCAAAGCGCCAGGCCGTCTGCTTAAACGCGGGAGCCGCCATCTACATTGCCGGAAAAGTTCCCACCATGGCAGAAGGGGTACGGCTTGCGGAGCAGCTCATTGACGACGGCAGCGCCAGACAAAAATTAGAACAATTCCGGGAGGAAAGCAATCGATGAATATTTTAGAGACCATTACCGAAAGAACCCGGCAGCGGATCGCCGAGGAAAAAGCACAGACTCCCCTCTCCCTGGTCCGGGCCAGGGCGGAAGAAATCCGCGGCCAAGAGCCCGCGGGACAAAAATCCCCTTTTGAGGAAGCCCTGTCCCAGCCGGGGCTGTCCCTGATCTGCGAGGTAAAGAGGGCCTCCCCCTCCAAAGGCCTGATCGCCCCGGATTTCCCTTATCTTGAGATCGCCAGAGATTATGAGACGGCGGGGGCCCGCGCCATCTCCTGTCTCACAGAGCCCTTTTGGTTCCAGGGCAGCGATGCTTACCTGGCAGAAATCACCAGACAGGTATCGATCCCTGTCCTGCGCAAGGATTTCACCTGTGAGGAATACATGATCTACCAGGCCAAGTCCCTTGGCGCTTCCGCCATCCTCCTGATCTGCTCTGTGCTGGAGGAAGGCGCCCTGCGCTCCTTCCTGGAGCTTGCCGGAGAGCTGGGGCTTTCTGCTCTGGTGGAGGCCCATGACCCAGAGGAAATCTTACTGGCCGAACGCTGCGGCGCCCGCATCATCGGAGTCAACAACCGGAATCTTAAGGACTTTACCGTGGACCACCACAACAGCCAGCGTCTGCGGGCCCTGGCCGGGCCGGATGTGATCTTCGTCTCAGAAAGCGGCGTCCACGGACCAGAAGACCTGAAGCCTCTGCTGGAAAATGGCACTGACGCGGTGCTAATCGGGGAATATCTGATGCGCTCCGTGAACCGGCGGGCCGCGCTGAAAGAACTCCGGGACACAGCGCTTGCGGCGGCCGGCCTCCCTGATGGGGAATCCGCGGAGGTGTCTCCATGACCAAGATCAAGATCTGCGGCCTTCGCCGCCCGGAAGATATTGCCTATGTCAATGAGGCCCAGCCGGATTACTGCGGGTTCGTCATCGATGTGCCCTTCAGCTCCCGGAGCATTTCCCCGGAAGAGCTGTCCAGGCTGCGGGAGAGTCTGGACGATTCCATCCATCCAGTCGGGGTCTTTGTCAATGCCCCGCCAGAGCTTGTGGCCGGCCTCCTGAAAGAGGGCGTGATCCGAACGGCCCAGCTCCATGGCCAGGAAGATGAGCGCTATCTCGCGGCTGTCCGCGCTCTGTGCGGCAGCCATCGGATCCTGCCGGAAATGCCGGAAACAGCACCTTGCATCTGCGCTTCTCCCCCGGGTCCGGCCCCTGTGCCGGAACTGTGGAAATCATTTTCCATCCTGGGCGAAAAGGATCTGATGAGAGCTCAGGAAAGCTCCGCCGACATGGTCCTGCTGGATCATGGACGGGGCGGCACTGGCAGGTCCTTTGACTGGAACCTTTTGGACGATCTACCACCGGACACATTTTCCAGACCTTATATCCTGGCAGGAGGACTAAGCCCCGCGAATATCCCGGAAGTCATCCGTCGATACCGGCCCTGGGCCATCGATCTGAGCAGCTCAGTGGAAACGGATGGACACAAAGATCTATCAAAAATCAAGGCAGCCATGGCTGCAGTAAGGAGTGTTGAACTATGAGCAAAGGAAGATATGGCGTTCACGGCGGTCAGTATATCCCTGAAACCCTGATGAACGCGGTAAATGAACTGGAAGAAGCCTATGAGCATTACAAGAACGATCCCCAATTCAATGAGGAACTGACCCGGCTTTTCAACGATTACGCAGGCCGTCCTTCCCGCCTTTACTACGCCGCAAGGCTGACGGAAGACCTGGGCGGCGCCAAGATCTATCTGAAGCGGGAAGACTTAAATCACACCGGGGCCCACAAGATCAACAACGTGCTGGGACAGGTGCTGCTGGCCAAGAAGATGGGCAAGACCCGGATGATCGCGGAGACAGGCGCCGGACAGCATGGCGTGGCCACCGCCACGGCGGCGGCGTTGATGGGCCTGGAATGCGAGGTGTTCATGGGTGAGGAAGACATCAAGCGGCAGGCCTTAAACGTCTATCGGATGCGGCTTTTGGGCGCCACCGTCCATTCTGTCACCACTGGGACCGGAACCCTAAAAGACGCGGTTTCCGAGACCATGCGGGAATGGACCAAACGGATCGATGACACCCACTATGTCTTAGGCTCCTGCATGGGCCCCCACCCATTCCCAGAGATCGTCCGGGATTTCCAGTCCGTCATTTCCCGGGAGATCAAAGCGCAGATCTTAGAGAAGTAAGGCCGTCTGCCGGATGCGGTCCTGGCCTGCGTGGGCGGCGGTTCCAACGCCATCGGCGCTTTCTATCATTTCATCGAAGATAAGGGTGTACGTCTGATCGGCTGCGAAGCGGCGGGAAGGGGAATCGACACCGCGGAGACTGCCGCTACCATCGCTACTGGACGGCTTGGTATCTTCCACGGCATGAAATCCTATTTCTGCCAGGATGAATACGGACAGATCGCCCCGGTCTACTCCATTTCCGCCGGCCTTGACTATCCCGGCATCGGACCGGAGCACGCCAACCTCTATGACACCGGCCGGGCCGAATACGTAGCTGTCACCGATGAAGAGGCGGTGGAGGCATTTGAGTACCTGGCCTGCCTGGAGGGCATCATTCCGGCCATCGAAAGCGCACACGCTGTGGCACACGCCCGGAAGATCGCGCCACAGATGAGCAAAGACCAGATCATCGTTATCAACATTTCTGGAAGAGGCGACAAAGACTGTGCCGCTATCGCAAGATACAGAGGGGAGGATATTTATGAGTAAGATTCAGAAAGCATTTGAAGGCAAGAAAGCGTTTATTCCATTTATCACCTGCGGAGACCCGGACCTTGAGACCACGGAAGCACTGGTCTATGCTATGGAAGAGGCGGGGGCGTCCCTGATCGAGCTGGGAATCCCCTTCTCCGATCCCACCGCGGAAGGCCCCGTGATCCAGGCGGCCAACATCCGGGCTCTCTCCGGCGGCGTCACTACAGACAAGATTTTCCAGATGGTGGAAAAAATCCGCGGCCGCACCCAGATCCCACTAGTATTCATGACCTACGCCAACGTGGTGTTCTCCTACGGGACAGAACACTTTATCCAGCGGGCGGCCCAGATCGGCATGGACGGACTGATCCTGCCCGACGTGCCATTTGAAGAAAAAGAAGAATTCGACAGCGTATGCCGGCAATACGGGCTGGATCTGATCTCCCTGATCGCGCCCACCTCCCATGACCGCATCCGACGCATCGCCAAAGAAGCCTCCGGCTTCGTCTACTGCGTCTCCTCGCTGGGAGTGACGGGAACCCGGGACGCCATCACCACCGATATCAAGACCATGACGGACCTGGTGCGAGAAAACACAGATACCCCCTGCGCAGTAGGATTCGGGATCTCAATGCCAGAGCAAGCAGGACAGATCGGCGCCCTGTGCGACGGGGTCATCGTAGGAAGCGCCATCGTAAAGCTCTGCGGACAGTACGGGCGCTCCTGCGTGCCGCACGTTGCAGAATACGTAAGAGAAATGACCCGGCAGCTCTAAAAGGTACAGGGCATCCCGCATTTTGGTACAGGGCAAAATGCAATTGGGGACGTAGCCTTTTTGAAAAAGGCTACGTCCCCAATTGCGGTTACAGCTGGTTCCTCACGATACTAAAGCTAAAATTGATATCCGTCTGCACATTGATCGCTACCCGAAGATCATCTTTATACCAAAGGTAGTCCATTCCTCCATTTTCCTCATTTTGGGAACGTGCTTCCCGGCCGTATCCCCGCCCCATCATATAGGCATCCAGCTTTTTGATACATTCCATAGAATCTACAGGGATGGTCCCCGTGTTCCCACTTCCATCCTGGCTTGTATATTCCTCGACTGTCGGGTCATAGAAGGAGCAGTAAGCTTCACCACTCTGATTCCACATATCCAGCGCGTTCATCGCGGGAAGATCAAAAAACACTTCCGGCCTTGGAACATCCGTGCCGGCAAAGCACACTTCATAGGGCTCCAGTGTCACCTCTCCCGGTTCCCGTGCCTGGTCATAATTTTCTTCCTGCATTTCTTCTTCCGGCGCTTCTGCCGGTGTTTCCTCACTTATTTCTTCTTTTGGTTCTTCCTGGAGCTCTTCCTCCGTCTCCTGTGTCTGCTCAACCTGGACTTCCTCCTGGTGATTCCTCTCTACCAGGACGCCGGTCATCACTCCGCCGCCCCCTCCCAGTCCGATTACCGTGGCAGCAACCAGGATCTTTACCGCCAGGCTCTTACCGGCCGCGCCTGCTGCCGTCTCGGCCGCCGCGCCTGCCATGGCTCCTGCCGCTGCCTTGGCTGTGCCCGCCGTCACACCCGCGGCCGCTCCATTCCCTGCTGTTCCCGCGGCCATACCGGCTCCAGTCCGGGCCATCACCTGAATCCCGCTCTGGACCGCCTGCAGAATCTCGGGATGAAAGGCGCCAGCGGCCTGGGCATCCACGCTCTTGAACAGAAGGAGTAAAAACGGGATTGGCGCCAGGCCGTAAAGCTTTGTCCCCTGCTTCTCCAGCATATTGACTGAAGCCTCGATTTTCCTGCGCCCGTAGAGCAGCCGGGACTTCACCGTATTCTCGCTGGTTCCCAGATTCTCGGCGATCTCCCGCACGCTCAACTGATCGTAGTAGTACATCTCCACCACCACTCTCTGCTCAGGATTGAGACCGTCCAGGATCTCCCGCATCAGCCGGGCCGTCTCCCGCTGATCGATCATTTCATCAGGGAGGCTGGCCGCCCGGTCATCTTCAAAATCGATTGGCCCATCCATTTCCTCTTCCATCTGAGAGAACAGTACCGCCTTCTTCTTTCTCAGGTAGTCCACCGCAAGATTCCGGGCGATCCTCTTGATCCACGGCCGGAACTTGTCCGCCTCTCTTAGCTGGCCCAAATTCTGGATCCCTTTCAAATAGGCGTCCTGCAGAAGGTCCAGCACTGTTTCCTCATCCCGGATCAATATTTTCAACGTGGTATATACCGAATCATAAGTCCGTATATACAGCACAGAGACCGCATCTGGATCGCCCTTTTTCGCCTGCTCCAGAAGTTCCTCTGAAAACCCCTGTTCTTCTCCGCAGAAGGGACAGAATTTCGAATCCTCTGGAATGATCTTTTTACACTGAAAACATTTCATACCCTTTCTCTCCTCGCTCTTCATTCAAATTGATTATAGCAGACTTTGCCCGTACAGGAAACGAAATCTGCCCGGTCGGCCGCTTCTATCTTCCAGACGTAAGACCGAAGAGAAATGTTTTAACTTTTTGATTTTATCTTTTTTGCACCGCCGATACCGGACAGTGTTCCAGACAGCTGCCACAGTGGAGACAGTGTTCCTGTTGGATCACATAAGTCTGTCCCGGCTGAATGCATCCCTGTGGACAGTGCTCCACACAGGTGCCGCAGCTGATGCAGTCCTCCGTGATCTTATATCCCTTTTTTGAAATGCTGCCTCCCTCTGTATTTTCCCCACCGAGCTGATAGCTCCCCCGGACGATGGGGCGCTCTCCCAGATTAAAATACTCGATCTGGGCCCTGCGGATCACAAACACGATCCCGATCTCCCGGGTATCCCCCGGGTACACATTGGAAAGATAGGGCTGTTCCTGGAAAATACGGTCTATCCAGATTTTCTGCTCTTCCTCCGCTGCTGGTTCCGCCTTGGCGGACAGACGGATCATCTCCTTATACCTGGTATAGCCCAGTATCTGCACCCTCCCGTCAGACAGAAGCTCCTGGCAGAAATCCTTTCCCCTGGCGGTAAAGAAATAGATCCCATCCGGCTCATAGTGGATGGCGCTGATATTCCGCACCTGGGGCGCGCCATCTCGATCTACCGTGGCAAAAGCCAGAACTCCCACATACTGTAATTTTTGTAAACAGGTTTTTGCATCCATCATGAATTCCTCCTTATACTTACGCTGATACGTTCACCACGATCTTCCCGTTGACGCTGCCTTCATCCAGAGCCATACATGCCTCCCTGATCTGCGCGAAATCAAAACATGCCCCAACACAGGGCGTCAGTCCATATACTTCCAGGAAACGCAAGATCTCATCCACCTCGCTCTTGGACGGCCAATTGCTGTAGAATCCGGTAAGATACACGCCGTTGGGGATATCCTTGATGGGGTCAAACCCATTCAATCCAAAGACCCCTCCCAGAATCCCTGTATTACAGACGATGCCTCCGGGCCACATACATTTCAGTGTGTCGCAGAGCGTCCTGGGGCCCACCAGCTCCAGCGCCTTAGTCACTCTGCCCACTTTTTCTTCAGCAGCAGCCAGGCGCCCGCTCTTTGTCAGGCTGCCCCTGTCCAGAACCGCCTGATCCGCCTCCTCCAGCAGCGGCAGCTTCTCTTCCTTATGGGTCGTGGCGATCACCCGGCAGCCTAAGGCCTTGGCAAGCTGGATGGCCGCATAGCCAAGGACGCAGGTCCCGCCCCGGATCAAAAGTACATCCTCTGGTTTGAGATCCAGGCATTGAAACAGGGAGCCCCAGGCGGTAAAATAGGTCTCCGGCACAGCGGCAAGCTGGGCCCAGGTCAGGCTGGAATCCACTTTAAACACATGGCTGGAGGGAAGAAGGGCATACTTGGCATAGCTTCCGTGGAAGCTGCGGCCCATGCCGCCCATGAAGGCCGCCACCCTCTGCCCGGTCTCAAACGGACTGTCAGAAGGATCCGCGATCTCTCCTACACACTCGATGCCTGGAATGATCGGCTTGGGGATCGCATTTGACCGGATCTCACTCCGTCTTAGGATTGCCTCCGAATGGTTCATGCCAAATGCCCTCACTTTTACCAGCACCCATCCAGGCCGGACTTTCGGCACCGGGAAATCGGTCAGTTTCACATCCTCTGCCTTTGTGGGGCCTGTCAGGACCACGGCCTTCATCGTCTCCGGCATCATGCGGAAACCTCCTTCCAGCACTGGGGATCCGCGGCGTAAAAATTCCCGTCCCGGCCGCTGGCCACCGCCGGACAGCCGCGGCACCATGCCAGCAGTTCACACTTGGCGCATTTTTCAAATTTCTGGTAGTCCCGGTACTGCTCCATCTGACAGATCCAGACATCCGCGATCCGGTCCGTAAATACATTTCCCACCTTGCTGTTCTGGACCCTCCGACAGGCATAGATATCTCCCGTTGGCAGGATCGTCAGGTGACAGTTTCCGCAGTTGCAGCCACCATAGATCACGCCCTCCTGTGCCGTGTCCGGGATTTGAAAGGCGCCGGTCTCATACTCGTACAGCGTCCAGAGATGATCTTTCTTATTGAAGTACGTCTCACACCCTGCCGCCTCGTACTCCTTGAATTTCCGGTCACAGTCCTCCAGCAGCTTCCGATACCGCAGTGGTTCAATGCCGACATCCTTCTCTTCACTGGTGGGACAGTATCTCGCAAAAGCAAACACATCCGCCTTATGTGCCACAACAGCGTCAATGATATCCGGGATCTCATCGATGTTGGTGCCGGATACAGTGGTCATGATCACAGAGCGGATCCCCACCCTTTTGATACAGGCGATCTTATCCAGGGTAATATCAAAGCTGCCCGGCTTGCGGAACCAGTCGTGGGTCTTTCTCATACCATCCAAAGAAAGCTGATATTTCTCACAGCCATATTCTTTCATCTTCTTACAGACTTCGTCGTTTAGGTGAAACGGATTGCCCAGGATCGTAAACGCGATCCCATTCTCTTTGCAGAGCGCCAGAAGCTTCCAGAAGTCAGGGTGCAGGATCGGATCGCCTCCGGTGATGTAAAAATAAGGCTGTCTGTCATACACTTTACAGAAATCCAGACAGTTATAAAACGTCTCCTTCATCTCATCCCAATCCATGGAATCCAGTTTTTTACAATTATCCTCAGAGAAAATATAACAGTGCTTACACCGCTGGTCACATTCATCGGTGATGTGCCACTGAAAAGAAAAATACGGTTTCATAAAGGTTCCTCTCTTTCTATCTCAACCGGCCATGCCGGGAAACGATGATGCAGGGGTCAAAAGGTTTTTTACGGCCTTTTGACCCTGGCATTAATGCAACTCTTATTTGTCCGCCGCTCCGCAGGCTGAACCACACGCCGATGGCTTATCCCCCGCTCCGCAGGCTGATGGCTTGTCCCCCGCTCCGCAGGCTGATCCGCAGGCGGACGGTTTCTCTTCCGGCTTGTCTCCCGCTCCGCAGGCTGAACCACACGCGGACGGCTTATCTCCTGCCCCGCAGGCTGATCCGCAGGCGGACGCCGGTGTCTCTTCTGTCTTTTTTCTCCATCCGAAAAGGTTTGAAAGTGCCATAGTGATTACCTCCATTTTCTGAAATGTCAAACGCTCTTTTTCGTTTGCGCATTTATTGTAACTTAATTTATTACATCAGAAAAGTACGCACTTTTTTATTACCTGGTCACCGGGAAGTAACTATTATGGAGTTTTGCGGCTTTCTCCTTCGAAAAATTTTCTTCTTGCATGCTTCTGCATATTACACTATAATTCGAATATAACATTCGATTTTAAACTATTGAGTAAAAAGGAGGGTTCTTTATGATGACAAAAGAAGAAATGCCGGACTGTCCGGTAGCGACTACCGTCCAATTGATCGGAAGCAAATGGAAACTGCTGATCCTGAGAAATCTATTCTTACGTGCCTGGCGTTTCAATGAACTGCGCAAAGACCTGGAAGGCGTCAGCCAGAAGGTCCTGACAGACAGCCTGCGGGCATTGGAGGAAGACGGCATCATCACCCGCACCGTCTACGCCGAGGTTCCGCCCCGGGTAGAATATGCCCTCTCTCCTTTGGGCGAATCGATGAAACCAATCCTGGATGCCATGGAAGCCTGGGGACGGGAATATCAAAAGAGGATGAGGTAGATCCTCATCCCTTTTCCATACGCTAATCTTTCTCCACGCTATGCAGCGCTTTCAGAAGATAGGCCAGATTTTGTCCCAGATTTTCCATATTGCTCATCCCCTCCTGGTCTGACCGCACATCGCCAGGCATCTGTCCATACGCCATATTCCAATAGGTGGAACCCGCGACCATCATCTCGTGGTTCAAGAAGAAATGATTCATGGTGTCAACCGCCTGCAGCGCTCCGCCCCTGCGGGCGGCCGCGACCGACGCTCCTGCTTTCCGCGTAAAAAGGCCGGGGTTCATGTCGCTGATCACCGCCGCCCGTTCTAAGAGAGCCTGCATGTTCGCGGACACACTGGCGCTGTAGACCGGCGAACCCAGAAGGATTCCATCCGCGGCTTTCATTTTCTCAAATATCTCCCAGAAATCGTCTTCCTTGTGGATGCAGTTCCCCTTTCCTCCGCAGGCCCAGCAGGCCTTACATGGTCTGATCTCCTTACCGGCAAGCTGGATCAGTTCTGTTTCAATCTGTTCTCTTTCCAACGCCCCAAATACCTGATTGATCAAAATTGCTGTGTTTCCATCCTTCCTGGCGCTTCCATTGATTCCGATCACCTTCATAGTTTCGCCTCCATTTCTATATATCGATCATCAATACCAGTCATGCTTTTCATTTCGGTCCAGTCCGTTGATCTGATCCATCTCTTCCTCGGCCAGTTCAAAGTCAAATAGTTCCGTATTTTCCTTGATATGGTCCGGATCACTGGAGCCAGGGATTACCACCACCTGCTTCTGCAGATTCCAGCGCAGGATCACCTGGGCAGAAGATTTCCCATGGGCTTCCGCGATTTGAGAAATCACCGGATCATTCAGCAGTTCTTCCGTATGACCTCTCCCACCCAGGGGATACCAGCCCTGTACCACAATGCCCTGTTCCTGGATATAAGGAATAACATCATTCTCCTGATAATAAGGGTGGATCTCGTTCTGGACCAGCGCCGGAGGGATGTCCACCTGTGGAAGGAATTCTTCCAGTTCCTCCACATACCAGTTGGACAGGCCGATGGAACGCACTGTTCCTTCCTCCACTGCCCGCTCCATGGCATGATAAGCCTCCACATCTCCCTCTCCTGGATGATGAAGCAGCAGCAGGTCAATGTACTGGAGGTCCAGATTCTCCAATGCCTCCTGGATCGCCGCCTCTGGATCGGAAAACTGATCGGGATATAATTTTGTGATCACAAAGATTTCTTCCCTTGGTATCCCAAAATCCCGGATCGCCTCTCCGATCTCCTGTTCATTGCCATAAGCATGGGCCGTGTCAAACAGCCGCACGCCGACATCCAACGCGGCTCTCACGGAATTCTTGCACTCGTCCCCATGGAGGCTGTAGGTGCCAAGACCATAGATAGGCATCTCGTAACCACTGTTCAAAAGCACTGTTCCCGTCTCAAGATCAAATTTTCCGACGGTGGGATCCTGCTCATCCGTCCCACCGCAGGCAGTCAGACCCCACAGCAACAGGAGCACACATATAATTCCTCGTTTTTTCATGCCACTCCTCCTCTCTCATCTCCATCACTCTAACTCCCGGATCACCTTCGCAGGCACCCCGCCCACAACCGTGTTGGCGGGCACATCTTTTGTCACCACCGCCCCGGCTGCCACGATCGCCCCATCCCCGATGGTCACTCCCGGCAAAATGGTGGCGTGGGAACCGATCCAAGCCCGCTTCCCAATATGGATGGGCGCCGGAAGATTGTCACTTCGCTGGTCCGGGGACATCCCATGATTGATAGTGGCCAGCACCACCTGAGAGCCGATCAGGGCTCCATCTCCGATATAGACCCCTCCCTGGTCCTGAAAATGACAGCCACAGTTGATAAATACCTGTTTCCCCACATAGATATTCCTCCCGCAGTCCGTATAAAAAGGCGGAAACATCGCAAAGGAAGCATCCACTGGTTTGCCGATGATCTGGGAGAAAAGCTCCCGGACTTCCTCTGGCTCATGGTAAGAACTGTTCAGCTCCATGGTCTTTCGCATCGCTTCCTGGGACAGCTGATGCATGAATCTATGTCCCTCCGAGCCGCCCTCTACCATCTTTCCCTGTCTCATATCTTCCAAAAACTGTTCCATATCCATAAATATCCTCCTCTGATCCAAAACCTTATTTTCAGACACACTCATTATAGATTCTATTCTGGTCGATATCAAATATATATAGAGAATCTTTATCCATACTTGAAAAGTATGAATATGGCTGATACAATGGCTTTAGGTTTATGATGCCATGACGCTGCGCGCCGCCGGCGCGTATTTAACACTGGCCAGAACGGAGTTAAAAAGGAGCGAGGAAATTGGACATTCGGGTATTGGAATACTTTCTCGCCGTAACGCGGGAAGGAAGCATCACAAAGGCGGCGGAGACCCTTCACATGACCCAGCCGCCTCTATCCAGACAGTTGAGAGATCTGGAAGCAGAAGTAGGCAAGCCGCTTCTGATCCGTGGAAGCAAGAAAGTGACCCTGACAGAAGAGGGGATGCTGCTTCGCAGGCGGGCGGAGGAATTGGTGGAATTGATGGAGAAGACCAAAGCGGAGCTTGCCTCTTCGGATGAGCTTGTCACAGGAGCCGTCTATATCGGAAGCGGGGAGACGGACGGCATCTCTTTCATGGCCCAGGCCGCCAAGCATCTGAGCCAGACTTATCCTGCCATCTCCTACCACATCTACAGTGGAGATGCCTCCCATGTGACAGAACGGCTGGACCGTGGGCTGATCGATTTCGGCCTTCTGATCGAGCCGGCCGACATTTCCAAATATGATTATATCAGACTGCCGATCAAGGATACCTGGGGCGTTCTCATGCGAAAGGACAGTCCCCTGGCGGCAAAAGAGCATATCCTGGCGGAAGATCTGATCCACCAGCCGCTGATCTTGTCCCACCAGATCCTGGGCACCAGCGAGCTGGCCGCCTGGTTTGGGACAGACATCTCCAAATTGAAGGTGACTGCCGCCTATGAATTGATCTATAATGCCACCCATTTTGTAAAGAAAGGGATCGGCTATGCCGTCGCTTTGGACAAGCTGGTGAACACCACCGGAGACAGTGATCTGTGTTTCCGTCCTTTGTACCCGGCGATGGAGGCAGGCCTTTGTATCGTCTGGAAGAAGCATCAGGTCTTTTCCAGGGCCGCAGGCTTATTCCTGGAACAGATAAGAAGGGAGCAACTCCATGATCGATAGTATCCACATCCGCGGCGCGCGGGTCCATAATCTGAAAAATATCAATGTAGACATTCCTCTGGGGCGGATCGTCGGCATCGCCGGGGTGTCCGGCTCCGGCAAATCTTCTCTCGCTCTGGGCGTTCTCTACGCGGAAGGCTCCCGGCGGTATCTGGAAGCGCTGTCCACCTACACCAGACGCCGGATGACCCAGGCGGCAAAGGCTGATGTAGATGAAGTCCTGTACGTGCCCGCCTCCCTGGCCCTCCATCAGCGTCCGGGAGTGCCCGGCATCCGCAGTACCTTCGGTACTGGGACAGAGCTTTTAAACAGTCTGCGCCTGATGTTCTCCCGGCTTGCCAGCCACCGCTGCCCTAACGGCCATTACCATCCGCCCACCCTGGCGGTGGCCGCGGAGCAGGAGCTGGTCTGCCCGGAATGCGGCGTCCATTTCTACGCCCCTTCCGCGGAAGAACTGGCCTTCAACAGCCAGGGGGCCTGCCG
>DXGF01000109.1 GCA_019114065.1 Candidatus Dorea gallistercoris
AAGAAGACCATGCTGGACGCAATGGAGAGAGATATCCGGGAGCGGTTCGCCGGGAAACAGGTACATCTGGCGGCGGCTTATACCTGCGGGGAAGAAGAAGCCGGGGAATGGAAGCGGGAGATCGAAGAGCGGTTCCCGGGTTATGACGTGGTGATGGATAAGCTTTCTCTGAGCGTGAGCTGTCATATCGGGCCAGGGTCCATAGCGATCGCCTGCAGCCGGAAGGTGGAGTGGGAATAGTCTGGGAGGAATATTGGGGCGGAGGATTTTAAAGAATCCCCCGCCCCAATTTCGTATGTCCGTTAATCACAGCGCACGATCTGCTGCTGATACTCGCTGAGGAAAGGATGCTTGTATTTTTCTGTCACTACACTTTCATACAGGTCCGCGGCAAAGATGTCCAGTTCCAGCAGTCGGGCGGCGGTTCCTGTGAAGGATTCTGCCAGGGAGAGCTTGGAGATCAGCGGAATGCGGGAGTGTTTCTTCAATTGAGTAAGTAGGGGGCCGGTGTCTTTGCGGAACCCTAGGATCCTGGCGTAGGGGCAGCCGCCCTCCGCCTGGCAGGAGAGCAGGTCGGCCCGGGTGATGCCAAGAAGAATGTGGAGGAGCGCACGGCTTATGCGGGCGTAAGTCAGTTCTCTGGTCTTGAGAAGGCTGCAGAACTGTTCGAAATTGAGAAAGTTGTTCCGGTGGTTCATGATCCGGTTGGCCAGATCCTCAGATACGTCCTGATATTTCACCAGGCTGTCCCTGGACTCGGTCAAAAGCCGGTATTTTAAGAGCAGGGAGAAGTCGTTGCTGTAGACCGGGTATCTCTGCCGGTGGTTCTCCTCCAGAAGCCGGATGCAGGAGGGCGGGACTTGTCCCTCCAGTCTGGTCAGCGCCTCAGAAAGGGAAGGCTCGTCGAACAGTCCCTCCGACTCCAGGTGGACGGATCTGCCGGTGAATTCCAGAAGTCTTCGGATAGCGGATGCGGAACTGTAGGAATGGGACAGATGCTGGTCATGATAGCCGGAGACTTTCCGCTGGATGGTGAAGGCTTTGATGGAGCTTTTGTTCCGGTAAAGAGTCTTGATATATTCGATGCCCAGGATGTTGTTGGGCTGTTCCAGGACAAGGTCCAGCCGAACATCTTTGAAGTAGGCCTTCAGAGCCATCTGTCTGGCTAGCGGGAAGGAGTTTCCGTTCCGCAGCCCTTCCTGGAGCAGGAAGCGATATTCCTCGGGTTCTTCTGCGGTGACCCTGGCGATCCGGTCCAGGAGAGCGTAATCCCCGCACTCACTGCCGAAGCAGATGGCATCTACGCATCCCAGGCGCTCAAACAGAGAGATGGCTCCTGCGGCGAAATATTCCGCGCTTCCGGTAGCGTAGCAGACGGGAAGTTCCAGCACAAGGGGAACTCCTGCCTCCAGAGCGACTTTTGCCCGGAGGTGTTTGGGCATGATGGCGGGCGCGCCCCGCTGGACATAATCGCCGCTCATGACGACGACGGCATAGTCCGCTCCGGTGATGTCAAGAGCCTGCTCCAGGTGGTAGAGATGGCCGTTGTGGAAAGGGTTGTATTCTGTGATCAGTCCGACAATTTTCATGAAGAATCTCCTTGTATATCTTTTTCAAATTGATTATACTATAGAAAGACTGACCAGGCAAATATCAGAAAGGAGGGGGATTTATGGGAGATGAAAAGAAAATGGTGAGCACAAAGGAACCGGAAACAGTTTCCGAGCAGATCTGGGAAAATCCAGATGACCGAAAAGAACTGACGGAAGAGCGGATCCTTCAAATGCTGGAGAACCGCCAGTATAAAGAACTGAAAGAAGAACTGGAAAATAATATGTATCCCGTGGATCTTGCCGATATTCTGGAGGAATTTGACCAAAAGCACCTGGTCATGGTATTCCGGCTGCTGGCAAAGGAAGAGGCGGCGGAGACCTTCACTTATATGAACAGCGACATGCGGGAGCTCTTGATCAACGCCCTGTCTGATTCGGAGCTGGAAGAGGTCATGGAAGAGATGTATCTGGACGATACCGTAGACGTTCTGGAAGAGATGCCGGCCAATGTAGTGGACCGGCTCCTTCTTGCTACGGATGAGGAGACGAGAGCCCAGATCAACCAGCTGCTCCAGTACCCGGAGGACAGCGCCGGAAGCGTGATGAACGTGGACTATATCGCCCTCCGGAAAGAGATGACGGTGGCGGAATCCATCTTAAAGATCCGGCAGGTGGGGATCAACAAGGAGACCATTTACACCTGCTATGTGACAGAGAAGAGGAAACTGATCGGTCAGGTGGATGTGAAAGAACTGCTGACCACCAGTGAGTCCAAGACCATCGAGGAGATCATGGAGACCAATCTACTGTACGCCCACACAACGGACGACCAGGAGGATGTGGCGAAGACGATCAACAAATATGGTCTGATCGCCCTTCCCATCGTGGACCATGAGTTCTGCATGGTGGGAATCGTAACGGTAGACGACGCTATGGCGGTACTGCAGGAAGAGACCACGGAAGATATCAGCATCATGGCCGGCGTCAGCCCCAGCGAGGAGTCCTACTTTGGCACCACCATCCTGGAGCATGTGAAGAGCCGTCTCCCCTGGCTTTTGTTCCTGATGCTCTCAGCCACGGTGACCCAGATGATCATGAACAGCTATGAGGCAGCCCTTGCGGTGATGCCCCAGCTTGCCGGTTTTATCCCGATGCTGACGGGAACCGGCGGAAACTGTGGATCCCAGAGTTCCACCCTGGTGATCCGGGGACTGGCGGTGGGAGAGATCGAATTCGCGGACCTTTTCAAGGTGATCTGGAAGGAAGTGCGGATCGCGGTGTGCATCAGCATCGTGCTGGCTGTGGTAAACGGTGTGCGGATCCTGCTGATGGGCCAAGGAGACGCGCTGATGGCCCTGACGATCGGCATCACGATGGCCTGTACGGTAGTGATCGCGAAAGTGGTGGGCTGCACTCTGCCTCTGGTCGCCAAGAGAGTGGGATTAGATCCGGCGATCATGGCGACTCCCCTGATCTCTACCCTGGTGGACATCAGCACCATCAGTGTGTATTTCGCCATCGTAAGCTATGTATTCCATCTGTGAGAAAAGATATATTTGAGAAGAAGGCAGAGAGTATGTTCTGGTAGGAGGCTAGGAGACATGGCAGTAACATATAGGGAATTGCTGGGGACAAGGTACTTTAGGAAATTTAGGGTAGAGGCGGGAACCAAGGGACTGGAGAAAAAGATCGGCCTAGTTCTTACCTGTGAGGAAGCATTGAGTGATAAAAACAGCTATGTGTTTTTATGCAAGATGTCTTATCATCAAAAAGAAATTTCCCTGGATTTTGTTCGGGAGATCATTGAACGGGGATATTCCGGACTGGGAGTACAAAAAGAGGACGGGGAACCGTTTGATCCGGAAATCCGGAAGTTCTGCGAGGAGAACAAT
>DXGF01000110.1 GCA_019114065.1 Candidatus Dorea gallistercoris
ATCTTCCAGATCGTCCAGATCTAGATCATCCTCGCTCTGGGTATCTGTCAAAGCCTGCTCTGTTTCCGGTTCCTCCTGGAAGGACGCTTCATCCTCGTCTGGCTCTTCTTCAAAAACTTTATCTCTATCCAGATCATCATAGATTTCTTTCATTGTCTCTTCAATGATCTCATCTGCGTTCTTGTCAGTATTTCCCATAAACAATACTCCTCTTAATTATTTACAGACTCACACGCTAACATTATAATATGCTTCTTAGCAAAAGTACAGTATAATTTCTTTAAAAAACCGTGAAAAAACTGCGGTTTTTTTGTGAAGGATTGCAGGTTTGCCTATCATCCGATATAATAGAACGGTACGACAAAGAGCTTTTTAACAGAAGGAGAATATTTATGGCAGGTTCAACCTACGGAACTTTATTCACGATCACTACCTGGGGGGAGTCCCACGGTCCGGGAGTAGGGGTGGTCATTGACGGCTGCCCGGCCGGACTGCCTCTTACTCACAAAGACATACAGAAATACCTGGACCGGCGCAGACCCGGACAGAGCCGTTACACCACCGCGAGGAATGAGACAGATAAGGCAGAGATCCTTTCGGGGGTCTTTGAGGAAAAGACGACCGGAACTCCCATCTCGATCCTGGTCCGCAACCATGACCAGCGCTCCAGAGATTACGGGAATCTCAAGGACTGCTACCGTCCCGGCCACGCCGATTATCCCTTTGACGCCAAATACGGCTTCCGTGATTACCGGGGCGGCGGACGTTCCTCCGGCCGGGAGACCATCGGCCGGGTGGCGGCAGGCGCCGTGGCGGCCAGGCTTCTGGAGCGGCTCGGCATCCGCCTTCTGACATACACCAAAGCCATCGGTCCCATCTCCATCCCTTCGGAGGAATACGACTTCAGCGCCATCAACGACAATCCACTGTATATGCCCAATCAGGAGTATGCCGACAAAGCCCAGGACTACCTGCAGGAATGCATCCATTCCCTGGATTCCTCCGGCGGCATCATTGAGTGCCAGGTGGAGGGCCTTCCGGCAGGCATCGGAGAGCCTGTTTTTCAGAAATTAGACGCTTCTCTTGCCAGGGCTGTCATGTCTATCGGAGCTGTCAAGGGTGTAGAGATCGGCGATGGGTTCTCCGCCGCCAGGTCTAAGGGGAGCATCAACAATGATCCCTTCGTCTGCAAAGACGGCAGGATCACCAAGCTTACGAATCATTCCGGAGGCATACTTGGGGGGATTAGCGACGGTTCTACCCTGATCCTGAGGGCGGCGGTCAAGCCCACCTCATCGATCGCCCGGGAGCAGCAGACCGTCACTTCCCAGCTAGAAAACACCACTTTAGTCGTCAAGGGCCGCCATGATCCCGTCATCGTGCCGCGGGCTGTCGTTGTGGTAGAAGCCATGATCGCCCTGACCCTGATCGACCTTATGATGCAGAACACCACCTCCCGGCTGGAATGGCTGGAGCAATTTTATAAAACTGATTAATTTCAATTTGGGCCGTGGTATTTTTAAAAATACCACGGCCCAAATTGAAAATACCCTGTCCCTAATCGAAAAAACAGCCTCCTCCGATAAACTCTCTCAGCAGCGAGTTCGTAGGAACCATCTCGCTTCCGATTCCCACGAAATAATCCATGAATTTCAACAGCCGTTTGGCCTCCAGATATTCCGGGCAGTCCCGGTCAATCCCAAAGAGCAGCCGCTCAACATAAGGCTTTAAGACTGCCAGTTCATAGATCAGCGCGGAGTTGAACATCACATCTGCTTCTTCCTGGTAAGGGAAGATATTGCGCTCTTCTCCCCGCCGCACGGAAGGCCACATGCGAATCGTCTTCTGCGCCGAGGCCCCTCTGGTCCTGGCATCCCGCACGAGTCTTCGGATCAGGCGCCCGTCTGTAGTGGGGATCCGGTTATGCTCATCCACATTTAACTGTGTCAGAGCACTGATATAGATCTTAAATTTCTGTTCATTGGAGAGACTTTCCGTAAGCTTGGGGTTCAGACAATGGATCCCCTCAATCACCAGCACGTCGTTTGGTCCCAGTTTCTTCGGTCTGCCTCCATATTCCTTGTGTCCCGTCACAAAGTTAAAAGTCGGGATCACCACCTCGTTTCCTGCCACCAGTTCTTTCAGATGCTGGTTAAAAAGTCCTACATCCACCGCTTCCAGGCACTCGAAATCATAGGCGCCCGTCTCGTCTCTGGGGGTCTGTTCCCGCTCCACGAAATAATTGTCCACCGCGATCGGATGGGGAACCAGACCGTTGGCTCTAAGCTGAATCGATAGCCGATGGGAGAAGGTGGTCTTCCCGGAGGAGGAAGGACCTGCGATCAAGACAAACTTCACCTGCTGCCTGGCGGCGATCTCGCCCGCGATCTCCGCGATCTTCTTTTCCTGCAGGGCTTCCTGGACCATCACCACTTCTGTGGCATCTCCGCCTGTGATCCTATCATTCAGGGCTCCCACCGTCTCGATGCCCTGCATGTCTCCCCATTTTGTAGATTCCTTCAACACCTGGAACAGCTTGTTCTGAGGCTGGAATTCCGGGACTTTAGTAGGATCCGATATCTCCGGCATCTGGATCACAAACCCCTCGTCATAGGGATAGAGTTTAAAATACTTCAGATACCCGGCACTGGGGACCATGTACCCGTAATAATAATCCTCAAATTCATTCAAACTGTAGATATTGACCTTTGATACCCGCCGGTACTTAAACAGCCGTTCCTTATCATACATGCCGTGTCTATGAAACAATTCGATGGCCTCATCCGTATGTATGCTCCGTTTCTGGATCGGCAGGTCTTCCTCCACCATCTGGCGCATCCGCGCTTCCACCCGCTCCAGAAATGGTCCGTCCGGCTTCACGCTTCCCTGGATCGTACCGTAGTAACCCTTGCTGACCGAATAATGGATCCGCACTTTATCGATCGATGCCCGGTCCGCCACATCATAGATCGCCTTCACCAGCAGGAAACTCATGCTCCGCTTGTAGGTCTTATGACCAACAGCGCCGCTGGTGGTCTCAAAACGTATCTCACAGTCGGATTTCAAGGTCTTGTGAAGTTCCTGGAGTCTTCCATCTACAAAAGCCAGCACAATATCATACGCATGATCCTTCTGGAAATCCCGGGCGATCGCCCGATAGGAAGTTCCCGCCTCATAGGTTTTCGTCACGGTTCCCGCCGTTACGCGATAGATTTTCTTCTCCATATCCCCTTCTCCTTTCCTCAGATCGTCCAGAATGGGTGCCGTACCGGCTCCGTTATTACCCGTGCCTCCGGAAAATGTTCTTTTGCGTACTTACTCAAGTCCTCCACAAAAATATGCTCGATCCCATAATGACCGGCATCGATCACGGCCAGTCCCTGTGCCGCCGCGTCAATGCCTTCATGATGCCCCACATCTCCAGTGACCAGCACCTTCGCGCTCTGCGCGAGGGCCGATGGTATGGCGCTCTTTCCGGCACCCGGAAGGATCGCCGCCCGCTCCACTTTCATTCTGGGATCTCCAAATACACGCACATCCGGAAGACCGAACGCTTCTTTCACCTGGCGGCTCAGTTCCTCCAGAGTGATCTCCTGCTCCAGCTTGGCGATCTGTCCAAGTCCTGGCGCGCCTTCTTCTTTGCCGACCGGCTCCAGCGGCCGGCTTGTGCTCCATCCCAATCGCTCTGCCGCCAGCGCTCCCATCCGGACCACATCATAATTGGTATGCATGGCATAATAGGATATGTCGTTTCTCATAAGTGTCAGAACCCGTTCCCCGATAAAATCCTGATCCGTCACACATTTTAGTCCCTGGAAGATCAGCGGATGGTGAGTAAGAAGAAGATCCGCCTTCTCCCTGACCGCCTCCCGGATCACCTGTCCGGTGGCATCCAGCCCTATGTAGATGGATCTGATCTCCTTCCCGGCCCTTCCGGCCAAAAGTCCCACATTATCCCATTCCATGGCATAAGACTTTGGAAAATCTCGTTCTATCTGTTCCATGATTTCCTGACAAGTCATAGCTTCCCTCCTGTTCTTTTCTCACACATCAGCCGTTCTCCCGTATTTCTCCAGCGCGGCCCGGGTAAGTTCCCGCGCCTGGCAGACCTCCCCGGCACGTTCTCTGGCGCTTGCGCTGTCCTTCCTTCTGGCAAGCTGTTCCAGGATACTTTCCTGGATCCGCAGCTCCCTAAGAAGAAACTCCCCAAGGACCGGATGCCGCTCTTCCAGCAGCCGTTTCCCATAAAGATATTCCCACTCTTCATAGGCTTCCCGCTCTCCATGGACCGCCCGCATGACAGGATAGTATTTACCATCTTCAAACACCATATCTTCCTTCTCGATCCGGTATCCGTTCTCCACAAGGAATCTGCGTACCCGCGCGATCTCTGACTGGGGCTGGAGGATCAGGGATGTCAGACGCCCAGCTGCCGCTTCCCCCTCCTCCAGGATCCGAATGGTCAGCGGTCCCCCCATGCCGGAAGCGATCATGGTATCCACCTCTCCCGGCCGGACCTCCTTTAACCCGTCAGAGAGTCTGGTCTCGATCACCTCTCCCAGGCCGTGGCCCACAATATGCATCCTGGCCCGCTCCAGAGGGCTCTTGTTCACATCCAGAGCGATCACCTTACTGGCGATTCCCTGCTCCATAAGATAGATCGGAACATATCCGTGATCGGTCCCGATATCCGCGACAGAGGCGCCCTCTGTCACAAGACCTGCCACCGCGTACAGTCTTTTTGATAGTTCCATAGGCGCCTCTTCCTTAATCCAGATAATCTCTTAATTTTCTGCTGCGACTTGGATGACGGAGTTTGCGCAGCGCTTTCGCCTCGATCTGCCGGATTCGCTCCCTGGTCACATCGAACTCTTTCCCCACTTCCTCCAGGGTCCGGGCCCTTCCGTCATTCATGCCGAACCTGAGTCTCAACACCTTCTGCTCCCGCTCCGTCAAAGTATCCAGCACCTCGTCCAGCTGCTCTTTTAAAAGGGTCTGGGCCGCCGCCTCCGCAGGCACCGGCACATTGTCGTCCTGGATGAAATCTCCCAGATGACTGTCCTCTTCTTCCCCGATGGGGGTCTCCAGAGAAACCGGCTCCTGGGAGATCTTCAGAATCTCTCTTACCCGCTCCACAGGCATGTCCAGTTCTTCGGCGATCTCTTCCGGCGTAGGTTCTCTCCCCAGTTCCTGCAGGAGCTGTCTGGATACCCGTATCAGCTTGTTGATGGTCTCAACCATATGGACCGGGATCCGGATGGTCCTGGCCTGGTCCGCGATCGCTCTCGTGATGGCCTGGCGGATCCACCAAGTAGCGTAGGTACTGAATTTGAACCCTTTATGATAATCGAATTTCTCTACTGCTTTGATCAGGCCCAAATTTCCCTCCTGGATCAGATCCAAGAACAGCATCCCACGGCCCACATATCGCTTGGCAATACTGACTACCAGACGCAGATTGGCCTCCGCCAGCCGTTTCTTGGCCCACTCATCCCCGTCGGCCATACGCTTGGCAAGCTCCACCTCCTCATCCGCTGTCAGGAGGGGCACTTTCCCGATCTCTTTCAGATACATCCGCACCGGATCCTCGATGCTGATGCCATCCGGCACTGAGAGGTCGATCTTCTCCATGTCCACATCGTCTTCATCAGAGATCACGATGTCGGCATCGTCGATGTCATCATCGTCATTTCCAATGCGGAGCACATCGATATTATTGGCTTCCAGATAGTCGTACACCCGTTCCATCTGTTCCGCGTCCAGCTCCATATCTGAGAAGAAATCATTGATCTCCTGCAGTTCCAGGATGCTTTTCTTTTTCTTTCCCAGGGCTACCAGCTCTTTTAATTTCTCCTCAAATTTTGCCATGTTTTCTTCCATGTAATTTCCATCCTCCATTGCTTGATTATATTTTATCCCTAATTAATAGAAATATGCAGTTTCTCAAGGTCCTGAAGCTGCCTTTTCGCCTCCATCAGCCTCTGTAGCCCCCGGATATCCGCCGGCTCCAGATGGGCGGCCTTCTCATCGATGCTGTGGCTCTTCACCCGGATGATCGTCTCCTTTAACGCCTTTTCCCTCTCGTCCGCTGTGGTCAGTTCCCGGATCTTGGTGTGGAACAGAGACGCCGCTTCCCGGTGCTCCTCTTCCTGGGTAAAATGATTCATGATCTGAGCCGGGTTGACATTCTGCTGTTCATACTGCTCGTACAGAAGCCGCGCCACTTTCTGGTACAGTTCCCCGGTAAAATCCTCCGGCCCGACATAAGCCCGGATCTGGCGGAAGACGCTCTCGTCCTCGATCATCCAGGTCAGCAGGATCTTCTGGGACTGTAAGATCCCATCCTCCTTCTCCGGCTTTCCTGCCCTTTCCGGTCGCTTTGCGGGTTTTGCAAGTCCGGTCTGGACCGCCATATGGACCACCAGCTGCCGCAGCTCCTCATATCCCACGTGATATTTCCCGGCAACTGCTTCTATGTAATTATTCCGCTCGATCTCTTCCTGAAATTCATTCAGACGCCGGGCCGTCTCCTTCATGAAATCTGTTTTTCCCTCCGGAGTGCTCAGATCATACTCCTTCTCCAATACTTCCAAACTGAACAGAAAGCCATTCCGCGCTTCCCGGATCCGCTCTTCGAACGCTTCCCGGCCCAGGTTCTTGATAAACTCATCCGGATCCTTGTGGGGCTCCATGCGGATGACCTTGGCGGTGATGCCAGCTTCCCTTAAGATAGGCATTGCCCGCAGAGCCGCCTTGGTCCCCGCCTCATCACTGTCGTAGGTCAGATACACTTCATTGACATAACGCTTGATCAGGGAGGCATGTCCCTGGGTCAGCGCTGTCCCCAGAGATGCCACCGCACTGGTGAATCCCGCCTGGTGCAGTGAGATCACATCCATATAGCCTTCACACAGGAGAAAATAAGGCTTTCTGGAACTCCTGGCCCGGTTCAGCCCGTACAGATTCCTGCTCTTGTCGAAGATCATCGTCTCCGGAGAATTGAGATACTTGGGCTTCCCCTCCCCCATGACCCGGCCCCCAAAGCCGATCACCCGGCTGTTAGCGTCCATAATAGGAAACATGACCCGGTTCCAGAATTTATCATGGGCTCCATGCTTCTCATCCACACTGATCAGCCCTGCCTGAACGATCATATCATCTTTATAACCCTGGCCCTTCAGATAGCGGTACAGATCATCACTGTACTTGTTGGCATACCCCAGGCCGAAAGCCCGGATGGTATCGACACTGAGCGCCCTGCCCTTCAGATAGGCAAGAGCCTTCTCCCCCTGACGTTCCTTTAACTGTATGTAGAAATACTTGGCGGCTGCCTTGTTGATCTCCAAAAGAACCGCCTTCGTATCCGCCCGCTGTCTGGCCTCCCTGGACAGATCTTGCTGCGGCAGCTCCACTCCTGCCCGGTCAGCCAGATATTTCAGTGCCTCCAGGAACGTATAATTTTCATATTCCATCAGAAATGTGAATACATTGCCTCCGGCCCCGCACCCAAAGCAGTAATACATCTGCTTCTGTCTGCTCACGGAAAAGGACGGCGACTTTTCATTGTGGAACGGACACAGTCCAAAATAAGAGCTCCCCTTCTTCTGCAGCCGGACATAACTGGAGATCACATCTACGATATCATTTTTTGTCCTTACTTCTTCAATCAGTTCATCGGAGTAATACATATCCCGCTTCCTTCTTTAGCTAAAAACAGCCCTCATTTATAATATTCGACAAAACGACCCGATTTCCTTTAAATTTTCCAGGATTCCGGAATAAAATATTCTTCAAACTTTTTCACCGCGTAAGTATCCGTCATGCCCGCGATATAATCGCACACCACTTGCTCTTCCCCCACACCTTTCTCCTCCAGCATACGAAGAAACTGCTCCGGAAGGAGTTCCAGATGTTCTATGTAAAATTGATACAGATTGGTGATCATGTTGATGGCTTTCTTTTCCTCCCCCTTCGCTGTGGGATTCTTATAGACATTCTCAAACAAGAAGCCCCGCAGGCCCATGGTAGCCTCATAGACTTCCGGCGACATCTGGATCTTCGGCTGATCCATACTGTTGATGATCACATTGTGGACCATGGTGTCCAGACGGATCTTGGTGGATGTCCCCAGAACATCTGTATATTTCCGCGGAATGTCCTTTTCTTCCAGGATCCCGCCCCGGATCGCATCGTCAATGTCGTGATTGATATAGGCGATCTTATCCGACAGGCGGACGATCTGGCCTTCCAGCGTGTGGGGCGCGCCGGAAGATTTGTGGTTGCGGATACCGTCCAGCACCTCCCAGGTCAGGTTCAATCCCTCTCCCTGTTTTTCCAGGCACTCCACCACCCGAACGCTCTGGACATTGTGCCGGAAACCGGAGGGATTCAGCTTATTCAGGGCATATTCCCCCGCATGGCCGAAAGGAGTGTGTCCCAGATCATGCCCCAGGGCAATGGCTTCCACCAGATCCTCATTCAGCCGCAGCGCCTTGGCAATGGTCCTGGCATTCTGGGATACCTCAAGAGTATGAGTCAGTCTGGTGCGATAGTGGTCCCCCTTGGGAAGCAGAAACACCTGGGTCTTCTGTTTCAGCCGCCGGAACGCTTTACAGTGCAGGATCCGGTCCCGGTCTCTTTGGAAGACCGGGCGGATGTCGCATTCCTTCTCCGTCCGTTTCCTTCCCCTGGATTGGCTGCTCCTGGCCGCGTAAGGGCTCAGATACTCTAGTTCTCTCTGTTCAAGCTGTTCTCGGATCGTCATAATACCGCCCTCCTGTCTCCTTTCCTTACGCTCTTTCTTTATCATCCCGGCTGATCCGCTCCTGGACCGCCTCCACTACCGTCTCCAGGACTTTGATCCTGGCATAATATTTACAGTTGCCTTCCACCACGATCCAGGGAGCTTCCGGCGTAGATGTTCGAAGCAGCATCTCGTTGACCGCCTCCTCGTACTGCTCCCACTTTTCCCTGTTTCTCCAGTCCTCTTCCGTGATCTTCCAGCGTTTCTCTGGATTCTCTTCCCTGGCCTTAAATCTGCGTTCCTGCTCATCCTTGTCGATCTGCATCCAGAATTTCAGCACGATGGCTCCCGCGTCCGTCAGATCCTTCTCCATGTCATTGATCTCCTTGTAGGCCCTCTGCCACTCCTGCCTGGTACAGAATCCTTCGATCCGCTCTACCATGACCCGGCCGTACCAGGTGCGGTCAAAGATCGTGATGTGGCCGGCTTTGGGCATATCCGTCCAGAACCGCCACAGATAATGGTGGGCCCGCTCGATGTCATTGGGAGAAGCGGTCGGATGCACCACATAGCCTCTGGGATCCATCTTCTGGGTCAGCCGCTTGATCGCTCCTCCCTTGCCTCCCGCGTCCCAGCCTTCGAATCCCAGAACTACCGGAATCCTCCTGCGGTACAGTTCCCCGTGGAGCTTTTCGATCTTACGCTGCAACTTGTCCAGCCGTTCCTTGTATTCTTCTTTTGAGTAGGAGAGGCTCAGATCCGCTTTGGAGAGGATCGTCTCATGAAGCTTCTTATCCTTGGCAGCCATATTTTCCCCGCCAATCTGGATTGTCAATTCCTCATCCAGACTCTTTCCCGTTTCTGCTGTATCTGTCATCCCGCTCTCCGACCTGGCTTTTTGCTCTTTGACTTCCGCGATCTTCTCTGATAAGATCCTGTCCACAATGGTATAGATCTTCACTGTGGCAAACCGCCGGTCTACCGCCTCCACAATATGCCAGGGCGCATACTCTGTATCGGTCCTGGAGAGCATCTCTTCATTCATCGCCTCATATTTCTTAAATTCCTTATTCCGCTTCAGATCTCCTTTTCCCACTCTCCAGGCGGTCTCCTTGGATTCCAGAAGCTTGTCAAACCGTTTCTTCTGTTCTTGCTGGTCGATGGCCAGAAAAATCTTGACGATCACCATTCCGTCCGCGGTCAGTTGTTCCTCAAAGGACAAGATCGAGCGATAGGCATTCTCTACTTCCTTTTTGCGGATCTTCCGGTCAAACCGATCGATCAGGACCTTCCGGTACCAGCTGCTGTCATAGACCGCGATCCTTCCCTTGGCCGGCATTTTTGTCCAGAACCTCCACAGAAACGGATGCATCCGTTCTTCCTTCGTCTCCTTTTTCACCGCGTGGACTTCAAATCCTCTGGGATCCAGCGCCTGGATCATCTCTCCGATCTGTAGACCTTTGCCGGCCGCGTCGTACCCTTCAAACGCGATCATCACCGGAATCCCCATTTCCTTGCACTCCCGCTGCAGCTTCCCCAGCCTTGGTTCCAGTTCCAGCATTTTCTCTTTATATTCTGATTTACTTAATGTTTTTGTCAGATCCAGTTTCTCCAGCATGACCGTATCTCCTTTCTCAAGTCAAGCGCTCCGTGCGCAGGCGTTTCCTTTCTTCTTAGGTTTTCTGGTTCTTATACCCATTATACACAAAATACATCCGGCAAAATACAACTTTTATCAGAGATTTCGATATAGCCACATGGCAAATGTAAACCTCACTAACCTTTTTGCAAATGGTTTCTGGAATATCTCCCTCTGCAAGTATGACAAACTTCCGCAAAATCTTTTTAATTTATATTGCATTTTTTATTTTCGGTATACCAAAGATACATCGAATAAATCAACATAGCAACCAAACCTATTACTAAAGCCGCATTTAATTTAATTATAAATACCGATAAAAGTGTATTTGTAAGTCCATGAAAAACATTACATGCAAAAACACATTTTGTTTTTTTGTAAATCGCAGCCAGCCAAAAACTCAAAATGATACCTAATACTACAAATAAAAGGAATGGCATGTTTTGCTGTGACGAACCCTCAACAAACCAAAGTGGAATGTGCCAAACTCCCCATGTCAATCCTGTAATTAGTGTTGCAATTGGAAAATTAAACTTCTTTTCCAATATTGGCTGCATTACACCACGCCAACCTAACTCTTCTTCTCCACCGTATAAAAATACCGCTTGAAGAAATACAACCGGTATTCGATACCATGGAAGTGCTGGATTAAATTCCATAGATGATAACCCAATAACAGCAATTTCCATAATAGTTAATATCCAAAAATAAATAAGTGTTTGCTTTTCGTACTGAAACACAAATCTTAAAACGGATTTAATACTTGGTTTTTCTTCCATCACAAACAATGTGGCTATTGTAGGACCAAAACCACCCAGCATATGCAAAAGCGTACCTATTGAATGTGAAAATGCAACAATATTTAATTTAGTAACCGCAACAAGTAATCCCCATGAAATACATGTAATCATAAATGTAATAATTAGAAATTTCAACAAACGATTATTCTTCATCTTGTGTTTCTCCTCTACACTTATTGATGTTATAGATTCTTTTCTCATTTTTAACAATGTCAAAGCCGCCGAAAAAATCGGTGGTGATAAAGCTGCCTAAGAATTAGGGATCCCAGCGGTCAGACGTCGGAAGTCAGTAAAAACATATGACAAAAGAAAAAAAGCCTTGAATTTTCAAGACTTTTCAATGCGGAAGATGGGACTTGAACCCACACAGCCCGAAAGCTACAAGATCCTTAGTCTTGCTCGTCTGCCAGTTCCGACACTTCCGCACGGCGATTAAATCGTCCGAAAAGTATATTACTATACCACCAAAGAAATGTCAACAAAAAAGTATCAAAATAGCTACAACATTAAACATTAAAAATATCGCCAACCACAGTGTGGCTGACGATATGAAATATGTAATCTTCTTCCTGACCATAAGCACCCGATCATTTAAAGCGACAACACCGCACAGATAATAATAACCGTCAACGTCGAAAGAATGGCCGTAGGAAGGACTACCTTGACTACTTTGTTTTCAATTCCCATCTGATCGATCGTAGCTGTAGCATTCTGGATCTTGACTACCGCGAAACTGCTGGCCAGTCCAGATGCAGTCACTGAGGCCGCATTGATAACACTTCCTGAGATATTGAGCGCGGCAGAAGTCGAAATGTGATAGGAAGCCAGCATAATAAGCCCGGAAGCCCCCGACCCTGTAATGAACCCGGAAAACAGCCCTAAAACCGGTGCCACCAGTGGATATGCCATGCCAAAGGCGATAGATGAGCCTGCCGCAAGTACACCGATCATATTTAAAGACTCTTCGGAAAATCTGCTGCCTCCGCTGATATTGACGCTTACAATCACCGCCGGCCTCTACAGACGCGCTACACCGCTGTCTTTTGCCGCCTGGGCTACCGCCTTGGCAACAGCTTCTCCAACGCCAGGCTCAAATGCCGCCGGAATGATGTAGTCCGCGCTCAGCTTATCCTCCGGAATCATATCAGCCAGGGCTTCCGCCGCCGCGATCTTCATCGCGTCATTGATATCGCTGGCCCGCACGTCAAAGGCTCCCCGGAAGATCCCTGGGAAAGCCAATACATTATTGACCTGATTCGGAAAGTCACTTCTTCCGGTAGCGATCACTGCCACATTTCCCGCTTTCTTCGCTTCATCAGGGAAGATCTCAGGCGTAGGATTAGCACATGCGAAAATAACCGCATCCTTGTTCATAGTCTTTACCATATCCACAGTAAGCGCTCCCGGCGCGCTTACGCCAATAAATACATCCGCGCCCTTTACCGCTTCTGCCAGGCCGCCGGAACGCTTGTCCCTATTGGTGATCTTGGCCATCTCTTCCTTGATCGGATTCATTCCCTTCTCTCTTCCCTCGTAAATGATCCCTGTACGATCGCACAGGCGGATCTCTTTCACTCCGGCGGAAAGAAGCAGCTTAGAAATAGCGATTGCCGCTGCGCCTGCTCCGTTGACCGCGATCTCGATATCTTCCATCTTCTTACCGATCAGCTTCAGAGCGTTCTTAAGTCCTGCCAGCGTTACTACCGCTGTCCCGTGCTGGTCGTCGTGGAAAATAGGGATATCGCAGCGCTCTTTCAGTTTCTTCTCAATCTCAAAACAGCGGGGAGCCGCTATATCTTCCAGGTTCACTCCTCCAAAGCTTCCGGATACCTGATAGATTGTCTCAACGATTGTATCTACATCCTGGCTTTTGATGCACATTGGAAACGCATCCACATCGCCAAACTCTTTAAAAAGCACGCATTTCCCTTCCATAACCGGCATTCCGGCTTCCGCTCCAATATTTCCAAGACCAAGGACC
This sequence comes from Candidatus Dorea gallistercoris, assembly GCA_019114065.1. Lineage (GTDB taxonomy): Bacteria > Bacillota > Clostridia > Lachnospirales > Lachnospiraceae > Massilistercora > Massilistercora gallistercoris. The sequence continues at coordinate 13,164 of DXGF01000110.1, forward strand.
GCAGAACCGTCTGTTACCACCAGACACAGGTTATGACGCCGTGTCAGGTCATAGCTTTTTGAAACATCTTTCTGAATCTCCAGACAAGGCTGGGCGACTCCAGGTGTATATGCCAAAGAGAGGTCTTCCTTTGTCTTTACTGGTACTGTTGCCTTTACTTCAATTTTTCCCTTCCACTCTTCATGCAAACGAAGGGATTCTTTTGCGTAATCCATGCTGATCCTCCTTCTACATTTTCATTCTATTGTTTATTGTATTGCAATTCTATCCATTTTTCAATTTCCTTTATTTCTGATTCTTCAGAATATGCTTTCTGATATAACGAAACGTTTTCTCTTCCCCCTCTTCTGCCAGCATTTTCAGCAGTTTATGCAACAGGGCCGCCGTCTCCGGATGGATCATCCTGCCCAGCTTGGCCGCCCCATGTTCATAGTATTGCAGCGGATGCTGCTGGAAGTACTTATCTCCAAGATAGGTTTTCGACGCCGCGATCCGGTCCATGAACATCTCTACCACGTATCTGACCGGCATCTTCTGACCTACGATCCCTTCGTCCGGTTCCACACTGTAATCCAGCCAATACTCATAATGGTGCTTGTTCCTCCCCTTATGATGGAGCCAGGCAGTAGAGTAACCGGTGGCCTCCCGCTCCGCATTGTTCGGACTCCGGTTCCCCTGATAATAACGGCATCCCACCAGAAACTCCGCAGGCGTATATTTAGACAGGTCATGGAGCAGTCCCTGCTTATACAGGCCCACTTTAAAGCAATGCTTCATGACCAGCAGTTTATGGTGGTTGATGGTATGCAGATGCTGTAATGCTTTCATCCCTATTCCTCGCTCCGTCATATGTGAAAAAAGTAACTCTGGATTCCATGCAGGACCAGCAGGTGGCCCGGATAAAACAAATAAAACAGATACTTCATGCTCCTGCCCCGTTCCCCATTGTAGAACGCGATCGGGATGGAGGCCAGACTCCCCAGATACTGCACCCCTGGTGTCCACAGAAGATTCCAGAAGGCTCCGAGAGCGATCTTCACCTGGAATCGGTCCCGGAATGCCGCGTAAATGGCCGGCAGGAGCACTCCCATCATTCCATAATCTGTATGGATCCATTCACAGAGCCACATCCCAAACAGAACGACCACTGCTTTCAGAATCTGTCCCGTCACCTTCTCCATAACACAGAGTACCAGCAGGCTGACGGTAAGGGTGAAGAATACATTTTGACGGTCAAATTCCAGCACTGCTCCCTGAAAAGCCAGATCATACGGAATCTCAGAGAGCAGGGCAAATACCCCCATCCGTGCAAGATAGCGTTTTATATCATGGGTATAGAAGAATCCCTCCGCCAGCACGAAGGCAAAGATCGGGAACGCCAGCCTACCGACACCCCGCAGCCACATCTGCTCTGGGAACAGGAGCGCGCCCGTATGATCTGCGGCCATCGACAAGATCGCAATGCATTTGAGCTGGAACGAGTCAATTCCTCTTCTCATCTGTCCATCACCGCCCGGCCAAGATCCAGATTGTCCTGGGGCTCAGTTCTATCTGCCGTTGCCGGGACAGGCGTCTAGGCCGCTCCAGCACTCCCTCGTCTGTGGAGGCGATCACATACCACTCTTTTCCTTTCGGCAGCGCCGGAAGAGCAAACGTATGCTCCAGCCAGTGCATATTATAGGCTGCGAAACAGTCGTCTCCACCTGCGACCGCGCCGCTGTAGTACACCCCTAGCTGTCTGCTGGACACTTCGGAAGGCATCTTCCAGGCATTTTCCCCGTGGTAGGACACATCCGGCACTCCGCATCTGGTCTGGTCCAGTCCCAGCATCTCCCGGTCCGGGCACAGCACCGGGTATTCCCCGCGCAGCCGGATCAGATCTCTCACGAACTCAAAGAGGCCCTGCTCTTTCTCCAGCTTCTCCCAATTCAGCCATCCTGTAGGATTATCCTGACAGTAGACGTTGTTATTCCCCTTCTGGGAATTGGCGAATTCATCCCCCGCCAGCAGGCAGGGTGTCCCCTGGGCAGTGAGCAGCAGGAATAAAGCATTCCGCATCTGTCGTTCTCTCAGTTCCAGGACGGATTTCTTGCGGGTCGGCCCTTCTGCTCCGCAGTTCCAGCTGTAGTTGTAATCCGGGCCGTCCTGGTTATTCTCCCCGTTGGCCTCGTTGTGCTTTCCGTCATAGGAGACCAGATCGTTCAGGGTAAAACCGGTATGGCCGGTAATATTGTTAAAAACTCCTTCCGCCTCTGAGATATGGCGCAGCCAATAGATGACCTGCCCTACCATTCCCTCATCGCCTTTCAGGAACCGTCGCATGGTATTCATAAATTCTGTATCATGCCGGAGGATCTTGGTCCCTTTTAGGACCGGATCCTGACGGATGCTCTCCACAGGGGCCGTCAGAGGGTTTAGGATAAATCCGTCTATATGATATTCCATCCGGTAATAACGGAGACACTCCTCCGCCAGGAATCCCGGAACTTCTTCTGCGAAAGGCATCTCCAGGACCACCTCGATGCCTTCTCTGTGGCAGGCTTTCACCATCTTCTTCAGCGAAAGTGGTCCATCCCCGCAGGCAGAGTAAGCGCTTTTGGGCGCAAAATACCACCCCGGTCCATACCCCCAGTAATTCCGATACCGGCCGCACTCTTCAAATTCGTAGACCGGCATGCACTGGATCTGATTGATCCCCAGATCCTTCAGGTAGGGGAGCTTCTCGATCACACCCTCAAAGGTCCCTTTTGATCTTACTTTCGAATGTCTATCCTTCGTAAATCCTCTGACGTGGAGGCTGTAGGCAACGAGGTGATTGGCGGGAAGTTCCAGGGGACGGTCCCCCTCCCAGTCAAACACTTCCTGCGGCAGGACACCGCGCACCTGATGCTTCTGGATATCTCTTGCTTCTCCCCAGACTTCCCGTCCCGCCAGCGCTCTCGCCCGCGGGTCCGCCACGATCTCATCTCCCATCCGGTAATTGTATTCCCGGCATTCGCTTTCCACATCCTCCAGGGCAAGGTACCGCACATCTCCCAGCCTGTCTTCCATCGGATATTCCTTCCAGGGCTCCTCCTCCCCCGCACGGTACAGCAGAAGGCTGCAGGCCCTGCCTTCCGGGACCGCCACGGAGAAGTTGATCCTTCCCTGTGCTGCTGTTACACCCAGCGGCAGTGGTTTCCCCATCCTTTTCTCCATCGTTTTCCCCTTTCTTACTGCCACCCGTCTGTTCCGTACATATCCACGTTCTCCGCGTTGATCATGAAGACTTCCTCATAGGTCTCTCTCTCATAGGCCTCGCCCCTTAACATCTTCAGCACCAGTTCCGCCGCCGATTTTCCCATATTGATCGGAGACTGGGCAGCGGTCCCCGCGATCTGGTTCCCTGGCTTTTTCAACTCTTTCTTGATATCCGGGGAACCATCCACACCGTAGATGATCACCTGATCCATCTCTGCCAGATTGACGGCTGTCTTGGCGCCTACCGCGATCTGATCGTTCCCGCACATGATCGCCGTCAGATCCGGATGGTCAGCCAGAATCTGCTCCGCCGCATCCAGTGCCATCTCAAATTGGCCTTCTGTGTCTTCCCTGGCCACAACTTCAAACCCGTTCTCCGCCTCCGCGATGGTCTCCTCAAATCCAGTGATCCGTTCATTGATCGAATTCTGAGTGGGACATTCCAGGATCGCCACCTTGCCGCCTTCCGGCCGCTTCTCGATCAGGTCTTCTCCACATAACTGGCCGGCGGTATAATTGTCAGAACCAATATAGGCATCTACATATTCCATATCCTTGACCTGGGTATCCACATTAAGGATCTTGACTCCGGCGTTTCTTAGCGCTTCCAGGGAAGGAGTGATCTCTTCCCAGTTGACGGGAGTCAACAAGATGGCATTGATCCCTTCATCGATCATTTCCAGGATCTGAGTCTCCTGAAGCGCCGCATCTGACCCAGGATCCTTGGTGATCACCTGGCAGCCTTCCGCTTCCAGCGCCTCTCTGGCCGCGCTCTCCAATGTGATAAAATAAGGATTCTCCATGTCGATGGGACTAAAGCCGATCACATAAGGCTCCGCTTCTTCCTCCTCCTCTTCCTCCTCCGGCTCTGTCACCACAGCATTGTCTTCCGGTGTGCCCACATCCTTCTTGCAGGCAGATATTCCCAAGGTACAGATCAGAGTCGCCATCAGCAGGATCTGCAGTCCTTTGCGTTTCATCATACCGATATCCTCCTTGTGTACGTCTGTGCACATACAGATATATTTTACAACATTTTTATTCTTTTGGCTACCGCAACCTTGCTTTTTGCATACACCTCTGGTACAGTTAGAATATCTTAATCAAAAGGAGAAAATGATATGGGTGCCAAAAACACGAATTACGAGGAAGAGATGCTCACCGTCACACTCACGCTGGATAACGATGAGGTGGTAGAATGCACAGTCCTGACCATCTATGAGGCCGGCGGCCGGGACTACATCGCCCTGCTCCCGATGAATGATTCCGGTGACGACACGACGGGTGATGTCTACCTCTACCGCTATCAGGAGGAAGATGGCGAACCGACATTGGCGAACATCGACGACGATGAGGAATACGAGATTGCCGCCGATGCCTTCGATGAATGGATGGATGAACAGGAATTCGAAGAGATGTCAGACGTGGAATAATTCACCTACGAAGCGGGAGGGACTTGCGTCCTTCCCGTTTTTTTCCCGTGGATAGCTGATGAACAGCCGCTTCTTTGCCCGGGTCATGGCTACATAGAACAACCTCCGCTCCTCCTCAATCTCATCGTCCAGCTTTGCCTTCTTATAAGGGATCACCCCTTCATTCCCCCGGATGATGAACACCGTATCAAACTCCAGTCCCTTTGCGCCGTGCATGGTAAGAAGAGAGACTCCTTCACCCGCCGCGGCTTTTTTCTGTTCCTTTCTCTTTTCCCGCTCTTCCACATGGGTGATCCATTCCGGGATCGTGGCACAGGCCTTGGAAAGCTCCTGCACCTCATCCAGCGCCTCCAGCCATTTGTCCGGGGCCGTCTGTCGGTATTCCCCATATTCCTTCAGAAACTCATCGTAGCCGATATGTCCGCGGATATACTGGATCGCCGCGTAGGGTGTCTGCTCCTGGATCATCTTCATATCCCATTCCAGCTGGTTGATCCGATCCTGCATCCAGCTCTTATCACAGTAGAAGTTCCGCAGCGTCTCATAGGTGACCCGCTCTTCCTGGAGACTGTCCCGCCCGATATAGCGGTTGGGCCGGTTGGCGATCCTTAGGAAATGCTTCTTTTCCAGATCCCCCTGGGAGAGAGACAGATAGGCCCGCAGATCCTTCACCGCGAAATGGGCGTACAGATCCTCCGGCCGCTCTTTCATGACAAAGGGGATCCCCTGGGCCGCCAGCGTTTCCGCCAGGGCCCTTCCCTCCGCGTCCGTCCGAAACAGCGCCGCCATCTGGGACAATGGTATTCCCTCCCCGGCAAGCCGCCTGATCTGGGAGAGGACGAACCGGCTCTCTTCCACCGGATCCTTCACTTCCTGTATATGGACTGCCTCTCCCACGCCGTTCTGAGCCTTAAGCTTCTTGGGACAGCGCTTTTTATTATTCTCGATCACCCGCAGGGCGCCTTCTACGATATGACCGCCGGACCGGTAGTTGGTCCCCAGCACGATCTTCTCCGCTTTGGGATAGTCTTTTTCAAATTCCAGCATGATCCCCGGTCTTGCGCCGCGGAAACCGTAGATGGACTGATCGTCATCTCCCACTACAAAGAGGTTTCTCTTGGGTTCTGCCAGCAGACGGAGCACATCATACTGCACCTGATTGATATCCTGGAACTCATCCACCAGGATATAGGAGAATCTAGACTGCCATTTCGCCAGGATATCCGGCCGCTTCTGGAACAGCCGCAAGCAGTAGAGCAGCATATCCTCGAAATCGATCTTTCCCAGTTCCTTTTTTCGCTTCTCATAATTTTGAAAGACCGCCCGGAAACGGTCCCTGGAACAGCATTTTGGCTCGTGCTCCTCTAATTTTAACTTTCGGTTCTTGAAGCTTCCGATCTCACCGGCCAGATCTCTGGCCAGATCTTCCTCTTCCTCCGGCGCCTCAGACACGGACAGTTCCGCCAGGATCTGAGACAAGAGCGCTTTCTTTTCCTCTCCTGTCAAGAGGCGGATCTTCGACGCGCCATAAGCCCATTTCAGGATCCCATAATAGAAGCCATGAAAGGTGCCGAAGGTGACCGGATATTCCCCTTCTCCCATGACTTGATGGAACCGCTGCCGCATCTCTTCCGCCGCGTACCGGGTAAAGGTAATGACCAGAATCTCTTCTGGCCTTACCCCATACCTGGTGATCAAATATTCAATTCGGCTCGCAATGGTAAGTGTCTTCCCGGAACCGGGACCGGCAAGGACCATACAGGGTCCTTCCTTGCAGGCGACCGCCTGCTTCTGAGCTTGATTTAACTCCATATCTGCCTCTTACTTGCTTAATAACTCAATGCCCTTGCGGATCCGGCGCAGGGATTCTTCTTTTCCCAGGATCTCCATGATCTCTGTGGCTCCCCCCGGCGTTGTCTGCCTGCCGGAGAGGGCGGTGCGCACCGGCCACATGACGAATCCCGTCTTCACGCCCTTATCATCCACATATTTCTTCAGCGTCTCAAACAGCGCATCATTGCCAAAATCCTCCTGGGCCTCCAGGATCGGAAGCAGGTCTTTCAAAACTTCCAAAGAATTTTCTTCATTGGTCTTCATCTTCTTGTGACAGTACAAGGATGTCTCATATTCCGGCACTTCCTCGAAGAAATCAATCTGTTCCCGGATATCCGGGAAGATCTCGATCCTGGTCTTGACCAGCGCCGCGATCTTCTTCAAATCCCAGTCTCTTGTGACCACTTCCCGGATATAAGGCTCGGCCATTTCATAGAACCGCTCGAAATCCATAGCCTTCAGATACTCGCCGTTCATCCATTTCAGCTTGACGATATCGAAGACCGCCGGCGACTTGCTCATATTCCGGTAATCAAATTCCTTCACCAGTTCCTCCAGAGAGAAAATCTCCTGATTTCCGGACGGGCACCAGCCCAGAAGCGCCACATAGTTGACTACGGCCTCTGTCACAAATCCCTGATCGATCAGGTCTTCATAGGAAGAATGCCCGCAACGCTTGGAAAGCTTCTTGTGATTCTCATCGGTGATCAGCGGACAATGCACATAGGTTGGCACCTTCCAGCCAAACGCCTCATAAATCTTGTTGTATTTGGGCGCTGAGGAAAGGTACTCATTCCCCCGGACCACATGGGTGATGCCCATCAGGTGATCGTCGATCACGTTGGCAAAATTATAGGTAGGATAACCGTCGGATTTGATCAGGATCAGATCCTCCAGCTCCTCGTTTGGCACCGTGATCTCCCCGTAGATATCGTCGTGGAACGTGGTGGTCCCTTCTGTTGGCATATTAAAGCGGATCACATAGGGCTTTCCTGCCGCCAGATTCGCTTCCACCTCTTCTTTGCTAAGGCCCAGACAGTGCTTGTCGTAGACCACGATCTGGGTCCCCTCTTCCGATACATTCGCCTTCAGGGAATCCAGACGCTCCTTGTCACAGAAGCAGTAGTAGGCGTCCCCCTGATCGATCAGTTGCTTCGCGTATTTCAGATACAGCCCGGACTGATTGCGCTCGCTCTGCACATAGGGCCCCACTCCCCCGTCCTTATCCGGTCCTTCATCATGGACAAGGCCGGTCTCCTCCAGGGTATGGTAAATGATATCCAGAGCGCCTTCTACAAACCGTTCCTGGTCTGTGTCCTCGATCCTAAGAATGAAGTCGCCTCCCGCGTGCTTCGCGATCAGATAGGCATAAAGCGCGGTCCGCAGGTTTCCCACATGCATCCTTCCCGTAGGACTGGGCGCAAATCTTGTTCTTACTCTTTCCATGGTCATTCTCCTATTTCTTTGATTATATTTTCTAAGGTATCGTCCACCCTCTGGTTGATGACCAGATCAGCCATCCGGTCAGAAAAATGGGGGTTGGAGTGGACCACCACCAGCTTATTTCCCTCATAATAATTCACCAGCTGAGTACAAAGATAGGTATTCAGATTGGTCCCCGCTGCCAGAAGTAGATCTGCCTTCTGCACCTCTTCCGCCGCCTGCGTGATCACGCGGTTATCCACCATCTCCCCAAAGAAACACATATCCGGCCGGATCGGCGTATTGCAGTCCTCACACAGAGGCACTCGTCTGGATTCTCTGATGTATTCTACCGGGTAGGTCCTCCCGCAGTGAGGGCAGTGATTCTGATAGACACTTCCGTGGAGATTGATAACATTCTTACATCCTGCCCGTCCCGGCAGGCCATAAATCCTCCTGGTGATGACAGAATGGATCAAGCCCCGTCTTTCCAGCTCCGCCAGCAGAAGGAAGCCCTTTCCGAGCGGAATATCCAGAGAACTCAGGATCTCATTGCGATAGAAATCAAAAAATTGCTCCGTCCGGGTAGAATAAAAGGAACTGGAAAGCATCTCTTCCAGAGAGAATCCGTATTTTGCCTCGATCTCATAGGATTCCTTCCCGTCCCGGATGGCCGGATAGCCATTCTCTTCCAGCATCTCATAACCACTCAGGACTGTGGTATATCTACTTTCCCGCAGCATCTGTAGAAGTCTTTTCTCTAACATTTGCACCCCTCCTCACCGTAACTGCTGATCCTATAGATAGCCATATTGTACCATACATGATCTGTCCTCTCAAGCACTTCCCCGCTTCCTGAGAGCCTTTCTCCGTTTCCAGTAACGGATCTGGAAAAACTCTCTTGGAATAGAGACGATGAGCACGATCCCAAGGACAATGGCGAAAGCGATCTTCAGCGCCTCCATTCCTCTCTGCGCCGCCATGGAGAGTTCATCGGTCACCAGATAATAGGCGGTAAAATAAATCCCCGCTCCCGGAACCAGAGGAATGATGCCGGAGATCAAGAAAATGGTGATCGGGCACTTCATCCGCACCGTCAGAAGACGGGAGATCAGCACCACCCCCAGGGCACCGAAGAAAGAGGCCATTGCTGTGGTGATCCCAAATCCATCTCGGCAGAGTACATAGAGCATCCAGCCTGCCGTTCCCGTCAGTCCGCAGCACAGATAGAATCTTCTTGGTACATTGAACAGCACCGCAAAAGCAATGGTACCCACAAAGGAACACAGAATATTTACCAGAATATGACTGATCATAAGACACTCCCTCCCGCCATACCGCTGTAGATACTTAAGGTGATCCCCACGCCGATGGCGATATAAACGAACACCAGCAGCGCATCGATCATCCGCACCGTTCCAGAGAGGAAATCGCTGTCCGCGATATCCCGGATCGCGTTGACAAAGGCCATTCCCGGGACCAGCGGCATGATCGCGCAGCTGATCATCCCCTCCAGACGCAGCGGGCCAAAGAAAGGAACCTGCTGGGCCAGAAGAGCCAGCGCCGTGATCACCACGCCTCCTGTCAGGTTGAGGATGATCTTGGATATATGGTGCCGCTTAGCCGTCAGCACCCAGACATACAGGAGGCAGCCGATCAGAAACGCGATCCCGCTCTCACCCACCGTAGATCCCAGAAGGAATCCAAAGCACGCGCTGCCGGCTCCCGCCGCCAGGATTTGGAAATATGGCCGCTTAGGTGGTATCTGGTCAATCTCTTTTAATCGTTCTTCTGCTTCCGCCATAGTTACATGGCCTGCCGCGATCTCCCTGGACAAATCATTGACCTCCGCCACGATCTCCAGATGGGCGCTGGATAAAGGGACATGCTTGACCTTCGTGTAGGCTTCCTCGACCCCATTTTCCGCGCTGACGAAGATGGCGTGGCTCAAGGTAAAGATATCTACTTGATCCACATGGAATTTGTGGCAGATTCGGGTGATAGTCTCTTCCACACGGAAGATCTCCGCCCCATTTTTCAGAAGGATCCTGCCCGCTTCCAGGGCCAGATCCACCACTTTCTTCACATCAATATCTGACTCCAGCCGTTTCTTTAGATATATCATATCTACCAGCTGGACACCGTCCTCGTAGATCGGCTCCCTATAATGCTCCACGAAAAAACCTGCCGCAATATGAGAGTTCACAAACCCGCATTTTTCATAAAACCCTATCGTCTTCCTGCTGTTTCCTGTTCCCACATACATAGTGTCACAGCTGTCCCCATAATGTTCACAGATAAAACGGACCATCTGCCTGCCATAGCCCTGCCCTTGACTGTCTTCTCTTGTGGCGATATTTTTCAGTTCACACTGCCGGTTCTTCATCCGCAGGACCACACAGACGGTACGGACCTCCCCCCGGTCCTCCAGGACAAACATCTCCCCCTCTTCCAGGTAGCGGTCGATCATATCCTCCTGGGGATCCGCAAGGAGCAGAAGGTCCAAATACTGCTTTTTGTTCTCTGTAATCTGTCGAATCTTCATGCCTGACTCCTGATCTTCATAATCCAGCTTATTATAACACTAGTGAAGGGAAAATGACAGCCGCAATTTTTTCGCGCCAAAAGGCTGCCGCGCTGACTCTCATCAGCGCGGCAGCCTTCTTCTCAATCATTGACTAACTGATATATCCAGCCTTCTTCAGTTCCTCCTCAGCCTTCGCCAGATTCGCGTCGGACACCCGGATGATCGGGCCAGTACAGCCCATACCGCTCTCCGCGTAGATATTGATCTTCCAGAGAGCCTTCACCGCGTCATCCAGGTCCATGACCTCAATGCCCGGGATCTGAGCGGTCACGATCTCCTTAGGCGGCTCTTTCACGTCTTCCTCTGCCACTGCCGGCTTGGAAGCCGCTTTCACAGAATCCAGGATCTCCTGGAATCCGGCTTTCTTAGCGGCTTCAAATTCCGCTTTTGCCACCTCGAAGACTTTGCCTCTTACCAGCTGCGCCGCATAGCGGATCGCATTGGCGATCACCGGCGCACCGGAAGCTCTGGACACGATCATCACTAACTGCTCGTAGCCTTCTCCGATACCAGGACCGTAGCCGTAACCGGTCGCCTCATAGCTTCCTCCTGTATTTGCGGAAGAAAGCATCTTGACCAGGATATTTCCGGTCAGAGAATCAGTCACCATGATGTCCGGGGATGCCTGCAACACGTCATTTCCTCTCATGACACAGCCGCCGTCTGCCCGTCCGGACTCAGCAAAGGTGATATCGTAGCCGTTCTCCTGGAGCTGTTTCAGAGCCTTCTCGGTCTGTCTGGCTCCGTCCACATTCAGGATCCCTACCGTCGGATGGGCGTTCCCGCAGGCTTTCGCGGCAATGATGCCGTAGACCGCGTTCTTTACCATTCCTTCGATCCGGTCCGTACTTGAGGTTCCCGTGGTGTTGGCGATATACATCTCTTTCCCGAATCCCGGTGTCTCACAGCGTCCCACCGTAGAAACTCCGATGGGGAATGGGAAATGCATCGTCACTGCCGCGTCGATCTCTTTATTTTTCAGCATCTCCTCCATCCTGTCGTGGCCTTCTTCATCATTCACCACTTTGACGGTGGTCACACCTTCTGCTTCCAGGGTTCCGATGTAATAGACATCGATCCCGTCTCTGGCCGCCGCGACAGCGCCTGCCATTGAATTCTCTTCTCCGTGCTCGCTTCCCATTCCGGTGATGGCAATCTTAGGCTTTTTCCCGAAGCTTCCAGTCTCCAGTCCTTCTGCCATCTCCATGAAAGTTTCCGCGATCATTTTTTCAATCCTATCTGCCATCGTCACCACCCCTTACTCTGCCATCAGGGTAGCAGCAAAATCTTTCATAGCTTTTGCGATCAGTCCCTTTACTTCTTCTTCTGAAACACCTGAGGCCGCTTCTTCCTCCGCCGCTGTATTTCCATGGATCACGAAGGAAACTCCGTCGAACAGGTTTGTCATACGTCCAAGGAACAGACTTCCCTTTCCGATGATCATCGCGTTCTTGATCTTGCCTTCTTTGATATCTTCGCAGGCAAATCCCACATAAGGTACGCCAGACGGAATATGTCCCTGGGTTGGAGCCCATCCGGTCAATCCTCTTTCTTTTGTAAAGGTAGCCAGTTCTTTCCGATCCAGCTCGCCCCGTTTCACAGCAAGGGCGGCGATCATCTTGTAGTTCGCCAGCGGCACATCCCCGGCGCCTGCCGGTTTGGTGATATCCGGATTCTGCATCTCCGGTGAGTATTTATCAATATCTGTGATCTTCATACCAACTTTGTCAAGCGGATCTGCCACCAGGCTTCCGATCACATTCTGTGGTGCGGAACCGGTTCCGACTGTGTGGCGTCCCAGCATACTCAGATCAATCTCCGGGCTTGTGCCGTCATTCTCGGAAATGATCACCGCAAAACCGCCCAGGCAGTCTTCCAGGATCGGAAGGCCTTTCTTGATGTGGTCTTTGCCGTTCATGCCAAGCTTTGCCGTACACCCTCCGGCTGTTACCGCAACCGTCTTGTACGCGCCGGATTTTACCAGAGCTGCCGCCTCAATGAGCGCGTGTGTGGGCGCCGCGCAGAATCCTCTGGCGTCAGAGCCGGTAGCGCTTGTAAGGCCTGCCACTTCTGCCGCCGCTTTCGCGAAGTTGCCGCCGCCTCTCTGGTTCATATCACCGCAGGCTTCCTCCGCGCAGTCAACCACATACTCTACTTCTGCCTTGTCGATCCCCGCGTTGCGCACCGCATAGAGCAGAGCCAGCACGCTGGAAGCCTTGCTCATCAGGTTCTCATGCATCACATGGGCCGACAGGTTCACATCGATATCATGGGCCGGTTTGATACATCCCACCAGCTTGTTTTCAAAATACAGAGGCTCCGCGTGATCCTCTTTGATCAGCTGCTCGATCTCGTCAAGCTCCACACCTTCCTCGATCTTCTCCACAATATCTTCGGAGATGATCGGATTCTTGGCAAACGCGTCTTTGTATTTTGCCACGAATTCCTTATCTAATTTCACAACTTCGAACATGTCGCTGGCCTGTACCAGGAACAGGAACTCTTCCTCCGGCATGATCTCGCCGTATTTTCCATAGCGGTCCGCTCCCTCTTTTTTCTTGTCGTACCAGGGGAACTCTACCTCTGCCAGCTCGTCTGGATGTACATTTCCAATATAAGTCTGATTCGGCCAGTAGGAAACCACATCCTCATAAGAACGCAGGTGATTCGGCACTTCTTTTAAGTAGTCGGAATCTGGGTTTACGATCCTCTCTGTCGTCTGGGTCGTTCCATTGTATAAAACCATATCAGGAGTATGTACTAATACATAGCTTGCTCCTTTGATCACACTATTCATTGGTTATCCACCTTTCTTTAACTCATTCAATACCGGCGGCCTCCCGCCTCTTCACAAGAAAGGAGGCGCCTCCCCAGTGGGGTACACATAGGGTAACGCCCCTCTTCTACAGTCTGATTAAAGCTGGTCTCTGATCGCCTGCATCTCTGATACGATATCATCAACGTCCAGAACCATCTCCATCATGCCAACCTGCTCGTCATAAACTTCCGGATCAAATTCTTCTTTGATCTCCGGTTCGCATACATGATATACCGCGAGTCCAAGCTGGACCCCAGTCAATGGACCTGCGAAAGTCGGATCACCAAGTGTTACGGTCTCAGCCGCAAGTCCAGCGGCCTCACCCTCAGCGGCTCCCAGAACCACTACCAGGTTCTCTGCGCCGTACTCCTCAGCGAATTCTTTGACTCTCTTCTGGTTTTCCAGATCCATTGCGCCTGCGCTCGTTCAGACGAAACACTC
>DXGF01000111.1 GCA_019114065.1 Candidatus Dorea gallistercoris
TCACTCCAATACGGTCAAATACCGGATACGGAAGGCTCGTCTGGCCCTCGGAAACGAATATTTTGAACTCCGCGGGAATCATTATCTGTATCTGGCATTAGCAATCCGCCGTATTATTAAAGATACAAATATCTGACGTATTTCTTACAACAGGCCAGGAACATTTTTCCCAGTCCGGACTTTCTGTATTTTAGATGGAGTTTATTGAGATTATAATCCATACTAAGCAAAAGAGGAGCAGTGATAAAAGACAGTTAGAACAGATCAGGCAGTGCGGGATTTCTACAAGAAAATCTATGCGGAAAAACAGGAAAAGAAATAGCGATAGAGGTTATCTACGGCGGCTTAGAGTGTGGAGTGATCCTTAATAAACACCCTGGGATCGTTGCAATTCCCGGAGGATCTGAGATTAAGAATGCACATTCCGAGAGGATGCCGCAAAATCACTAAATTAGATGATGAAGCGATACCCTCGCTTCATTCAAGTAAAAACGGAAGAGAATTCACTTGATTTTGTGGATTACTTCCGTTTTTTTTGCGTACTTCAATAAAGCGATTCACTTTATACCCTGTTTAAGCGGATTTCTTCACTTGAAATAGATGTTTCCCGGTCCGGACTTTCTGTATTTTAGCGTGGAGTTTATTGAGATTATAACCCATACTAAGTAAAAGAATCTCCAGTTTTACTTTAGTTTTCCCACGGAGCAAAAATCTTTGAAATTCATAATCGTTTTTCAGGACTCCGAATGCTCCTTCCACTTGGCTCGAACGGTTCATCCAATATAGAATCCCTGTCTCGCTTAGGATATTTTCATAGGATTTTCACGCCAGCATTGTTTATCCCAGGATGCCTTTGTCATGATACATGTCGACCCTCTATCTTCTTCAGTTAATTTCTTCTCAATCTCAGAGTGAAATAATTGAAAGACCCGAATGCCCTCCGTAAAGTCCTTGGAGCTCTATCTTGTAACACACACTTCCTTCCGTGTCCTCCCCTCCGCCTTCTATAATCCTGTCTCCCGGGAGAACAGCCGCGCTGCCTCCCACACATTTCGGACTCCACGCTTTGACGCGTCCAGGATCTTTCCCCCTCCTTTGATGGGGCCTTCCTGATAAGTTTTCTTCCAAAAACTTTTCTGGATCTTCTTTTCGTCGATAATCCTCGGAACCAGGCAGCGGTGATAAATTTTTTCATCAAACCAGGCCAGGAACTCCTCCCCTTGCCACATGGCCGCATACCGCATCTCATGGATCTTCCTGTCGAAGACTACGTCCCTTACATCCAATTCCCCTGCCAGGTTCAGGAAGAACTGCTTCCAGTCAAAGACCTCCGTCAGGCACTTCTCTGAAAGCAGGCCGATCGTTACAGCCCTCAGAAGCGAGAGATACAGAGAGTCGGTATCCGTTCCCGTCGCCGGGAGCAGCCGCTCCGTCCCGCTCATACAGTAGCCGCCCACATTCTGCTCCCGGTGTATCTGTGCCTGCTCCTTATCAAAGTCCTCCGATGTAGTTCTCGTCGTCTTGGACCGGGCTCCCACAGAGTTTCCGCTCATCCCGGCGATGGCCAGAGGGTAAGACAGATAAAGGATACGGTCATGAAGGACCGCTGTCACTACACCCATATATAAATCCTGGCAGATGCCGTCCCAGAGACGTCCTGTCCGATCCATCAATGTCTGAAGATAGCTTCGTTTAAAGCAGGAGTTGATGTAGAGCGTAGGCAGAAGATACATGGACTGGGGCTGCTTTAGGATGGACGCCAGATACTGATTTCGCTCCCGATATGAGCAGCCGTATTCTCCCTTCCGGTAGGAGCCAGGAATCACAAACTGATTCTCCTGGCCTCCGTTGAACCCGGGCCACGCGTAGAAGCCCCGGTCCCACTGGATGATCTCCTCCTTGGGATTCGCTCTTGTCACCTCTTCCAGAACCTCCAGGGTCCAGGGCAGAAGGGCGTCGTCCGCCCCCAGCGTCAGTACATAGTCCCCTCTTGCCTGGAGGATGGCGAACTCAAAGCTTTTTGCCAGCTGCAGATTCCGGGGCGTCTTCACATAGACGATCCGCGGATCTTCCATCTCCCGGCACAGTTCCCGGATCTCATGGCACCCCTCCGGCGAATTGTCGCTTATGATCACCTCAAAATCCCCCTCATACCGCTGCTCCAGGCAGGTCTTAAGGGTGTACTCCAGCGTGGCCGCACTTCCCCTTGCCGGAAGGACGATGGAGAAGTGGCAGCGGGAAGGGGCGGCCACGGCCGCGGTCGCATCTATGCAGTACAGTTCACTGATGTAGGCAAGATAGTTTCCAACCCAGCCAAAGGATAACGTCCGCTCCTCCGTATAGTCCGACCGAAAGCTGTAGAGCCTCCCCATCTGCTTCCTGAGAAGCCGGCTCCCGGACAGCGCGTCCAGAAGCACGCCCGCGCACAGGATCAGAGCGCAGCCCTCCCCCACATACTCCTGGCAGATCTTTTGTATCACATGATCGATATTGCTCTCTGCCTCTTCTCCTTCTCCCTCCGACAGTTCCACCGGACGGAAGATCCGCATCCTCCCTCTCTCCTCACAATTCTCCAGCGTCACCGCAAGGGTATCCTCGATCGAGATGCCGCCCTCCGTCTGGACCCGCACCGGAGCGTCCACAAAACAGACCCGTCTCCCAAGCAGTGTCAGCGCATGGGCCGCCGCCAGACATTGCAACCGGTCGCCTTCCCCCTGGGCGGCGACGATCACTGGCGTCTCCTCTTGGCAGTCCAGCTTCTCCGTCAGATATCCCATGTTGGAGATCTGCCTCACCCATCCAAAGACACGGGAAGGATGGGAATACAGTCTCTGGGACAGCGCGTCATACAATACCTCCGCCACAAAGTCGCTCTCCAGATGGCTGTTCCAAAACAGCGCCTTTAGCCGTTCTTTGGTATGGTCCCCCGCAAGAAACCTCTGGTATCCGGCAGCCACCTGCTCTTCCTTCTCCTTCGCGAAAAGGCAGTCTTCCTCATTTGCGATTCCCCACCACCGGCGAAAAAGAGCCAGACCCATCCTGGTCCTTGCCCAGTCCATATCGTACCCTTGCTCTTCATCCACCCGAAGGTAAAATTCATTTATCTCACAGACTCCGTCATAGTTATACAGATCCCATACCTTCCCTGCCAGAATCCGGTTCACTTCCCCGGCATCGCCGGTCTTCAGATAGACCGCCTCCGCCTTTGCCAGGTACCATTCTGCCCGTACAGGCTTCAGCTTCTCCAGCGCTTCCAGCCGGGCAAGGATCTCGTCCGCGTTCTCCTGGTTCAGCTGATCCCGGCAGGCCCGGATCTCTGCCAGATACTTCTGCTCTTCCATCCTGTTATCTCCTCTCCTCCAATGGAATGGATCCCTCCGGCGGGGCGTAGGAAACTGACCGGTTTAACTCATACTTCTCTTCAAATCTTTTGACTTCCCGCTCCAGATCAGTCCCCTCCAGATCCACACATCTCGCCAGAATCTTATACCTCTCATCCTCCATAATATCTTTCTTCCACACCGGCGCCTGCAGAAGATAGCGCCGCGCCACATCATTTCTCTTATTTTTCAACATCTTCAAAGCATATCTCAGACACATACTCCCCAGCTTTTCTATCGCCGCTTCATACCGCTGGATTGGTTTCGTAAATCCATATGCCCTGGAAAGATCTACAAATGAATGGATCAACTGATAATGCTCAGTGGCTCCCAGAAGATTCCGTTCTGATTCTGTGGTCTCATTGCCAGAATGTACCCGGTACTGCGCCAGATCCTCCTTAATATACGCCACATCGCCGACCAGAGCCAATAGAAAATTATTATACCAGTCGCCGGCCACATTCCAGTTCCTCCAAAAAGTTTTTACCTGAGCCACCATCTCTCTTCTGAATATCCTCTGCGCAGGAATCGCGATCCCTGCCATCATATACACTGCGCACTGCTCTTCTTTGGGAATGATACAGCTGGTATTATAGAAGGGAGGCTGTTTTCTGATCCTTCCATTTTCGTCAATTTCCTCACGGTTTACGATCACAGTTCCCACGTTTGGATACTTCGTAAAAATATCTACACACCGTTCGATAAAATCAGGCGCAATGGCATCGTCACTGGCCAATGTATAGACATACGCTCCTTCGGCGTCCCGAGTGGCTATATTCGTATTCTTATCACTTCCAAGATTT
>DXGF01000112.1 GCA_019114065.1 Candidatus Dorea gallistercoris
TATGTCGCAGCAGCTGCAGGAAGAGGTCATGAACGCGCAGTTCCCCGGCGCCCTGTGCGAGAGCAGAGAGTTGAGCAGAGAAAGCTTCTATCTTCTGTACGGAGGGATTCTCTTCATCGGCCTTTATCTGGGGATCATGTTCCTGATGGCAACCGTGCTGATCATTTACTATAAACAGATCTCCGAAGGATACGATGACCGGGAACGCTATCAGATCATGCAGAAAGTAGGAATGAGCAAACGCGAAGTGCGCCGCTCCATCAGAAGCCAGGTACTTACCGTCTTCTTCCTGCCACTGATCGCCGCGTTCGTCCATATCGCCGTGGCGTTCAAAGTCATCACCAAACTGCTGGCCACGCTGAACCTGGTAAATGTACCATTGTTCGCCGTGTGCACAGTGGTGACAGGAGCAGTGTTTGCCGTATTCTACGTGATCGTGTTCGCCGTGACGGCAAGAGAGTATTACAAGATCGTGAATTAATTAACAGGGCACGTAGTAAAGCTTAAAAAGGCTACGTCCCCAATTACGTTTTACGGTGTACCAAAACGCAATTTGCCCTGTACCCGGTTGACAGTTTTTGCTGACAGTTGTATTGTTTTTATAGAAAATCTGCCACCAATGGATGGATTTTAATTACTGCGAATGAGCAAGGAACAGGAGGTATTTTTATGACAAAAGCTGGAGAACGTGAGGTTGTGAAGGTGGAGCGGGCCAATGGCGGCGCTGGTTTTATCATGAAGGAGGGGCTGCTTTCCCCGGAAGAATTGGGAGAGCACTGTAAAATGTTCAGCAAGGTAACATTATGTCCCGGGTGTGAGCTTGGGCATCACGAACATCACGGAGAGACGGAGACGTATTACATTTTATCGGGAAAAGGAATGTATGATGACAATGGAAAAGCGGTTCCGGCGGAACCGGGAGATGTATTCTTCTGCAAGGATGGCGATGGCCATGGGATGAAAAATGATGGAACAGAGGATCTGACATTTGTAGCGCTGATTCTGAAAAAATAAGCGGCAGAGAGAAATGTGAAACTAATAACAGGGGACGTAGTAAAATGTAAAATTGCTACGTCCCCAATTGACTTTTACGGTGTACCCAAATGGGCCTACACTTCCAGTAGGCAGTCCATCAGCCGCTCATTATCTTCTGGCTCCATGATGCAGAAGCGGATATATTCTCCTTCTAGTTCCGCAAAGGAGGAGCAGTCCCGGATCATCAGCTTCTGGCGGATGGCTTTCTCGAATACCTGGAAGGAGGTCACCCCTTCTTTCATGATCCTGGCCAGGATGAAGTTGGCGTAAGCCGGGTAGGTCTTATAGGTCTTGGAGCCGACAAGCCGGGCGAGCATCTGTTCCCGCTGGGTGGCGATGAGCGTGCGGGTCTTCTGGATGTATTCCTGGTCTTTCAGCATTTCTTCGCCGGCGTAGGCGCCGATGCTGTTTAGGCTCCAGGGATTCTGGCGGGTCAAAAGGGCCGCCAGGAAGCTTTCGTTGCTGGTGATGCCGTAGCCGAGCCGGAGGCCGGGGGCGGCGAAGAATTTGGACACGCCCCGGATGACCATGAAGTTATCGTAGTCCGGCACTAGGGACACGGCGCTGATCTGGGAGATAGAGGGAGCAAACTCTACATAGGTCTCATCGATCATGACGAACACGCCTTTCTTCCCGCATTCACGGATGATCCGCTCCATGTCCTGGCAGGAAACAGCGGAGGAAGTGGGATTGTTGGGATTGCACAGGATCACCATATCGACATCGGCATCGATGTAGGAGAGAAAATCATCAATGTCCAGGACAAAGTCCTGTTCCTCACGGAGATGATAGTATTCCATAGAACCGCCTACTAAGGAAAGTTCTCTTGCGTACTCTGAGTAGGTGGGACCAAGCACCAGGGTCTTCTTTGGCGAGCGCTGGGAGATCAGAAGAGAGATCAGCTCCGTGGAGCCGTTGCCCACCACGATATGAGCCGGGTTCGCGCCGCAGTACGCGCCGACGGTCCGGCGCAGGCTTTTGTATTCCCGGTCCGGGTACCGGCACAGTACATCCAGATGGTCGGTCAGCTTTTGGCGCACCGTATCAGAAAGTCCGAGAGGATTCACATTGGCGCCAAAGCAGACGATCTCTTCTTTGGGAATATGATAATATTCTTCGATTTTTTCCAGGTCACTTCCATGAAATTCCGGCTTTTTTTCCATAAATAAGTCTCCTTTAACACGTATTTCGAAGATTTTGCACTTCCGGCATTGCCATGACCGTTCATTCAATGCTATAATTCATTATAATATGTTTTTTTGAAAAAGCAACGAAAGAAGCAGGTGTCAGACTTGAAAAATAAGATTCAGAAATTTTCCAAAGGCGATTTCAGACAGCCCAAGCCGGAAGTCGTGTTTGAGGAAACGAATCTGGTCCTGATAATCGGAGAAGGGGAAGTATACAGGGGCAGTTTGGGGATAAAGAGTAAGAATGACTGTGTGATACGGGGACTGGTATACCCGTCTTCTTTTCGTGTCCGTTTTAGAGAACAGGGATTTGAGGGACGCCAGGTGCGGCTGGAGTTTACTTATGACGGCACGGGGCTTCGTCCCGGGCACGTGGAGACGGGAACGTTCACTGTAGTATGCACCGGGGGAGAGTTTGAACTGGCGTTTACGGCGATCATTGAGCGGCCCTATGTGATGACGTCTTACGGAAAGGTACAGAGCACAGATGATTTTCGGAAGCTGGCGATCAAAGATTTCTCGGAGGCGGGAAGACTTTTCCGGTCCACAGAATTCTATGAGATCTTAAAATATGAAAATGAGCGGATTTTCTATCTATATGACAATATGCGGAAATGGTCCCTGGGAGAGCAGGCCCTGGAAGAATTTCTGGTGGGGATCAAACAGAAGGAGTGTATTTTTCTGACCCTGCCGGGAGAGGGGATGTTGTATGAGGACGTGCATGAGTCCACCAAAGGAGTCGTGTCCCTGCTGAAGAACACCTGGGGATACATGCCGATCCGGATCGTGACTGAGGGGGATTTCCTGAAGGTGACCCGGACGGAGATCACCACAGAGGATTTCGTGGGAAACGGGTATGAGATGGAGTACCTGATCCGTCCGGAATATTTGCACGGAGGCCGCAATTACGGGGCCATTCATTTTGTGACCCCCTATGAGACGCTGGTCTATGAGGTGGAAGTGATGGAGAGCCAGGAATATGATGAGAACCATCATGTTCCTGAACTTTTGGCCGCCCAGATCCTCAAAGAGTATATCGGTTATACGGCAGGCAGGATCCAGCGGGATTCCTGGGTGGAAAGCGCGATCGAGAAAGCGACGGAGCTTCGCAGGCTGGACCCGCAGAACGAGTTCTACCAACTGCTGCTTGCCAATATCTATCTGATCGGTGAGAAGAAGGAAGAGGCCAAATGGATTCTGGAAAATTACAATTACAACCGGTTTGCCATCGGCAAAGACCCATTGACCAACTGCTATTATCTGTATCTGACCGCTCTGGTCCGGGGAGTGGGAAGCTATACCGAGCGGGTGTTGGACGATATCACGAAAGCCTACATGCGCCGTCAGGATTCCTGGGAACTGCTGCGCATGATCCTGGAACTGGATAACCATTATCGGAATCCCTATAAGAGACTGGAGGTACTGGAGCAGCAGTTTGAGTTTGGGACCTGCAAAGTACTGTTTTACCTGGAAGCGTATCTTTGTTATCAGGAAAAGCCGACCCTGCTGAAAAAGCTGGGGAAATTTGAGATACAGGTGCTGAACTTCGCTACCAAATACCGACTGATGACCAAAGAACTGGCGCTTTATATCGCCAATTTCGCAAGTCAGCAGAAGCAGTACAGAGAGCCTCTGTTCCGGATTCTGGAGCGGCTCTATAAGATGTATGACGAGACCATGATCCTCAATACGATCTGCACTTTGCTGATCAAGGGGAACAAGACCCAGAAGCGGTATTTTGAGTGGTACCAGCGGGCAGTGGAAGAAGAACTTAAGATCGCAGAATTATATGAATACTATATGATCACATTGGACACGGAGAAGCAGAAAGGGCCTCTGCCCAAAGCAATCTTCCTGTATTTCGCCCATGGGAATTCTCTGGATTACAAGAAAGAAGCGCTTCTCTATGCCAATCTCCTGACCTATGAAGTAGGAGGGGAAGACCTGTATCTGGCCTATCGGGAACAGATGGTCAATTTCACCTGGGACCAGCTTCTGAAGCGCCATATCACAGGAGCTCTCAGGATCCTGTATAAATGGTTCTGCAAAGAAGAAGAACTGGATGCGGAGCGGATGGAGGCCATGCGGGATATCTGCTTTGCCTATGCCATCACGACCAAGGTTCCGGGCATGAACTGTGTGCTGGTGATCGAGAAAGACGGAACGGTGGAGCAGAGAGTACCCTATAATGCGGAAGAAGGTCAGACCATCGTCTTCTTATATGACAAAGAATCCCGGATTATCTGGGAGTCCCAGGAGGGGAGATATTATACCGATTCCATTCCTTACGAAACAAAACGGCTCTTCTACGAACCCCATTTTCTAGAGATTTGCAGGAAATACGGAGACGCCGTAGGAAAATGGAAGGAAGCGGATCCCCAAGAAGAAATGACCTTTGAAAATATCCGGCTGAAAGGGCTGAACGCTTTCGATGAACGGGAAGTCTTCCGACTGTGCAGCCGAAGGATTCGGGAAGAGGGCTATGAGGAAGAGGATTTCCTTACGTACCTGTGTATGGAACTGTTCCGCAGGGGTCAGTATGATAAGACTACGCTGCTGTATCTTTCAGACTGTTACTGCGGGGCCACTGCCGATATGAAACGGTTGTGGAAAACGCTGCGGGAATACGAGATTCCTTCCAACAAGCTGGGAGAGCGGATCATTACCCAGATGGTCTTTACGGAAGATATGTTCGAGGAAGAGAAGATCTTCGAGGATTATTATCTGTCGAACAACGTCTATTTCCGTGTGAAGCAGGCTTATCTGGCCTTTGTGTCCAGGGAATACATGGTGCGCGGGAGGAAGACGGATTCCTGCGTCTTTGAGATCATTGCCAATGAATGTGACAAGAAGGAGACGCTTCCGGATATCTGTAAGGCCGCGATGCTGAAATATTATTCCAACCAGGATTATCCGGCGGAGATCGAGAATGTGCTGCATGAAACGCTGTATGAGATGTGCGAGAAGCAGATGATCTTTCCCGAATACTTGAGATATCAGGAGGCCTGGCTCAGAGAAGTGCAGCTGTATGACAAGGTGATGGTCTCCTATCAGGCCGCGCCGGGCAGCAGGGTGACTCTGTTCTACAAGATCCGCCGCGGAGAGCGGGAGGAACTGGGATTCCGTGAAGAAACCCTCCTGCCGGTATATGAGAACCTGTATGTCAAGCAGTTTATCCTATACAGGGATGAAGTGATCAGTTACTATTTCCGGGAGACCAGAGGGAAGACGATGCACACCACAAAGACCAGGAAGACGGGGGCGCCCCACAGGAGAAAGAGCGGGAAATACAGCAAACTCAACGCGATGCTCAGGATGTCCACTGCCAGGAGAAAAAAGGCGATGGTAGAATTTAAGGAGGAAGAGAAGGCGGCCCGGCAGATTTTCAAGAGATATTAAACAAAGAAGAGGGAGACGAGTATGAAAAAGGGCGGTATCCTTGGTTATGACTTAAATGAAAAAAACTGTCAGATCAGTTATTATGATACGGCGAAAGATGAGCCTCAGACACTGGAACTGTCCCCGGGTGTCAGCCAGATCCCTCTCATGCTGGGATATTTTAAAGAGCGGTGGGTCTATGGAAGAGAGGCCAAAAGGCTGGCGATCGCAAACGCGGACAGTACAGTCTCTGATCTGTTCCAGAAGGCGGTGCGTCGGGAGAAGGCCAGAGTTGCGGGGAAAGTGTATGACGGAGTCTGGCTGCTGGCCAAATTTGTCCGCCTTACGCTGGAAGCCTTTGATGAGATCGAATATCTGACCTTCTCTGTTCCGGAGACGAACGTGGATATGTCAAAGCTGCTCAAAGGGATCGGCCAGCATCTTGGAATCGAGAAAGAGCGCATCTGTGTACAGGACTATAAGGAAAGCTTCTGCCAGTACATGTTTTACCAGCCCAAGGAATTGTGGCAGTATGAGTCGGCCTTGTTTTTCTGCGATGACCAGAGGATCAAGGCTTATATGCTGCGCAGGCTGAACACGGCAAACAACAAAGGGCAGGAGCTGTTTGTGACGGTAGATGAGGTGGCCAGCGCCCACATGCGGGAGCTGGAGGCGATCTATCCGGTGCTGAACGCGGAAAAAGCCAAAGACGCGGATGAAAGCTTTAGAGACTTTATCCAGAATGTATTTGACAAAAAGGTGGTTTCTTCTGTTTATCTGACAGGAGAGGGCTTCGAGAACAACTGGTACCCGGCCTCCCTGAAGGTGCTCTGCAATGGACGGAGAGCCTTTGTGGGTGATAATCTGTACAGCCGGGGCGCCTGCTATACTTCCATGCGCCGCTGTCTGGAATATGATGACGGACCGATCTACCTGGATGAGACAAAGATGACGGAGCAGATCACCCTGCGGATGCGGGTGGGAGGAAAGGAAGGCTGGTATCCGGTGGTATCCTGGGGGACCCGCTGGTATGAGGCGGATGGCCAGTGGGAGGTGATCTTAGAGGACACCTCGGACATTGAGATCCATATAGAGACGCTGGCGGGAGATGAACTGGAAGTGGAGATGGTATCTTTGGAGGGACTGCCGGAACGCAGGGACTATTCTCTGCGGCTTCGGATTGAATTGTTGTTCCTGGATGAGCGGACCTGCCGGATCACATTCCGGGATATCGGGTTTGGAGAGTTTTTCCAGCCGTCCGGGTTCCAGACGGAGAAAACCATACATTTAGGAGGAATTCATGGGCAGCTTAATTCTATGTCATAAGAAACGGGCCAAACAGCCCTATGAGATCATACGGCTCCATATCCGGGTCTACACCATTGAAGAATTGTGCTACTATATCTGCAATAATCTGTACCTGATCGACCGCACCATCATGAACCGCCAGCTCTGTGAATGGCTTCGGACGGAACTGGATATGTCCGGCCTGGCGGACACACTCCAGGATGAGCTGGCCAGGGATTGTTCGGAGGAAGAGTTTGTCCTGACAATCCTGCGGGAATCTGTGATCTATGCCACGGCGGAGATCAACAAGGTCCAGGGGATCTTGGAACGGCTGCAGAACCAGAAGGAAGTAGAGAAATTAAAGTATAAGGCGGACAGTCTCCTGGAACGGGGTGAGTACGCGGCGGCGGTGCTGATCTATCGGTCTATCGTGGGAGAGAAAAAGGACGAATCTGTGGATAAGCTTTTCTATGGACGAGTGTACGCCAGCCTGGGGACGGCCTATGGGCGCCAGTTCCTCTACGAGGAAGCGGCCGGCGCGTATCGGGAGGCCTTAAGCCTCTGTGAGGACCGGGATATGGCAAAGGCTTACCTCTACAGCTATTCCAAGGCGTTTCCTCAGGAAGATTATACAAAGCTCCTCTCTGGCAATCCGTTGTATCTCAGTCTGGATAAAAAGCTGAAGGAGGAACTCCGGAAGATCCACAGGGAGACGGATCCGGATATCCCGGGAGAACAACTGGAAATCTGGAAAAAGGACTATCGCAGGATTGACAAGGATCGGGGGATATGATACGATAGCAGGGTGATTTAGCATGGTAAAGTAATCAATTGATGAATTGTTACTACGGTGCAGTATACAGATCGTGGGATTTAAGAAAGATATCAAGGAGGAAACGATTATGAAGAAGTTACTTGCGTTACTGCTCACCGCTGTGATGGCGCTTGGCATGCTCGCCGGCTGTGGCTCTGGTTCCGGAGATTCCGGCGAAGGAGGGGACGACAGTTCTGCCAATGAGAGCGATAAGGCGTATGTCCAGGATAAGGGGACCCTGGTGGTCGGGATCACCAACTTTGAACCCATGGATTACCAGGATGAGAATGGTGAATGGATTGGGTTTGACGCGGATATGGCGAGAGCGTTTGCGGAGAGTCTCGGTGTTGATGTAGAATTCGTTGAGATTGACTGGGATAATAAGATCCTGGAATTGGATGGCCAGACCATCGACTGCGTCTGGAATGGCATGACCCTGACCGACGAAGTGCTCAGCTCTATGGAGTGTACAGACGCTTATCTGAATAATGCCCAGGTGGTGGTAGTCCCCAGTGATGTGGCAGACCAGTATCAGGATGAAGACAGCCTGGCAGATCTGAATTTCGCTGTTGAGGCCGGAAGCGCCGGAGAGGCAGAGGTCAGCGCACGCGGCCTCAACTACACATCCGTGACGGCTCAGGCAGACGCGTTGATGGAAGTTGCGGCAGGAACCTCTGACGCGGCGGTGATCGATTCTCTGATGGCGGCGGCTATGATCGGAGAGGGGACCAGCTACGCGGACCTGACCTACACGGTAAGTCTGAATACCGAAGAGTATGGGGTTGGATTCCGCAAGGGATCTGATCTGGCGGAAGAGCTGAATAATTTCTTCGCTCAGTGCTATGAAGACGGGACTATGCAGGAGTGTGCGGAAACCTACGGCGTACAGGCTGCCCTGGTGGAGCGGTAGACCAAGTCCCATATCACTTATGATAGAACAAAAAGATACAAAGAAGATGGAGCTGTAACATGGAACAGATATTAGAACAATTTCCGATCGTGATCCAGTCGTTGAATGTGGGATTCCTTCAGACATTGAAGCTGTTTTTCGTGACACTTCTGGGAGCGATCCCTCTTGGACTGATCATTTCATTTGGATCTATGTCACGCTTCCGGCCCCTGCGTTATCTTACAAGGATCATTGTTTGGATCATCAGAGGAACTCCTCTGATGATCCAATTGCTGATTATCTATTTCTTCCCGGGCCTGGTGCTTGATAACCCGATCTGGGGAGGCGGAGAGGCGGGTCGGTTTATGGCGGCTTCGGTTGCCTTTATTTTCAATTATGCCTGCTATTTTTCAGAGATCTACCGGGGCGGGATCCAGGGAGTGCCCCGGGGACAGGAGGAAGCGGGGCTGGTGCTCGGCATGACCAGGAGCCAGATCTTCTTCAAGGTGACGTTGTTGCAGATGATCAAACGGATCGTGCCCCCGATGTCCAATGAGATCATCACACTGGTCAAGGACACCTCCCTTGCCAGGATCATCGCGCTGCAGGAGATCATCTGGGCAGGCCAGGCATTCCTGAAGGGTTCTCAGGGGATCGCCGGCGTGATCTGGCCGTTGTTTTTCACTGCGGTTTATTATCTGATCTTCAACGGGATCCTGACGGTGCTTCTTGGGCGGTTGGAGAAGAAACTGGATTATTTCAGGTAGGAGGTGGAAGAGATGGCAATCTTGGAAGTAGAACATCTGAATAAAAGCTTTGACCGGACACCTGTACTGGAAGACATCAGTTTTTCCCTGGAAAAGGGCCAGGTACTGTCGATCATCGGATCTTCCGGGAGCGGAAAGACGACGCTGCTGCGCTGCCTGAATTTCCTGGAACGTCCCGACAAGGGAGTGATCCGGGTCGGGGGAGAGACCCTGCTGGACGCGGCAGACCCGGTGACGACACAGGAGTCGGCAATCCGTAAGAAACGGCTCCATTTTGGGCTTGTATTCCAGTCTTTCAATCTGTTTCCACAGTATACGGCCCTTGGAAATGTGATGCTGGCCAAGGAACTTCTGGCCAAGGAACAGCCAGGCTATAAGGAGCAGAAAAAGGAGATCCATGAAAAAATCCGGGAGGAGGCCAGGGGACTTCTGATCAAGATGGGCCTTGAGGACCGGATGGACAATTATCCTCATCAGCTTTCCGGCGGACAGTGCCAGCGTGTGGCGATCGCACGGGCGCTTGCGCTCAAACCGGATATCCTCTGCTTTGACGAGCCCACCTCAGCCCTGGATCCGGAACTGACAGGTGAGGTGCTGAAGGTGATCCGCTCTCTGGCGGACCAGGAGACCACCATGATCATCGTGACCCATGAGATGGCGTTTGCCAGAGATGTGTCCAGCCAGGTGCTGTTCATGGATGAAGGGCGGATCCTGGAGCAGGGGACGCCGGAAGAGGTGTTGGAACACCCGAAGGAGGAGAGGACCCGACAGTTTCTCTCCCGCTTTACAAATGGGTAAATGAAGATACAATGAAAAAGGAGATATAAAGATGAGCAATGACAGATATCAAAGCCCTCTTTCTGAGCGGTACGCCAGCAAAGAGATGCAGTATATCTTCTCTCCGGACAAGAAGTTCCGTACCTGGAGAAGGCTGTGGATCGCTCTGGCGGAGACGGAGAAGGAACTGGGCCTTCCCATTACAGAAGAGCAGATCGCGGAGTTAAAGAAACATGCGGATGATATCAACTACGATGTGGCCAGGGAGCGGGAGAAGCTGGTGCGCCACGATGTGATGTCACATGTCTACGCCTACGGGCAGCAGTGCCCGAAAGCCAAGGGGATCATCCATCTGGGAGCCACGTCCTGTTATGTGGGTGACAATACGGACATCATTCTGATGTCAGAAGCATTGGAATTGGTGCGCAGGAAGCTGGTCAATGTGATCGCTGAACTGGCAAAGTTCGCAGATGCTTATAAAGATCAGCCAACCTTGGCATTTACCCATTTTCAGCCGGCCCAGCCCACCACTGTAGGAAAGCGGGGCACACTCTGGCTCCAGGAATTCCTGATGGATCTGGAGGATCTGGAGTATGTGAAGGGAAGCCTGAAGTTGCTGGGCTCCAAGGGGACCACAGGGACCCAGGCCAGCTTCCTGGAGTTGTTTGAAGGAGACCAGGAGACCATCGACAAGATCGATCCTATGATCGCGGAGAAAATGGGATTTGAAGCCTGTTATCCGGTATCCGGCCAGACCTATTCCAGGAAGGTAGATACCAGAGTGCTGAATGTGCTGGCAGGGATCGCGGCCAGCGCTCATAAAATGTCCAACGACATCCGTCTTTTGCAGCATCTGAAAGAAGTGGAGGAACCTTTTGAAAAGACTCAGATCGGTTCTTCTGCCATGGCATATAAGAGAAATCCCATGCGCAGTGAGCGGATCGCCTCCTTGTCCCGTTACGTGATGATCGATGCGCTGAATCCGGCAGTCACCTCAGCCGCTCAGTGGTTTGAGAGGACTCTAGACGATTCCGCCAACAAGCGCCTGAGCGTGCCGGAGGGATTCCTGGCCATTGACGGGATCCTGGATCTGTGTCTGAACGTGGTGGACGGGCTGGTGGTATATCCTAAGGTGATCGAGAAGCACCTGATGGCGGAACTGCCATTTATGGCTACCGAGAATATTATGATGGACGCGGTAAAGGCCGGCGGGGATCGTCAGGAACTTCACGAGAGGATCCGGGAGCTTTCTATGGAAGCCGGAAGAAATGTGAAGGAAAGAGGACTGGACAACAATCTCCTGGAGCTGATCGCGGCGGATCCGGCCTTCAATCTGTCGGAGGATGAGCTGAAAGCCTCCATGGATCCGGCCAAATATACTGGCAGGTCAGCAGTGCAGGTAGAGGCGTATCTGAAGAATGTGGTAAGGCCTCTGCTGGAAGAAAATAAGGATCTTCTGGGCGTGAAGGCGGAGATCTTGGTGTAAAGCATATTGGGAGATATGCACAAAAATGAAGAAATGATTTGTATAAAACACATAAAAAAAGTTTAATTTCATTAAGCGGTTGCAAATCTTTTAACAATCGGTTATGATTATAGAAGAAATAAGTAATTTATTTGATTTCTCTATAAAACTGAATCGTGGGAGGATGTTCTCCAAGAGAGAGCTGTCAGCAGTGCAGCCGCCGAAGAGGCAAACCTGTCCTGTTATGTAAGAACAGGGGAGGTGAAACTTTCAGGCAAAAGGATTGGAGAAGGTACCACATTCTGAATCTTGTGCTGTATGATAAGGCTTTTAAACAGATATATTATCAGGGCAAAAGACAGAAAAAGGACGACTTACACACATGCAGGTGTTAAATCGTCCTTTTTTCTTAATATGAAAACAAGTAGAAAGGAGAAGCGGAGCGGCGATGAAAAGAGAGGAATATCTGATCCTGACGAATAATCCGCTGGTCCTGGAAAAACTTGGGGGAACTCACAAAATTGTCTGTCGGGAGACTTCTTACGAGGGGATATTGAGAGAAGTCCGGGACAAGATCCATGAAGGTCATTTGCTTTTATCACATCCTCTTTCAGGAAGTGTAAAGCCTAATGAAACACCATATAAATCTGTGATGATATCAGAGGAAAGGGGGGCGGTAGACTTAAGGTCTCTGGAGATCATTGAAAATGCCATCGGAGCGTGCGGAAAGTTCGAATTCAGAGCGGGCCGGTATGGGGAGAAGGTGCGGAAGGATTTTCAACTGATCGACCTGACCTTGCTGGAGAGTGGGATCGCATCGGCGGATGCTTGACGGGAACGATTGTAGAAGCAAAGAAGCTTAAACAATAATATCAATTTTTTGAAGGAGGGAACCAAAAGTGAGATTAGAAATGGGACACATTTACATCAAGGATATCCAGTTCGCTTCAGAATCCAAGATCGAAGACGGGATCCTTTATGTATCTGAGGAGGCGGTGAAAGCCGTTGCTCTTGATGATGAGAAGATCAAGAGCGTATCGTTTGATATTGCGAAGCCAGGTGAGTCCGTAAGGATCACTCCGGTCAAGGATGTCATTGAGCCACGTGTTAAGGTTGAGGGAAGAGGGGGAATCTTCCCGGGTGTGATCGCAAAGGTAGATACTGTCGGAGAGGGAAAGACTTACGCATTGAAGGGAATGGCTGTCGTGACCGCTGGAAAGATCGTGGGATTCCAGGAAGGAATCATCGATATGACCGGACCGGGAGCGGATTATACACCGTTCTCCAAGACATTGAACCTGGTCATGGTATGTGAGCCGATCGACGATATCAAACAGCATGATTACGAGAAAGCGGTCAGATTCGCGGGATTCCGCGTTGCCACTTATATTGGGGAGCTGGCAAGAAATCTGACACCGGATGAGACAAAGGTATATGAGACCTGCACCATCAAGGAAGGCTTTGAGAAATATCCGGATCTTCCAAGAGTTGGTTATGTGCAGATGCTCCAGAGTCAGGGACTTCTCCATGACACCTACGTGTACGGTGTGGATGCGAAAAGAATTGTTCCTACGATCTTAAGCCCCACAGAGATCATGGACGGGGCTATCGTATCCGGAAACTGTGTTTCCGCTTGTGATAAGAACCCGACCTATGTACATCTGAACAATCCGGTGGTACATGACCTGTTTGAAGAGCATGGGAAGACCATCAACTTTGTGTGCCAGATCATCACAAATGAGAACGTTTATCTGGCAGACAAACAGCGTTCTTCCGACTGGACGGCAAAGCTGTGTAAGATGCTGGATCTGGACGGCGTCATCGTTTCTCAGGAAGGATTCGGAAATCCGGATACTGACCTGATCATGAACTGTAAGAAGATTGAGGCGGAAGGCGTGAAGACCGTTATCATTACCGATGAGTATGCCGGAAGAGATGGCAAATCTCAGTCTCTGGCAGATGCGGATGCTGCCGCGGACGCGGTCGTGACCGGAGGTAACGCCAACCAGGTGATCATCCTGCCGAAACTTGACAAGGTAATTGGAACTTTGGATTATGTAACAAAGATCGCTGGCGCCAGTGAAGAGACCCTCCGCGAGGACGGATCTCTGGAAGTAGAACTTCAGGTGCTGACAGGAGCGACCAACGAGACCGGTTTCAATAAGCTGAGCGCAAGATAGGAAGGGAGGATAAGCAAATGGCTAAGTTAAAAGTAGTTCATTACATCAATCAGTTTTTCGCGCAGATTGGTGGAGAGGAAAAAGCAGATTATCCGGTGGAACTTCGTGTGGGCGAGGTAGTAGGACCGGGTATGGCACTGACACAGAATTTTAAAGACGACGCAGAGATCATCGCAACGATCATCTGCGGAGACTCTTATTTCAATGAGAATCTGGATACCGCGAAGGCGGAGATCCTGAGTATGGTCAAGGAGCAGAATCCGGACGTGTTTGTGGCGGGTCCAGCGTTTAACGCCGGCCGTTACGGGGTTGCCTGCGGAACTATCGCTGCCGCGGTGCAGGAAGAGCTTGGCATCCCGGCGGTGACCGGTATGTACGTTGAGAATCCGGGCGCGGATATGTTTAAGGACAAGGTGTATATCATCTCTACCAAGAACAGCGCTGCCGGCATGAAGGACGCGGTGAAGAAGCTGGCGCCTCTGGCAGTGAAAGTAGGAAGAGGAGAGCCGATTGGCGCTTCCTGTGAGGAAGGTTATATTCCAAACGGCATCCGTGTCAACTTCTTCGAGGAGGAAAGAGGCTCTGAGAGAGCGGTCAAGATGCTGCTGGCAAAACTGGCAGGCAAACCGTTCACCACAGAGTATCCGATGCCTGATTTTGACAGAGTTCCTCCGAATCCGGCAGTGAAAGATCTGGCTCATGCCAAGATTGCTCTGGTGACTTCCGGCGGTATCGTGCCGAAGGGTAATCCGGACCACATCGAAAGCTCCAGTGCTTCTCACTATGGAGAGTATGATATCACAGGTGTGACGGATTTGACGGAAGACACCTATGAGACTGCTCATGGCGGATACGACCCGGTATACGCCAATGAGGACGCGGACCGTGTACTGCCGGTAGATGTCCTGAGAGACATGGAGAAGGAGGGTGTGATCGGAGAGCTTCATCATCTGTTCTACACCACCACCGGAAATGGTACAGCGGTTGCTTCCGCGAAAGCCTTCGCGGCGGAATTCTCCAAGAAGCTTGTAGCGGACGGCGTAGACGCGGTCATCCTCACCTCTACCTGAGGTACCTGTACTCGTTGCGGTGCAACGATGGTAAAAGAGATTGAAAGAGCGGGAATCCCGGTAGTACATATCTGTACAGTAACACCAATCTCCATGACCGTAGGCGCGAACCGGATCGTGCCGGCCATCGCGATCCCTCATCCTCTTGGCAATCCTGCCTTAGATAAGGACGAGGAGAAAGCTCTTCGCCGGCAGATCGTGGAGAAAGCGCTGGAAGCTCTGACGACAGAAGTGGACGGACAGACCATTTTTGATTAATGTAGCAAGAGCCTGAAGGGGTTTTGGCAATACACATGGAACTTTAGAAAAAGGAGACGAGACAAAAAATGAGCAAGGTGTATGATGTTATCGTCCTGGGCGCAGGTCCTGCCGGTTTGGCGGCAGGACTGTACGCAGGCAGAAGCCGTCTCTCTGTTCTGATCATCGAGAAAGGACAGGACGGCGGACAGATCGCGATCACAGATGAGATCGAGAACTATCCTGGACAGATGGTGGACGGCGAGTCGGGGCCATCCCTGATCGCCAGAATGACAGAACAGGCTGCCAAATTTGGAGCCGAGCGTGTCTCTGACACGATCAAAGAAGTTGTGCTGGAAGGCGATGTAAAGGTGCTCAAAAGCGAGAAGGCAGAGTACCAGGGAAAGAATGTGATCATTGCCACCGGCGCCCACGCAAGGCCCATCGGGTGCAAAGGGGAGGTGG
>DXGF01000113.1 GCA_019114065.1 Candidatus Dorea gallistercoris
TTACCGCAACCTGACCAACAACAACAGCGCAGTATCCAAGAACCTGGAGAAATTATCCTCTGGTTACAGGATCAACCGTGCAGGCGATGACGCTGCCGGACTTGCGATCTCCGAGAAAATGCGCGCGCAGATCACAGGACTTGAGACCGCGCAGAAGAACGCAAACGATGGTATCTCTCTGGTGCAGACCGCAGAAGGAGCCCTTACTGAAGTGCACTCCATGCTGAACCGTATGGTAGAGTTGGCAGAACAGTCCGCCAACGGAACGTATCAGGATTCTGTAGACCGTGAGAACCTGCAGAAAGAGGTTAAATCTCTGAAAGACGAGATCGATCGTATCTCCGAGTCCACCAACTTCAATGGCATCCAGCTGCTGGATGGATCTATGGATGGCGTAGGCGCTGCTGATGGTAGGCTTACTGGCACATTGGCAATCACTGCAACTGGAGCGGCAGGGGCTCCCGGTGTAGTTGGTCAGTATGAGATGGATCTGAGCGCCGTTACAGTCAGTGAGGCAGGAAGCGTTGAAATTACGCTGGGAAGTGGAGTAAAAGTAAGTTTTGAGATTGATGTGACAGAGGCAGATTCAGGAGCGAGCCTGGCCCAGAAGATCGCAGCTGCTTACAATGGTCTGGCGGCAGAGAGCAAGGTCCAGGATGGCCTTGGAGAGTACTTTATTGCGACAGTCCAGGGAGACTCAGTGCTGTTTACAGCCAGCAGAGCGGGCGCGATTACGACTACTGCTGCTAGCGAAATAACGGTAACTGTGGCGGCTACTGCTGCTGGTACGGCAGCAGAAGGACGGGATCTGACCCTGCAGATCGGCGATTCCGCCGCTTCCTACAACCAGATGACCGTGTCTGTAAAAGCTATGGATACGGAGTCTCTTGGAATCAATAACATTGATATCAGCACGCAGTCGGGGGCGAAATCAGCCATCGACGTTATCAAAGCGGCTATCAATCAGGTATCGTCCACCCGTGGTGACTTAGGAGCGATCCAGAATCGTCTGGAGCACACCATCAACAACCTGAGTGTGACTACAGAGAACATGACATCTGCGGAGAGTCGGATTCGTGATACAGACATTGCGGAAGAGATGATGGCTTACACCAAGAACAATATCCTGGTACAGTCCTCTCAGGCGATGCTGGCTCAGGCAAATCAGATCCCGCAGGGAGTTCTTCAGCTGTTACAGTAATCAGAAATGATGTATGTGCAGTATTCCAGGGGTGTCCGGCAGGAATGCCGGACACCCCTGTTTGTCTGTGTGGAATAGATTGTTAAGGAAAGGTTAGAGGAGATGAAAAAGAAAATCAGGATTTCTCAATGTATGATCGTAAAGAATGAAGAAAAAAATATCCGCCGCGCATTGAGTTGGGGGAAGGATATCGTTTTTGAACAGATCGTAGTGGATACTGGTTCTACAGATCGGACAGTGGAGATAGCGGAAGAAATGGGAGCAAAGGTCTTTCACTTCCGGTGGATTGATGATTTCGCTGCGGCAAAAAACTATGCCATCGAGCAGGCCTCGGGAGAATGGATTGCTTTCCTGGATGCGGATGAATACTTCAATAATGCGGACACCAAAAAACTTGTCCGGTTGCTGGAACAAGTCGATCAGATGAAGTTAGTGCCTGGTAAGAGATATCCTGTCTTTATACGTTGTGCATGGGCCCATCTGAATGCAAATGGTATCCCGTTTCAGATAGGAATTCAGGATCGGATCTTTCGTAATCGTAAGGATCTTCGATATTACGGAGCAATTCATGAGCAGATTCAGATGCCCGAGAACAATAAATTTTCTTATATAAACGCAGAAAAGATACTGACAATCTTTCATACCGGATATCAGTTGGAAGTCTATAAGGAGACTCGGAAGACTGGTCGGAATGAAAAACTCCTGCGGACGGAACTGGAGAAAGATCCAGATAACTATATGGCGTGGGGATATCTGGGAGACTGTCAGCGTGTAAACGGAGACTTGGACAAGGCGGCAGAGAGCTACCGAAAAGCTTTAAAGGGGAAGTCACAGGGGGGATTGTCGGAAGACCGTTACTGGTCGATTCTATCGAGCCTGATGGCGGTTTTGACCCAAAAACCAGATGCGGGGGAAGAAATATATCAACTAGCGGAGGAATACGGATATCCGGCCGCGCACCATCCAGATCCCGATTATTTCTTTGGCATGTGGCACTATAACCGCCGGGAACTGGAGCAAGCTCGGGAAAACCTGGAAAAAGCTATGGAATATCTGGAGTCGGGAGAGGATTTCAGTCATACGGTAATGGCGGGAAATCTGTGCAAATGTTATTTTATTCTTGCGGATATCTGCTTGAAATTATCTCATCAGCAGAAGGGAGTACGCTATGGAGTGTTGTCTCTTAAGATGGAGCGTTATCAAACGGCGCTGTTAAGGGCACTTCTCCGGTTATTCAAACAGGAACCCGGTGAATCGAGCCGAGCGGACGGCACCTGGAAATTCCTTCAAAATCTTTATGATTTCGGTAGCCCCAAGGACCTGCTCTTTCTTCTGAAATGCGCCAAACTCTCACAGTTTAAGGCCTTGGAGACACGGGTCATGGAAACTCTGCCGGAGGAGTTGCGCAGGGAGTTTGAGAAGCCTCAGGAAGCGGGGGAAGCAGAAGAACCAGGGGACAAAGAACCAGAAGCCGAAGGACAGGGATCAGAGGACTAAGGAGGGGACCATGGAACTGCTGAGCATTGTATTATTATCAGAAGGGAATACCGATCTGCTGGCGCGTACTCTGGAAAGCCTGCGGGGATTGTCCGATTCTTCTGTTGAGATCATCGTGACAGGACAGTTGGAGCAGACAGGGGTGCTGGAATTGCTGGTGTCAGAAGAGACTTTAAGGGGGAAACTCCGCTATCTTGCTCTTCCGGCTGGGGAGAAGCCGGGCGTATGTCTCAACGCGGCCGCCCGGCTGGCGAAAGGGAGATATTTGACATTTCTGCGGGAGGGGGCTGCCCTGTCTCCAATGGTCTGCGGAGCGGCGGCGGAAACCCTGGATCGGGCCAAAGGCGCTGTCTGGTGCTACAGCGGTGCTCAGGTTGGAGGTACAGAGGAGATGCTTCCTCCGATCAATTGGCCGGACTACAAGAAAGAAGGAAAGCTTTTCTCTGATCTCATCAGTGAGCGGAGTGTCGCCTTTTCTTCTGTCGTCAT
>DXGF01000114.1 GCA_019114065.1 Candidatus Dorea gallistercoris
TGTTAATTAATTCACGATCTTGTAATACTCTCTTGCCGTCACGGCGAACACGATCACGTAGAATACGGCAAACACTGCTCCTGTCACTACTGTGCACACGGCGAACAATGGTACGTTTACCAGGTTCATTGTGGCCAGCAGCTTGGTGATGACTTTGAATGCCACGGCGATATGAATGAATGCCGCGATCAGGGGCAGGAAGAAGACGGTAAGTACCTGGCTTCTGATAGAGCGGCGCACTTCGCGCTTGCTCATTCCTACTTTCTGCATGATCTGATAGCGTTCCCGGTCATCGTATCCTTCGGAAATCTGTTTATAGTAAATGATCAACACGGTTGCCATCAGGAACATGATCCCCAGATAAAGGCCGATGAAGAGGATCCCTCCGTACAGAAGATAGAAACTTTCTCTGCTCAGCTCTCTGCTCTCGCACAGGGCGCCGGGGAACTGTGCGTTCATGACCTCTTCCTGCAGCTGCTGCGACATATCGGCCTTCTTCTTATCAGAGCCGTTCATGTCAAATGCCGCCACATAATCGATCTTGGTAGCATCCTCTAAATACTCTTCCTGCATACTGCTGTGCTCTCTCACATAAGCCATCACTTCCTCAATCTCCTGAGTGTCCCTGACGATGATGTAAATGCCGTGCACCGTCCGGGTCTGGTTCTTGGGTTCGATCCTCAGTTCGTCTGGCTCGTCTTTTACCTGATAGGTCTTGTCCGCGATCGTCAGGGTATCCTCGCCATAACTTCCCTCTGGATCATAGGCCAGCACCTCGTCTTCCGCAAGGGATGCCTGCTCGCCCTCCATCTGGTTGTAGTCTTCCAGCGGGATCAGATAGACTTCGTACACGGAGGACACCGACAGGTCGTAATCCTGATCGGATGCCAGGTCAAAGGAATCTCCATCCCGCACAGCGGCCGCGCTGCCCTCATGGTAGGCCAATTCATTGGTCCGTTCTACGCCATGCTCTTCTGCCACCCTGTCGATCAAATTCTGAAGTTCTTCCTCCTGTTCCGAGGCTCCCGGCGTGATCGTCACGGAGAATTCCCTGGAAAACCGGGCGCTCAGCACATCTTCCATTCCCACATACAGAGAAACTGTGCTGGAGATGATGACCAGCACCATCGTACTTAAGATACAGATATTTGCCAGCCCCACTCCATTCTGCTTCATCCGGTAGATCATCCCGGACACAGAGGTAAAATGATTGGGTTTATAGTAGAAATTCTTCCTCCTGCGCAGCGCCTTCAAAAGAGCGATGCTTCCCGCCACGAATAAGGAATACGTTCCAAGGATCACGCAGACCACCGCCACAAAAAACAGCTGCAGCGCGGCCAGGGGCGACTCTGTGGTAAGAGCGATGTAATATCCGATCCCTAACATGATCACTCCAAATATTGTAAGGACCCACCGGGTCTTGGGCTCTTTCTCCCCCTGACTGCTGCCCCTTAGGAGTTCCACCGGTTTGGCGTGGCGGATCTGCAGGAGATTGTAGGCCAGCGTCATAGCGAAAATGATCAGGAACAGGACCAACGCGGCGATCAGCGCAGGCGCTGACACCTCGAAGGACATCCGCACATCATAGTGCACGATTTTTAAAAGAACCAGGTACATCAGCCGGCTGAAGATCAGCCCGAAGACCAGCCCGGCCCCGATGCTGACCACCCCGGTCAGAAGGGTCTCCACACAGAGCATTTTCGCGATGTGCCGTTTCCCCATCCCCAGGATATTGTAGACCCCAAGCTCCTTTTTCCTCCGTTTGATCAGAAAACTATTGGTGTAAAACAGGAAGATCACCGCAAATACCACCATGATATTGGAGGCGATGCCAAGACAGGAGTGCAGCGCGCTGTCATCCGGGATACTGCTGCTCCTTCCCAGAGCATTGATGATGTAATACATCATGACCGTCAGCGCCGCCGTCAGGATGTAAGGCAGGTAGGTCTTCCGGTTATTCCTGAGATTGGTCAGCGCAAGTCTCATATAGATCGAACTACTCACCTCTCTCACCTCCTGTTGTCAGCACCGTCAGCGTATCAGAAATCTTCTGGTACATCTGCTCATTGGTGAGATTTCCCCGGTACAGCTGATGGAACACGATCCCATCCTTGATAAACAGCACCCTTTTCGCGCTGCTGGCCGCTTTCACACTGTGGGTCACCATTAGGATCGTCTGTCCGTCCTGGTTGATGGCCGCAAACAGCCGCAGCAGTTCGTCCGCCGCTCTGGAGTCCAGCGCCCCGGTAGGCTCATCCGCCAGAATCAGCTGAGGCTTAGTGATCAGCGCCCGGGCAATGGCCGCCCGCTGCTTCTGTCCCCCGGAAACCTCATAAGGATATTTCTCCAGAATTTCTTCAATGCCAAGCCTCTGGGCGATGGGCTTTATCTTCGCCTCCATCTCCGGGTATTTCCTGCCGGAAAGTACCAGCGGCAGGAAGATATTATCCTTAAGAGAAAACGTATCCAGAAGATTAAAGTCCTGAAACACGAACCCCAGATTCTGCCTCCGAAACGCCGCGATCTCTTTCTCCTTGACACTGCCAAGATCCCGGCCCTTCAGATAGACCTTGCCTCCGGTGGGCCGGTCCAGGGCCGCCAGAATATTTAAAAGGGTGGTCTTGCCGGAGCCGGATTCCCCCATGATCGCCACATACTCCCTGGGCTCCACGGAGAAATTCACATCCCGCAGGGCTTCCACCTGATTTCCTCCAAACCGGGTGGTATATATTTTCTTCACATTTTTCACATCCAGTAACGCCATATCTTTCCCGTCCTTTCCTTGTCTGTTTTTCTTTACAAGGCCATTATAGAAAAAGGGAAAATGTACTGCCATCGATTTGGATTACATTTTCCCTTCCAATCTTACAAAAATGTACGGTTCTCATTCCACACGGTACGTTTCCCGATCCAGCCAGAGATACACCCTGGTCCCTTTCCCCACTTCGGAACGGATTTCAATCTTATGTCCCAGCCGGTCCAGGATGGATTTGCACAGATACAGCCCGATGCCGGTAGACTTCTTGTCCTGGCGTCCATTGTAGCCGGTAAAGCCCCTTTCAAACACCCGGGGCAGATCTTCCGGCGAGATGCCGATCCCGGTATCCTGGATCACCAGCCTCTCTCCTTCCATATAGATAGAAATGCTGCCTTTCTTTGTGTATTTCAATCCGTTGGAAAGAATCTGCTCGATCACAAAGACCAGCCATTTCTCATCCGTCAGCACTTTCCTCCCGGTCTCTGTAAAATCCAGCCGGATCTTCTTTAGGATAAACATTTTGGAATACTTGCGGACCGCCTGGCGGATCACATCGTCCAGCGCGTATTCCTGAAACTCCAGGTCTGATGACATGTCCTCCATCCGAAGATAGAGCAGGACCATTTCCACATACTGCTCGATCTTAAACAGCTCCATCTTCATATCGCGTAGCAGCGCCGACTCCTTATCCCCCTCTTCTTCCCAGGATTGGAGCAGGATCCGCATAGCCGCGATGGGCGTTTTGATCTGATGGACCCACATCCCGTAGTAATCCGCCATCTCCTGCCTGGAAATGCGGCTATCCGATTCTATTTCCAGCTTCTCTTCATAGAGTCTGCCAAGGATCTTCTGGTAATCTTCCTCGATCAGGGTTCCGGGAGCGGGCAGGCCGTCCAGTTCGGTAATGATCTTGCGCTCCGTCTCCACAAGTGCCCGGTGCCTCCCGTAATACCGGATGAACCCTGCCACGCCATAGACGATCACCCAGACAAAGGTCAGGAGAAAGGCGTACTTTACCGCCTCCAATTTCACATTATAGAGATAGAAGACCACCACAAACACGCCTATAAAGCCTGCGTACAGGCAGATGTCTTTGATATGCTCCCTGCAAAACCTTGCCAAAATCTTCATCGTTTCTTATCCTTTCAAAAAGTATCCAACGCCCTTTTTCGTGCGGATCAAATCCTTTGCCCCCAGGCTTTCCAGCTTTTTGCGCAGTCTTGCCACATTGACGGTCAGGGTGTTGTCATCGATGAACTCGTCGCTCTCCCACAGCCTTGCGATGATCTCATCCCTGGAAACGATCTTCTCCGCGTTTTCCATCAAAACCTGTAAGATGCGGAATTCATTTTTGGTCAGCTCCAGCTTCTCCCCCTGAAAGGTGACGGTGGCATCGCCCAGATTCAGCAGTAATCCCTGGTACTCCATCACATTGACCACCCCCTGGAGGGAGTAGACCCTGCGCAGGACCGCCTGCACCTTCGCCGTCACTACACTCAAGTCAAACGGCTTTTCGATAAATTCATCTCCACCCATGTTCATGGCCATCACGATATTCATATTATCATTGGCGGAAGAGAGGAAAATGATCGGCACGTTGGAGATCTTGCGGATCTCCTGGCACCAGTAGAAGCCATTGTAGAATGGCAGTACGATATCCAGAAGGACCAGCTGGGGATCAAACCTGCCAAACTGCTCCATCACATTCTTAAAGTCTTCCACATACTCAACTTCGTAATTCCAGCGCCGCAGATGGGCCGTCAAATTTTCCGCGATAGTCCTGTCATCTTCCACGATCAAAATCTTGTACATCTTTCCCGCTCCCACGATTGAAAAGGGGCTGTCGCGCCGGCGGTCAGGATGGGATCTCCTGAGCAGCCGGACGATGGCCCCTGTATCATATTTGCTTTTATGGTAAATGGTTCTTGCTGATTTGTCAAATCCGATTTCCAGAACGCTGATCTCTGGGATGATGATGTCCAGAACGTTGATCTCTGAGATGATGATCCCTAGGATGATGGTTTCTGGGATGTGTTCTCTCAGTGAAAATAGTGGTCTCCGATCTTCATGCCCTGGCTGCCCTGGTCAAAATACAGGCAATTCCCTACCGGATTCACCCCAGCCAGCGCATCCTTGGCCGCACTCATGGCAGAAGCCGTATATCCCTCACTTTGCAGCACCCGGTCCAGCCAGCCGCTGCCGGCGGGAGTAAACTGGCCCTTCTGATAGATCACTTCCTGGATCGTATCTGGAAAAGACCCGCTTTTCACCCGGTTCATGACGACAGCTCCCACCGCCACCTGGCCCTCGTAAGGCTGGTTCCCCGCCTCACAGAAAATGATGGATGCCAGCAGTTTCAGCGTGCTATTCGAGGCAGACACCGCCCCTCCCGCTCCGGCGCTCCCCCCATTTCCCGGGGCGGAGGCCTCCTGCGCCTTCCTGGCGGCCGCCTCCCGCGCCTTTCGCTCTTCCCTGGCCTTAGCGTTGGCCTGGGCTTTGGCAAAAGCCGCCTCAACTCTGGTCGTCTCTTCCTTTTCTATCACAAGTCCCGGCGATTCCAGGACCAGCTTACAGGCCTCATTTCCAAAATCCTGCACCTGTATCTCTTCAAGCCGCTCCAGAATCACAGCCTCTTCCACCTTCTCCGGGTAAACCAACGCCGCCCGCTGGGCAAATCCCGCCGTAGACAGCACCCCGGCTGAAAACAGCAGAAAAACGGCATAGTTCTTACCATTCTTTTTCATGGCACCCTGAACCTCCAATCCACTTCTAACATTCCTAGAAGTCATACTCAATAAAAGTATATTCAAAAATTGCAATTCTATTACAAATATTACAAAATTGTTACAATTTCATTTAGGTACAGGGCAAAAGACAAAAAGTGACACCCCTTCGCGCGGTTTGGTACAGGGCAGAAGTGAATTTGGGACGTAGCCCTTTTGCAAAAGGCTACGTCCTGTTTGACGTCCTGCTATACGCCCGGCCGGCCAGCAGCAGGAATACGGGGATTTCTACCACTGCCGCTCCCATCATCAGATAGGGCAGCCAGAGATGGATGCTTCCGATCTGAGCGAAGTTTGTGCCTTCCAGCTCAAACAAAAAGCTATTTGACAGGCCTATGCCGCCGCTTGGCAGGATGGATCGCAGGATATCGGCCACGTTTGCGCTGGAGACCATGTATATAATGGTTGGCAGCAGGCAGAGGAATATGGAAATGATCATGGCGGTGTGGACATTTCTGCTTTTGGCGGACACAAACAGTACGCAGCTGATCGATGCCGCCAGTGTGAGAAATCCACACAGTACGGTGACTGCCTGGGTCTGGCCGATGGTAAGGTCTGGCAGTTTAAAAACGGAGCCCATCATCTGGATAGAGGTGGAAAGTCCCTCCCATCCAAAGGCTGAATTGGTGATCAACAGGAAAACGGCCGCGCCTGCCGCAAAGGTGCCGGCGAA
Source organism: Candidatus Dorea gallistercoris (assembly GCA_019114065.1). Lineage (GTDB taxonomy): Bacteria > Bacillota > Clostridia > Lachnospirales > Lachnospiraceae > Massilistercora > Massilistercora gallistercoris. The sequence continues at coordinate 6,215 of DXGF01000114.1, forward strand.
AAGAATCAAAACTGCCCCCATTTTCACGATCGCCAGTTTCCACCGCCCGTATTTGGCGCAGCGCAGGATATGGTCCGCTCCTGTCTGATATTCCGCGGAAAAGGACTGGGCCGCGATAACCGCATAGAGAAACAGCA
>DXGF01000115.1 GCA_019114065.1 Candidatus Dorea gallistercoris
TCAGCACCTTCCTGCTCCCATACAAATTCTCGTCTCTGGTCATCCCTGACAGCAGGTCTGCCAAGTACAAAAGAAACCGCAGGGGCAGATTCGGGCTGTAGGTAGACTGGTGCTCATACAGAGACAATTGCGCATCAATAAGGAAAGACAGATCGTTCCTCATCGACATGTAGATCGCATTCTCCATTCATCTTCCTCCTTTAAAATAGTAAGCTTTCGCAGGAGGCAGCCGTCCGCGGAAACCTCTCTGCTTTGTTTGGTTTGGGATTCAAGCATTGAGATTTCTTTCAGCGAATCATATCAGAATGCAGATGCGGCCAACGCCGCTTAGAAATGAACGGTCAGAAATGCAAATACTTTTATTGTGGTAAATCTATCACCTTTCCACCGCACTGTCAACCCCTTTTCAGAAAATATTCTTGCCTATGGAGTACGCGAAATGAATATGATATAATGACAAAAAGAATTTTATTATCTGTATTAATGAGGATACCAGACATGTTACTGCTTTTAAAAAACCATCCATTATTAACCATACAAGACAACGGAACCTGTGAAATCTTAGATTTTGACAGGCTCCCCTTTGCCCTCAGAAAGGAGAACGTCACCTTCATTGACTTTATGGAGTGGGCGGCAAACCGCACCCTCTCCATCGGGCGCAGCTATGCGAAAGAAATCCTGAACTCTATGCGCCTGCCTCAAAACAACCGCTATGCCATCTGCAAAGCGTGCAGAGGCTTAAGCCTGGAGGATTCTTATTGGATAAAGCAGGATGGAGATGACAAGGCCTGGGAAGAAGTGAATCTGTTCCAGAACCCACTGTCTCTCTTTATCACAGAGATTTCTCTGTCCGGAAGGAATCTCCATTATCAGCCGACAGGCACCTTACGCGGAGAGATCCACACCCCTGAGCTTACCACCCTTGGAGCAAGCGCAAAAGGCTGGATTCGCAGAAATGGGTCCCTCTTTCTCCATAAAGTGGGAAAATATGAGATCCCCGCGGACGAGATATTGACTGCGCTTGGCATCCCGCATATTCATTACGCAGTTTCTCAGGCAGAAGAAATCGCTTCCTACCTGTCAGAGGAACGAAGGCTGTGGCTTGAGGGCGTAGGAGAAGTCATCGTGAACGCGGAACTTTTCACCACCCAGGACAAAGCGCTTGTCACCTTCGAAGAATTTAAAGTATTCTGTGATTCCCATGGTCTGAACGCTTATCAGGAGGCGATCCGCATAGACAGACGGGCTTTTCTGCAAATGCAGATTGCGGACTATCTCTTAAATAATAATGACAGACATGAACAGAACTGGGGCTTTTTTATGGACAACAAAAGCGGACAATTAACCGGATATTGCCCACTTTTTGACCATGACCATGCTTTCGCGGCCTACCCTGATGTGATGTCACAGACAACCGAAGAACCTATTTTGCTGCGCGAAGCGGCCATACAGGCACAAAAGAAATTACACCTGGATCTGGATGTTCTGGATGCGACGAAAAAGCCTGCGCTGCTGAGCGAAGAACAGTGGAACCAGGTACTGGAGCGGAAAAACAAGCTTACACGGCATAACCTATAAACAGCAGTGATAGCTCACGATCTCCTGCTCCAGTTTTACATTCTGCTCCAGCATATACTCTGCCACCTCTTTATATTCTTTCACTTTCGCAAGCTTCCCAAGCCGCTTCCGGTCCTGAGCCGTCAGCTCCTGCAGGCAGTTCTGATACCGGGGATCCGCCAGTTCATCCACAGACATATGCCACCGGTCAAAATGGATCCCGGTCATCCGGCACAAGTGTTCATGGATATAGAGTCCGCCGGCATCGATATCTCCAAAATGCAGGAATTTTAAGTCTGGATTGTCCCGGCTCACAAGCTTCAGGAAATCCCGCTGCGTGCGGTTGACGTAGCCTCCCAGATAGAAGAACACCTTCCCCTCCCCTCTGCCGCGAAGATAGGCAGTCTTATTTTCCACGGTAATAAACTGATCCGCTGTCGTCTGAATCGTTTCAATGTCTGCCAGTTCTTCTGCCGCGAACTCAATCCCTTCCGCAAAAGCGCTCAGAAAAACGGTTTTCCCGTGGATCTTCAGCGTCGCGTCTCCTTTCAGGCAAAACCGCTGCTGTTCTGGATAGATCTTATATTCCATCAGGATCTCACCGGGCATTTCATCTTCCCCGCAGGGCCGTTTCAGATAGGCTCTCAAGCGCCGGCAGACCAGGTCCGCCGTCTTTTCCTCAAAATACTTGGAGGAACCGTAGATCATCTGGGATGCTTCCCGCAGATACAGCGGCGTCTGGTTGTTTTCAACAAACACCAACGCCCGCAGGACTTCTTCTGTCTTCTCATACTGCGCCGGTATCTGATTATGCGCGAGTTTTTCCCGCAGTTCCCGGCAGATACTCTCAGCCGCCGGGGATCTGCCTTCATACCGTTCCAGGATCTTCCTGACTGCCTCTTTCTTATCCTGCTTTGACTCATATCCGTAATGGAGCTTCAGATATTCTTCCACCCCTTCGATCCTGGCGTCTTCCAGACAGATCTTCTCGATCTCATTGCTGAAGCTTCTCATCTGGTAGTTAACAAATCCAAGCTCACGACAGGTTTCTGCCGCCTCGTTTAACGCCTCGATCTCTGCCGGATCACCGGAATTTTCCGAATATTTAGAATAGAGCTTTTCTGGCTTTAATGTGGTACGCCTGTGGATCACATTGGTCCCACTGTCTTTCTTGCTTCTGCGGTAGGCATCTGCCAGTTGTTCCAACAGCTTTCCTATATAAAATCCAACCCGGTCTTCGGACTGTTCCTTCATTCTCTTCCCTCCGTTTGATGAAACTGCACAGCTCCCAGGCACATGCTGTCTGTCCGTATGCGCAGCACAGGAAGGATCACCTCACACTCGTCGCCGATGGTTTCCGTCTTGTCCGGCGAACAGAAGATCACCTGCAGTCCCTGCCGTCTCATAAAGTCCAGCATGATCTTTACATTTCCCGGGTCCATCTTGGCAAATGGCTCATCAATAAAGACCAGTCTGGTAGAATTCGTCTTCTGATTGTAGATCATCAGCAGCGCCGATATCAGGATCAGAAGATAAGGGATCTGCACCTCCGCCCCGGAATTAAATCCGGTCTGGCGGGACAGTTTGGCGTGATCCAGCACATCGTTGGTGATCAGGATCTCATAGGTCATATAATTCCGGTAATCCGCAAAACGCGCGATCGCCTCTTCACTGTTCTGCTCGATCACCCGATTGATGATCTTCTTCAGATCCTGTTCCAGCTGCTCTGCCTCCTCCTGGGAATGAGTTCCCAGAATATCCAGAACCTGCTGCCCGCCTGTGCCTCCCAGCTGTTCCCGCTCATCCAGATACCTGGCATAACGGATGATCTGAGTATATTCAGACCCGTCTTTGATGTAATCGACGGAAAACTGATATTTTGCTGAGAACTGCAGTTTTGCCAGCTCGATATTGATCTCCCGCAGTTCTTCTCTTGCCCGTTCACAGGACTTCAGGATGGTCAATACGAATTCGTTTTTGAAAATTTCTTCATAGCGGCGTGTCTGATCCTTCAATTTTTGACGGATTTCCTGCAGATTATCCATCCAGATCTTGTCTTTCCTGGCAGCATACAGCTTCCTTTCTTCTGTTCCTGCCGTCAGGCCGCTTTCTGGATAATGGGCCAGATAGACGGACTGCAGCTGCAAAAGATCCTGTTTTGACTTCTCGATCTTTTGTTCGGTACGTCTTCTTGACTGAGGCTGCATGAGGCCGCCAAGCCCTCTATTCCCGTTTTGCAAGAATTTTTCATAGGCTTCCACTGCTTTCTGCACTACCGGATAAACAGTAATCTCGTATTCCCGATAGTTCTTCCTGGCTTCTTCTGCTTCCGCGGTCTTTTGCTTCAGCTTTTCTTCGCAGCTTGTGATCAGGGTAGTCAGCTCGCTGATCTGCTTCAGCTTTTCCTGCTGCTCCTGCTTCACGCCTTCTTTCTCCTGTCCCAGTTTTTCCACCATCTGGTACAGTTCCATATACTCCCGGTTTTCCTCCTGGGCCTTCTTGAGAGCGGCAAGCTGTTCTTCGGATGCTTCACACTGCCGGGCGGCTTTCTGATACGCCTCGTGGGCATCGAAGTGATAGGATCGGAAAAATGTTCTGGCATTTCCCAGCCTGTTTTTCTGCGCTGTGATCTCTTCTTTCTTGGCAAGAAGTTCCTTTTTCTCCGCTTTTGCGTTCTCCGCTTCCCGCTCTGCGCGGATGCGGTTTAACTCGAAGGTCTCCTGTCCAAGATAATAGGCCTGGATCCGGTCAAACCGCAGGAAATAACTGTCCATCGCCACAGACACTCTTCCCTCTCTGGAAACCGCGTTTTCATAATTGCGCACGTCCTCCAAATCTACCCCATGGATCCGGCCAAGCTGATAATCAAAATACTTTTGAGCCGTCTGATTCCGTATCTTTAGAAAATGAACCGGCGAATCTGCTTTTGGATCTATCTTTTTTTGCATCAGTAGTCTGGTGTTGAATAAATGGGCATATCTGTATTTGGATCGATTCAGCACATCGTCCGCGATGTCATAATATTCCGGTTCCACAAGAATCGTGTAGCGTCTGGCTCCCAGAAATGCTTCTATCGCATCCCGCCAGGACTCATCTGTCAATCCGATCACATATTCGCAGGCAAACTGTGCCTTCGATGGGATTTTACGCTTCTGGAATTCCTGATTGATTTCTTCCCGAAGCCCCACATATTCTGGGATTTGTGTATAGGTATTCCGATGCCTGCGGCATTCTTCCGCGATTCTCATCTGTTTTTCCAGACGGTCTTCCAGCCTGGATAATTTCTGGTGGATGCTTCCCAGCTCCTGTACCATCTGGTCGTAGCCTGCTTCCACCATGTTTTTTAGCCGCTCCACCGCAAGTTCTTTCTCAACCGCGGAAAATCGTCCTCTGTCGCACAATCCTGCAAGGATCTGGGGATCTTCTGCGGCATATCCCGCTTCCCCAAGCAGGGTCATCATCTCGTTGACCTTATCCTGAAACGCCTCCAATTCCTGCATCCTGGCCAGAAGACTTTTCTTTTCCTTCTCCAACTCTTTCAGATGTCGCTCTTCTTCCGCGATCATTTTCGAGCAATCCATAGCGTTTAGATTCACCTGGGCCTGGATCAGCCTCTGGTCGATCTCTTCCGTCCGCTCTTCGATGATCTGCAGAAGCTGCCCCTGCTCTTCTTTCTGCCGCCCGGCAAGCTCCTTTTCCTTCTTTAGATCTTCGATCTCCCGCTCCAGTTCCTTCTTTTTCTTATAGACCCGCTTGATATCGTCTGTCAGGAGACGATTCTTCTCCGTATCCCAGGCATCGTACTCTCTCAAGATATTTTCCAGCTCTTTGACTTCCGCTTCCACCATCTGAAACGTATGGTTCAGTCGTTCAATATTCTCTTTTGCCTCGATCAGCTTGGTAAAATCCACACGTTTTTCTTCCAGGACACTCTCCCGGATAAATCGCTCCACCCGGGCGTCCGGGTCGTAGGACATGATCCCGCGAAGTCTGCGGAGATAGGCCGGCAGCTGGCTAAGGCCCATCTTCATCCCGGTCATCTGAAGGAATTTGGGCAGCCCCTGTTCTCGGTTCATAAGGGTCATGCCGTAGGCCTTCTGCAGGCCTGAAGCGGAATAGGGGCGCGTCACCCCGTTTTCCGTATAGGTATGGGAGATCTCTTCCAGCCTCTTACCGTCCAGGGCGTAACGAAGTGTCTGACAGTTATTCGCCGCGCTGGTCTCAATGACCGCCCCCAGGACAAAGGGCTTGTCCGCCACATCGTCAAAATATTCCAGCACGATATGGGTATATACCGTTGGATATCGGTCCGCCGGCCGCATACAGGTTCCTGCTGTAACATCCAGAAATCCTCTGGTATAAGAAGATAAGGTACGGCTCCCTTTGCTTTCCGAAGATTTATTGAACACGGTATCCCCATAGGCCGCGTATTTGATCGCATCCAGCAGCACCGATTTGCCATTTCCATTTTTCCCGGCGATCAGAGTAAACTGCCCCAGAGGGCCTGTCTCGTTGGAAAACGCGTACCAGTTGATCAACCGTACTTTCGTCAGCAAGATCATGATCTGGTCCCCTCCTCTTCTTCCTCATCCATCTCCGGCAGTTCTTCTCCCTGATCCGCATCCTCCTGACCGTCATCCTCCTGGCCGCCATCGTCTTTGATGTATTCCCGCACTACCGCTTCAAACTGAGGGATATCCCAGCCGAACTGCAGAGATGGATATAACTGGATCAGCATATCCTCCCCTTCTTCATTTTCATTATAATTGATCAGGCTGTATTTCTTAAACAGACGAAAGGCCGCCGACAATTCCTGCTTGCCGGCGATGTCCCCATAAGAGAGGATTTTATCGATCAGATCCCCTTTGGTGATAAAATTCCCCTCGTTATAGCCCAGATTCTCCAGATAGGTCTTCCAGAGCACCAACAGCAAATGATATTGTACCGCTGTAAAGGAGACCACATTCGCTCGTTTTAAGCCCACGGTTTCTTCATCTTCCTCACTGGCTGTCAGCATACAGACGCCGCTTTTATCCTCCACCAGGATATCAAAGCCGATCATGCGCAAATATTCGGAGATATCCTGCCGATTGGATTCTCGTGAGACAAAGGCGTACATCTTCTCATCCTTATCCCGCAGGATAAAGGTAGAGGCCAGCAGCTTCCGCACACACCGCTTGAAAAGATTTCCACTTTCTTCTTTGACTGTCAGGTTCAGACTGATATCACTCATATTGTTTCCCCTTATCTTTTGTCTTTTTTATACGAAAACTGCGGATCGACGCAGCTTCTGTCTCCACCATCCCCTCGCCAAATTCTACCTGATAGGGGAATCCGACTGTACCGGAATAAATGATACTGGCCGCGGCCATCATGGCGTCTTCTCTCGTGTAGATCCTACAGGCCTCAATGGGTGTGCCCTCTTCTGAGATTGGCAGCCTGTCAAAATACTTCTGGACTTTGTCCATACTGTAGCGATCCGGCTGCTCACTTAAAAGTTCCTTGGTCAGCCGCTCCTTTTCTTCACTGGAAATTCCCGCCTCCACAATACCCGCGGGCGCGCTCTGCCGGCGCCTGCGGCGGCGCTCAATAGATTTGCGCCCGATATAGCCGATCTCCAACAGCCGATGGGTTCCGGCAATTTCCCGAAGGATCGTCTCCCTCTCTTCCTCATCTGTCTCCTTGAGCAGAAGCAGCAGTTGATTCAGAATATTTTCCAGATTCGTTCCACTTCCAAGTACCATAGAAATACGCATGGCATACAGGTTATAGTAGGTATTGATCTTTTTGTCGATATATCCGATATCACGGTCATATTCCAGATTGATAAAGCTGTCCAGTTCCCCAAACTGTCGGTCGATCAATTCCCGCGCCTGGGGCTCATCCACTTGCTTCAGACTGGTATACTCCCGGACCATCTTCCCATAGATCTCCGATCTGCGCAGCCTCTGCAGCAATCGGTCGATATTTGCGATGTAGGATGGGATAAGACCGCTTTTCTTAATAAAAAAATAATCCTGAAAAAAGCGGTCCAACAGCTCATCCTTCATCAGAAAATGTCCAAAACTGTTGGCGTCCGCCATTTTCAAGACCGCACGCATGATCTCCCGGATGCTGTCTTTTAGGATCAGGATCTCATTTTTCAGGTCACATTCATGTTCCACCAATGGAACAAGGATACTGGAGTATGGCCGGACCGCGCGGCCGCTGTCCTTTGCGAAGGATGAGCTTAAAATTTCATACATAGAGAAAATATGATTCGTGATCGCGCTGTTGGCATCCGTATCAAAAATTTTATGAAGCGCCTCAATAAGCTTCCTGCAGTACGCCGACACAGAGGCAATATTGTCCCCGCTCCGCCCCACTTCTTTGGGTGTGATCCATCCGCAGGCCCGGAAATACCGCAGGATCACCGCCGCGTTTTCCTGGGGAGTCCGACTATTTGAGATGATCTCACCGTCTTCACCAAGTTTTTCCGCCTCAATGGCATACTTGCTGTTCTGCAGGTAGATCGTCAGGCAGTTTTTCGCATCTGCCTCATATAATACAGGGATTTCCTTTGATTTCTCGATCAGTTCTGTAATGCAGGAGAAATAAATCTCCTTGTTTCTGCAGGAAAACGGATTAAAGAATTTCTCACTTACAGCCTGGAAAACTGGCATATCTCCTTACTCCTCTTTTGTCTTTGTTTCAATTCTTCGTTGGCTGGTTACTGCAATTCCTTTATCTTTTCCCCTTGGCCAGCTTTTTCTCTTCTCCATTGCGCTCACCAGCCTCCCAGGCTTCCTCCCGCTCCTGGCGGATATGCTTCTCCTGGTCATATTCATAGATACTCACGTTCTTTGCCTCCCTGCGATTTTCCTCCAGGAACTCCCGCACTGCGTACATATCAGATGAAAGAACGAAGAATCTGCTCTAGTCACAGCACTACAAATGACCCTTCCGCCTCTTTGGTGTCCCTCTGACAAGGGCTGACATGAATCTCTGTTTATAGGATGTCTTTCTGGTCCCCTGTACACGGGCCTGGATTTCAGATTATCGCGCTACACCTTCCCATCAGGTCTTTGCGATCGTTCTTCCGTGAATCACGCTCGGTTCCAGCGCCCACTCCCTTTTTTGTAAATAGCCTCACACAGTTCTCTTTTGCATCTGAAATCTCACACTGTCTCTCAGATTGCCCCGGTTACTCGCCCATGGTCTCCCGGATCTTCCCTTTGATCTCGTCCACAGAGCCCCAGTCCGGCACCGTCACATACAGTGGCCCCCCGCTGTAGGAATAGCAGTACTGTTTGGTGCTGTCATCTCCCGTGGCCGCCACAGACTCGATATCCCAGCCCTTCATGTCGTTGAGCTGCATCCGGATCAACGATTTGATCTGGGCTTCTGACATATTGGTCTCCGCATTTCCTGTCACGCTGTTGATCATGCCGTTTGCCCGGAAGAGGATCATGGGCGACATCGCCTTTTTGATCAATCCTGTCAACAGCGCCTGTTGATTTTTCCCCCGCTGATTATCGCCGGAGGCCAGGGCTTTCCGTTCCCGCACAAAAGCCAGCGCTTCTTTGCCGTTGAAATGGTTCTCTCCTTCTTTTACATCCACGATCGCCCCGGATTCCTCTCCCGTGGTGAAGGCCAGTTCCGACTCTACGTCCACGCCGCCCATCACGTCCACGATCTCTTCCACAGACGTAAAGTTGACCCGAACATAGAAGGGGATCTCCGTATCGTACAGGTTTTCCAGGGTCGCGATCGATGTGTCGATCCCGTAGATCCCCGCATGGGTCAGCTTATCGCTCTGGCCTTCTGACACACCGGGGATCTGGATATAATAATCCCGGGGCGTGGTCGTCAGCAGGATCTTGTGGGTCTTTGGATTGATCGTCGCGATCAGATTTACATCGCTCCGGCTCTCCTTTGTGATCTCCCCATACACGTCGATGCCGCTGATGTACACGTTGAATGGCTCGTCTGTCACTGGGAGGGCATGTTCTTCTTCGTAACCTCCGCTCTCTTCTCCCGTAGCGATCTCATCCAGCGCCGCGTTCACCCTGATGGAATAGAAGCTGAGCAGGATCAGCATTGCGCTGACCGACACCGACAGGCCTCTGCCGCCGCCTTTCTTCCTTTTTCTTTTCATGCCCCTCTTCTGCAGAGTTTTCACCAGGACAAGCAGCAAAATCAGGGCCACGATCAATGCGATCATGTATTTCAGCGGCAGGATGCCAAGCAGGATCATCGTCCCCACAAAAAAGGCCGACGCGATCATCTGAATCATCCATATCAGCTTATTGATCCCTCCTGGTTTGACTGGGCGTTCCTGATGTCTTACATCTTTTCTGCCATTTTTCCGCTGCTCCCGCTGAGCCCTCTCCCGCTTGTCGCGCTTTTTCTTATTTCCTCTGGGGGGCTTCCCACCCTCGATCTGGTGTGACTTGATATATTTTAATTGATCCCGGTATTCCATGACTGATCTTCCTCACTCTCCTTCTGAGAGTATACCCCATATGTATACCTTCCCGCAAGTCCTGCCCCCGAATCCTCAGAATATCTTAATCATTTATGTCTGGCGAAGCTTCCGGATCTCTTCTTTATGTCCAGCGTTGTCCAGCGGGGTCTCCAGATAAAAGGGCAGTCCCTTCAGTTTCGGATGGGTGACAATGCCCATCAGAGCCTCCAGCCCGATCTCTCCTTCTCCGGTCACCGCATGGCGGTCTTTGTGGGAGCCAAAGGGTACCATACTATCGTTTAAATGGATGGCTTTCAACAGGTCCAATCCCAGGATCTCATCGAATTCGTCCAGCACTCCATCCAGGTCATGGACGATATCATATCCGGCCGCAAACACATGGCAGGTGTCCAGGCAGATCCCGATCCTCTCCGGGTGGCGTACCCCGTCCCGGATCTGCCGCAGCTGTTGGAATCGATCTCCGATCTCTGTTCCTTTTCCGGTCATGGTTTCCAGCAGGACCGTTATCCTCTCTTCCCCTGTGATCGCCTGGTCCAATCCTCTGATGATATTTTCGATTCCCTTCTCCACACCGATGCCGGTGTGGCTTCCCGGATGAAAGACCAGGTACTCGATCCCCAGTCTGTCCATTCTCGATGTATCCTCCCGAATCACAGTGCAGGCAAATTCATATACACTTTCCTTGTCACTGGCCAGATTCATGGTATAGGGCGCATGGGCCAGAATGGGCCCTAGCCCCGCCTCTCTGCGGACCTCCTGGAATCGCTCTGCCTCCTTTTCATCAGGATCCCGGTAGGTAGATCCTCTTGGATTCCGACTGAATATCTGCATAGTGTCAGCCTTCATATCTCTCGTATCTTCCGCCGCCTTTGCGATCCCTTTTGCGATCGACATATGTGTTCCGATGATCATTTTCTCCTCCTTCTGCTATCGGGGCCGGGGTATTTTTAAAAATACCCCGGCCCCGATTGAAAATACCCTGTCCCTTTTTAACAGATTATTCTCCAAGCCCGCCCTCGATTGCTTCCACCATCGCCCGCATGGCTTCTTCCTCATCTTCTCCGTCACAGATCAGCACGATCTCATCTCCTGATTTGATGCACGCTCCCAGAACGCTCAATACGCTTTTTGCGTTGGCGTTCATCATATCGCCGTACTCGAACATGACCTTACACTTATAATTGCTGGCCGTATTGCAGAAGATTCCGGCTGGTCTCAGATGTAATCCCGTTGGATTCAGAATCTTGATCTTTTGTTTTATCATGATCGTTCCCCATCCTATTCTTTTTCCTCTAAAACTATTTGTATGCTGACTGCCGTCTCGAGAGTACAGTCGTCCGGCAGCGATACCGTTACCGGGACCGCATAGGATCCCGCCTGCGTATAGTTCGTCAGATCTATGCTGACCTTTTTATCCAGATTCAGCGCTTCCAGAGTCTCTCTGGGTCCGCGGACATGAATCTCCAGCGCCTCCGCCTGATCGTAATTCAGGACCAGATCCTCGGAGAGATTGTTGACGATCACTGAACTTGGAGTCACATCAAATGCCTTGGTCCCATCCTTTTCTATGGAAATAATGACCGCCACGGAACCTGCGTTTTCATCTGCCAGGCTCACACCTTCGGGAATATAATCGGATATATCGACTACCTGTTCCGTCCGCTCCGTCAGATCTGACAATTCCAGTGCCAAAGCCGGCACATCGATCTCCGAGATATCCTCCAGAGCCTCCTCACTTCCGGAAATCCTGATTTCCTCCGGTTCGTATGTGATCCCCGCAAATTCATATCCATCCGCCGCCTGGATCAAAGAGGTATCAAAGACGATCGGAACGCTTTTTGTGCGGTAAAGTTCCACACTCACAGACACTCCTTCGCTTCCCAGATTGTTGGTCAGCAGTGACTGATCGATCTCATCTCCTTCCTCGTCATAGAGCACTAGTTCAGACAGGAGCACATCGTCCTGCGACAGACCGGATACATTGACGCTGGCCTCCACTCTGTCAATTTGATCTACGACAGATTTGGGTCCGCGAATCGATACGTTCTCCGGCACTGCCTGGATATTCCCCAGCACATATCCGTCCCGGACGGTTCCTGTCGTCGTCGGCACGATCGGGAAGCTCTTCGTCTCTTCATCTTCCAGCCTTACCTGCAGATTCCTTGGAGAGGCTTCCGCATCTACATAATCGTAACCTATGACGCTGACACTGATCGGAATCTGGGTCCGCAACGTCAATTCCCGCATATCCGCGGTTGCCGTAATATTCTCCTGCCTGATCCGGTTCAGGACCGACCGCCTCGCCGTCACCGTCACATCTACAGTCTGGGTATTATCCACGATCTGAAATGTCTGCTGTTCCTCTGCCAGAACTTCCTGGTTGATCACCGTGACCGCCACATCCTGATAAGTGGCGCTGGTCACCGGGTCATCGATATTGACCACCAGCAGCCAGAGCATCCCTGCCGCTAAAAAGGCCAATATCTTAAGACCAAGATTATTCATCAGTCTTGTCTTCATGCTTATGCCTTCCTTTCCACAAAGATGCCCATCTTCTGGTTTCTGGTTTTCTGTTCCGGATATATTCCAGCTTCTCTCGAAGCTGCTCTCTTGTCACTTCCCGCTGCAGTTGTCCGCCCTGCGCCACGGAGACCATCCCTGTTTCCTCAGAGACTACCACCACCAGCGCGTCACTGACCTCGCTCATGCCCACAGCCGCCCGGTGGCGCGTCCCCAGGTCTTTGCTCAGTCCCATGTTGTCAGACAGCGGAAGGTAGCAGGTGGCAGAAACGATCCTGTCCCCCCTTATGATGATCGCCCCATCATGGAGAGGCGTATTATGCTCGAAAATATTCATCAGCACCTGCATGGAGACCAGGCAGTCCATACGGATCCCGGTACTCTCATACTCTGTCAGACGGATCGCCTGCTCCACCACGATCAGGGCTCCCGTCTTCACACGCCCCATATTGTAGGCCGCGTCAATGATGTTTTCCACTGTATCTTCGCTGAATCGGATATCTTCCTTGCCTACTTCCAGCGGGATCACAGAACTCAAGAACCGTTTCTCCCCCAGCTTCTCAAGGCCTCTGCGCAGTTCCGGCTGGAACACCACGATCGCTGCCGTGGCAATGACTGTGACCGCGTTTCTGGCCAGAAAAAGAATGGTATTCATCTGGAAGATTGCTGCAAACAAAATAAATACTGCCAGGATCAGGATCCCTTTCAGCAGCATCCACGCTTTGGTATTCTTGATCCATATGATCAGCTGATAGATCAAAAAGGTGAGGATCAGAACTTCCAGCACATCTGTGATTCGGATCTCCGGAAAATAGAAGCCGGAAACCCGCTCTAAAAACGCTGAAATCTGTCGTTCCATTCTGTCACCTCTCCTTTCTTGTCACTGTCTGCTTACATTTTCTCTGAAACGATGCTATTTTTCCAGTCCCAGATCATCTTTCAGGCTCTGGGTCAGAAGCATCTTATCGATCTCTTCCATATCCCGGTCACCCCGTCTGGCGGAAGCTCCCTTTCCCGGATTTGGTCTGTCTGCCCGCTCTTTCTGAGGCGGCTCATTCTTCCTGCCAATCTTGCCGGCTCTGCGTCTGACTTCCCTGGGATCGATGATCTCTGTCTCCTGCCGTTCATTGATCCGTTTCACCGTCTTCTCCGGGGTCGCCACAGAAAGCTTCGGCACCGCCTTCACATAATAATAGTATTCATCATCTTCATACTGGAGATTCTCGCTTCTAGCATAATCTACGGAGAAGAAAAACAGCTCCAGTACCAGCCCGATCACCACCGCCGCGATATTCCCGGCGATCAGGGAAACATAAGAAGTATGTACACCCAGCGCGATATCCCCGATCACGATCAGGATCACATTCGCCACGGCGCCGGCGCCGATCGCGATCTTCCAGGCATGATCCATCGCCTGTCTGCGCAGGGTATACACCAGAAGGAAACAGATGATGAAAGCCACGATCACTACCCACATTTCTTTACTCTGGAACACCTGCTTGACATAAGCGGAAACCTGCGCCATGATCCCGCTCGTCCCCTGACCCTCCAGTCCCGGAGCCGCCGTCTTGACATAATCCATCATATAGTACACGATGGTCCCACAGGAAATCGCCACCAGGCACACCGGCGCCGCGATCAGCGCGTAAGCGATGGGGATCACATAAGGAATCTTCAGCATAAAGGCGATCGGTGTCAGGAGCACCACCATCGCCATCTTAGGCGTCAGGCGGAAATAGAAGATATACATGATCAAAAAGATCATGGCCGTCACCGCCAGCGCCCCCAGCGATACCGCGTACATATGTGCCAAGATCAGCGCGGTACCGGCCAGCACCGTCACGATCGGCGGAAAAAAAGCGCAGATGACCGCCAGGGCCAGCGTTGTCGCCGGCGAAGCCGCCATCGTCAGAAATCCCACATTATCATTGATCAGATAAAAAGCTGTCAAAGCCACCACAAACTGAACGACTTTGTCAAAAATTCTGGAGTGGGAAGCATAAAGTTCCTGCAGCCTCCCCCGGATTACGAATATACTGTCCATCTATCTTTTCTCCTTTTCATACATCTTAAGCAGTCTTGTCAGATTATGGTTGTATTTTTTTACCCTCTGCCTTGCCTGTCTGTGCTTTCGGTTAAAAATATGGCTGGACACCGCCGCGTAAGCGATCACCAGGACGAAATACCCAACGATCGCCAGAAGTCCCATTGTCACGATCAGGCCTGTGGACATGCTTCCCAGTAAAGAATCCAGGCCGGCCAGCACGATCAGCGCCCCCAGACAGACATACCCTACCGTCACCCAGAGGATCGAACACAGGATATGGAGCGCCGCATAGTCTTTACGGTAATATTCGCTGACTTTAAAATCTTCCTTTCCCTGGGTTTCCTCATAGAAAGCAAGCTTCGTCATCAATTTTATTTTCTGCTCGTCTA
>DXGF01000116.1 GCA_019114065.1 Candidatus Dorea gallistercoris
GAGCCGCAAGACTTGGAGAACGGTCAAGAGAAGAGCCGGCCCCGATCAAAAATTTCCTAAATTTCCTCTTCCTTTTTCCGGTAAAGTAGTGTATGATAGTACAAGACACTAGATATAGTAAAAATAAATGAGAAATATCAATATTTGGTATAACGGAAGGGAGAAGACATGGACATTCAGGTAAAAACAAAGGTGATCAAGCGAAACGGCGAGGAGGTAGACTTCCACCTGGAGAAGATTATCAACGCGATCAAAGCGGCCAACAAGGAAGTGGATAAGATCCATCAGATGAATGAGTACCAGATCGTGGCGATCGCGGATAATATCGCGGGGAAGATAAGAGACTTTACTCACGCGGTGAATGTAGAAGATATCCAGGATATGGTGGAGACGGGCATCATGGAGATGCGGGGCTATGAGGTGGCCCAGAAGTATGTCCGTTACCGCTATAAGAGAGAGCTGAAAAGAAAGTCCAACACCACGGACAATGGGATCCTTTCCCTTCTGGACAATATCAACGAGGAAGTGAACCAGGAGAATTCCAATAAGAATCCGGTGATCAATTCTACCCAGCGGGACTATATGGCGGGCGAGGTGAGCAAGGATCTGACCAAGAGGGTGCTTCTGCCGGAAGAAGTCGTGCAGGCCCATGAGGAAGGGATCATCCATTTCCACGATTCGGATTATTTTGCCCAGAGAGAGCACAATTGTGACCTGATCAACTTGGAGGATATGCTGCAGAACGGAACGGTGATCAGCGAGACGCTGATCGAGAAGCCCCACAGCTTCTTCACCGCCTGCAACGTGACGACCCAGATCGTGGCGCAGGTGGCCAGCAACCAGTACGGCGGCCAGTCCTTCACCCTGGCTCATCTGGCGCCTTTCGTGGATATCAGCCGCAAGAAGATCCGTAAGAACGTGATCGCGGAGCGAGAGGAGTGCGGCGAGAGCCTGGATGACAAGATCATCGACGCGGTGACGGAACGCCGCCTGAAGGAGGAAGTAAAGAGTGGCATCCAGACCATCCAGTACCAGCTGATCACCCTAATGACCTGTAATGGACAGGCGCCGTTCGTGACGGTATTCATGTATTTGGATGAAGTGGAAGAAGGAAGGGTCAGAGATGACCTTGCCATGATCATCGAGGAAGTATTGATCCAGAGGATGCAGGGAGTAAAGAATGAGAAAGGCGTGTGGATCACGCCGGCCTTCCCCAAGCTGATCTATGTGCTGGATGAGGATAATGTGACGGCAGAGTCCCCCTATTGGTATCTGACAGAACTGGCTGCCAAGTGTACGGCCAAGCGGATGGTTCCGGATTATATTTCCGCTAAGATCATGAAAGAACTGAAGAAGGGAGAGGTATATCCCTGTATGGGATGTCGGTCTTTCCTGACGGTGGAGGATTCTCAGAGAAACGAGGACGGCAGCCACAAATTCTACGGCAGATTCAATCAGGGAGTGGTGACCATCAATCTGGTGGATGTGGCCTGCTCTTCTGAAGGAGATATGGACCGGTTCTGGAAGATCCTGGACGATCGCCTGGAACTGTGCCACCAGGCGCTGCGCTGCAGGCATGAGCGTCTGCTGGGAACGGTCTCTGACGTAGCGCCGATCCTGTGGCAGTACGGAGCTCTGGCCCGGCTGAAAAAGGGAGAGAAGATCGACAAGCTTCTGTATAACGGTTATTCTACGATTTCTCTCGGGTATGCGGGCCTGTATGAAATGTGTGTGCGGATGCTGGGCAAAACTCACACCGATCCGGAGGCGCAGCCATTTGCGCTGGCAGTGATGCAGCGGCTCAATGATAAATGCGCCCAGTGGAAGGAGGCAGAGCATATCAGTTATTCTGTCTATGGGACACCGATGGAATCCACTACCTATAAGTTTGCCAAGTGCCTGCAGAAACGGTTCGGCATCATCGAGGGCGTGACAGACAAGAACTATATCACCAACAGCTACCATGTACATGTGTCGGAGGAGATTGACGCGTTCCACAAGCTTAAATTCGAGGCGGATTTCCAGAAGCTGTCCCCGGGCGGAGCTATCAGTTATGTGGAAGTACCCAACATGCAGGACAATATCCCGGCGGTACTGTCCGTAATGCAGTTCATCTACGACAACATCATGTACGCGGAATTGAATACTAAGAGCGACTACTGCGAGCACTGTGGTTATGACGGCGAGATCCTGATCAAGGAGGATGAGTCCGGGAAACTGATCTGGGAGTGCCCCAGCTGTGGAAATCAGGATCAGGACAAGATGTTTGTGGCCCGCCGGACCTGCGGCTATATCGGGACCCAGTTCTGGAATCAGGGACGTACCCAGGAGATCAAAGACCGGGTGCTGCACTTGTAGGAGAAGGGAATGTATTACGGAAATATCAAACCATACGATATCGCGGATGGCCCAGGCGTCAGAGTAAGCCTGTTCGTCTCGGGCTGCCGCCATCACTGTAAGGGCTGCTTTAACGCGGAGACCTGGGACTTTCATTACGGCCAGCCCTACACCAAGGAGACGGAAGAGGAGATCATAGAGCTTTTGTCTCCTTCTTATATCCAGGGCTTCACCCTGCTTGGCGGAGAGCCTTTTGAGCCGGAAAATCAAAGGGAGTTGGTCAGTCTTCTGCGCAGGGTCCGGGCAACTTACCCCAAGAAGGATATCTGGTGTTACACGGGCTATACCTGTGATGTGGATCTGATCCCTGGCGGGAAGGTGTATACCGGGGTGACAGAGGAAATGCTTTCTTATATTGACCGGCTGGTAGACGGGGAATTTGTGGAGGAGGAGAAGGATGTGACCTTGAAATTCCGGGGGAGCAGGAACCAAAGGATCCTTTATAAAGACGAGGCTGGGAACTGGAAAGAGGATGGGGCTTTCACGGCTTGATCTTTGGGTTTTGACGGTGCGCGCTTGAGGAGAGTGTGGTATTATAGAGAAGAAAAAATTGCCGGGAGGAAAAGAGCATGAAAGTATCACAGCGTTTGTATGAGAAGGCGCTTCCAATCTGGGAAAGCTATTTTACACATCCCTTTATCCAGGGGATGGCGGACGGAACCCTGTCAAAGGATAAGTTTCAGTTTTATATGATCCAGGATCACAAATACCTGATGGAGTACGCCAAGGTGTTTGCCCTTGGTGTGGTGAAGTCCCGGGATGAGAAGGACATGCGCCTGTTCGCCTCGTTTATCGCGGACACGCTGAACACGGAGAACGCGGTGCATCAATTCTATCTGAAGGAGCTGGGCATCACCCAGGAGGTGATCGATCAGACCCCTATGTGTCTGAACAATGATTCCTATACCAATTACATGATCGCGGTGGCCATGAAAGAGGGGCTTGCGGAGCTGACGACGGCGGTCCTGGCCTGCTTCTGGAGCTATAAGCTTATCGGGGATCATATGGAGACGATTCCGGGGGCTTTCGAGCAGCCATTCTACGGAAGATGGTCCAGTACCTATGTCAGCGAAGGATTCCGGGGCGGGAATCAGACGGTGATCGACCTTCTGGACCGCCTGACAGAAGGATATACTGAGGAACAGATCCAGAATCTGGAACATATCCTCATAAACTGCAGTAAATATGAGTATCAGTTCTGGGATATGGCCTGGACCAAAGGAGATATGGATTATCGGCTGCGGCTTAACTGATAGAAAAAAACTATAAATAAAGACTTATTGAAATAATCAATTGGAATGTCGAGGAATCTCCATGGTATAATGTCCCTGCTTTTTGAAAACCTTAGGCGGAGCGCAGGCTCTGCCGCTACCCGCAAAAGAAAAAAGGAGAGAGAACATGGAGAAAAAATTTACGACCAAAGAAGTGGTAGTCGTGGCAATGGTAGCCGCCGTGATCGGTGTGATCTACACGCTGCTGGACTGGGCTTATATGCCGTTGTCAGCCGTGCTGGGGACGGCTTTTATGGAACTGACTTTTGGAATCTACATGCTGTCGGCGATGATGCCGATGTATCTGGTGCGCAAGCCGGGATTCGCCATCTTTGGAGCAATGGTGACGGCAGGAGTGAACCTGCTGCTGGGAAGCCCTTATGGCCTTCAGCTCGTTCTGGCGGGATTCTTAGAGGGAATTGCTGTTGAGATCGGATACGCGGTTGTGGACAGATATCAGGGAAGTATGAAAAACCTGCTGATCTCAACGATTCTGGGCCCGATCTTTGTATTCTGCAGAGATGGGTTTTTCTGGGGAACACCCTGGAGTTACGGTGGAACAGTTGCGGCCGCTGTCGTAATCGTGAGATTCTTCAGTTCTATCGTGATCAGTATCATTCTTGTTAAAGTGATCACCGCTGCTCTGGCAAAAACCGGAGTGCTGAAAGGATTCAAATGTGTAAAGGCATAAGGAACTTAGAGGAACAAGTAATCCTGGAAATGCGGGATGTGACATATTGTTATGAAGGAGAGACGCTTCCGGTGTGGAAGCATCTCTCTTGCTGTTTTTATAAAGGAAAGATCCA
>DXGF01000117.1 GCA_019114065.1 Candidatus Dorea gallistercoris
ATTATACCCAATATTTCAAAAAATCAAGTAGGGCCGTGGTATTTTTAAAAATACCACGGCCCCGATTGAAAAAGCCCTGTCCCTAGAAACTATTTCATGACTTTGTGAATTAAATTATGCCAATTTTTGTAAGCGACTTTTTCGATTTCTTCTTCATTGAAACCAACGCGGCGCATCTCCTCGATCACATTTGGTACTTTGGAAGCATCTTCCAGGCCGATAGTATAAGGTGTGGTCTGGCTGCTGAAGGAGCTTAAGGTGTCACCGCACAGGAATTCGGAGAAGTCAAATCCGAAGCCTACGTGGTCGATCCCCATAAGCTCTACCATATGTACCAGGTGTTTCACCAGATTTTCTACAGTCTGTTTTGCCTCTTCCTCATGAACAAATTCATTGAAGGAATTTAACCCTGCCATACCGCCGGTTTCTGCCAGGGATTTGAGCTGATCGTCTGTCAGGTTCCGCCGCTGGTTGCAGAGCGCGCGGCAGTTGGAATGGGTGGCGACCACCGGGCCATTTGCCGCATCCAGAAGATCCCAGAAGGAGGTGTCGTTTAGATGGGACACATCCAGGATCATGCCAAGATCCTGGATCTTACGGACCGCTCTGCGTCCCAGCTCGGTAAGACCCCGCTCAGGCGTGCCGAGAGCCCCGGTGGCCAGAGGATTTTCCTCATTCCAGGTCAGGCTGGCGTGTCTTGCGCCAAACTCATAGAATTCATCGATCAGATCCAGATTTTCTCCGATACTCTTCAACCCTTCCAGTCCGATGAAGGTGTACATCTTCCCTTCCTTTTTGGCGTTCACCATATCCTGATAAGAACGGCAAATCTTCAAGATGTCCGTGCAGTCCGGCTCTTCGTGGGAGATGGCGTCCATCATCTGATGGGTCCGTTTCAGAGGATCTTTGTCAAATGGCGGGTCATTCCATATGACAAAGATTCCGCCCTCAATCTGGCCTTTTTTCAAGCGTTCATAATGATATTTGCGGAAAATGTCGGATTCGCCGTCCAGGTAATGGTGAGTGACGTCCGTCCAGATATCACAATGTGCATCAAAATTCATAAGTCATTCCTCCTCTGTAGTAACATAGCCATTAAAGCTAAAAAATTTGAGAAATATTTTCATTAATAGAAAATGAAAAAATAATACAGGGACGATAAATCCGCCCCTGTGTGATAACAATCGTTAGGCAGCCGCGCCTAAAAGACTTCCGATAATCAGACCTGCGTAGGTTCCGATCACGTATCCGATGGTGCCGACGATCAGACAAGGACCAACCAGCTTTGTCCATCCTTTGGAAACAGCCATAGCCGCGGATGTTGTAGGTCCGCCGATATTGGCGTTGGACGCGCAGAGGATCTCTTCCAGATCAAATTTAAACAGCTTGCCTAATGCAAGGCTGAACAGCATGTTCACGATAACAACGATCGCCGCGAATACCAGAAGCAACGGTGAGTTCCGTACAATCAACGGGATAGATGCCGGAACACCGATCACGAAGAAGAACAGGTAGATCAGGAAGGTTCCCAATTCGTTGGTTCCTCTGATCTCACCGAAGAATCCCGGTGCCGCTGTGGCGCAGATCATGGAGATCGTAGCGATCCACAGATACATATTGCCAAACAAGGTATTCAGCATGGACAGAAGCGGGTTGGATACGGGGATGATCCCCGCAAAGAAATCCGCCACGATGGTGGAAAGTGTTACGATCACGAACGCAACCGCAACTGCCATCGCGATATCCTTAAGGGAAATTTCTTTCCGTCCCCAGTAAGCTGCCGCCGCGGTTCCCTCGCCCTCATTATTTACGGAACCAGCCTCAACAGCATCCTGATGTGGATGTTTGTAGTGTTTGCGGAAGAAGCCGATGCCCGGAATGATGACAAGTACGAAGAAGTACAGGGCCATCAGCAGGTTATCCGCTACGGTAGCCGCTGACAGCATTTCACCAGTTACGCTGAATGCCTCGCCAAGGGCCGCGAAGTTTACAGAACCGCCGATATAGGTTCCAGTAAATACACCGGCCAGGGCGTCCAGCTCAGGAATGTAGTTATGTAAGATAAACCATCCCAGGACTGCGCCTGTCATGGTACCGACGGAACCACACAGGAAAATTCCCAGCATTCGCAGCGAATCCTTTCCCATATCACGTACATTACATTGCATGAGCAGAAGTGGCAGGGAAAGCGGGACCACGTAACTCCAGACTGCGTCCCAGACGGGCGCTGAGGTCGGGATAATTCCCAGATTTGATAAGATAAGTGCCAAAACAAGGGCTACGATGGCGCCACTGGCCTTTGCCGCCCACGTATATTTCTGTTCCAGGTAGATGGCAGCAGCGGCTCCGGCTGCACAGACAGCCCAGAGTGCCCAGGTGTTGTCCGCCCCGATCAGCGGATTGCTAAGGTCGAAAATATGTCCCCACATACTCTCATCCTCCTTTCAATAATATGGCTTTGTTAAGAAGCTGTTTCTCTAGTACGCTCCTTAGCATAGCACTGATTGTATAAAATGTCAATAAAACGGAATAAGATGTATGAATATTCGAAAAAACTGCATAAATAAGGAAAAGTTAAGAATTTGAAAATGGCGCAGGGAAATAGTACAATAGAAGGGAATGGAGGAGGATAGCATCATGAAGGGAAACATAGACAGAGTTATGATCGGGATCATTGATGATGATGAATATATAGGCGACATGCTGGAAGAGATTCTGGGGAAACAGGGATATGGAGTCATGCGGGCGTATTCCGGAACGGAAGCGCTGCTGCTGCTCCAGCAGGAGAAACCAGATCTGATCCTGCTGGATCTGATGCTACCGGGTCTGTCCGGAGAAGAAGTTCTGCCAAAGATCAAGGACATCCCGGTGATCATTATGAGCGCCAAGGGAGAAGTACATAAGAAAGTGGATCTGCTGCTGGGCGGCGCGGCAGATTATGTGACGAAGCCTTTTGACGTGGACGAACTGCTGGCTCGGATCCAGGTTCAGCTCAGGAATCTGGCGAAAGAGGAAGGGAAGACGGCGAGGAAGGTGTTATCCTTTGATCAGATCGCGATGGAGCCGGAGCGTCAGTCTGTGGTGGTAGATGGTTTGGAAATACATCTGACCAGAACGGAATTTGCCATTCTGAAGACATTGTTACAGAATCCATCCCAAGTCGTGACAAAATCCATTCTTCTGGACCGGATCAGCCAGGACACGCCGGACTGTACAGAAGAATCGCTGAAGGTCCATGTCAGCAATCTGCGTAAGAAACTGAAAGGGCCGTCAGGAAAGGATTATATTGAAGCGGTCTGGGGAATCGGATTTAAGATGAAAGAAATGTGAGAAAGAATCTTTATGATTTCTTTACCATTTTCTTTATCGGTTTCTTAACCGGAGACTGTTATCCTGACCCCGTCAGGGAGGCAGGAGCTGACCTGGCAGATCAAGGAGACAGGAGGCCAAACGATGGAATATGTTTTGACAACAGAGCATTTGCAGAAAAAATACCGGCATTTTAAGGCGCTGGATGATGTGACGATGCATGTGCCCAAGGGTGCGATCTATGGATTTGTAGGAAGAAACGGGGCAGGGAAGACCACATTGATCCGCTTGGTGTGCGGCCTGCAAAAGGCTACAGGAGGCGAGTACACCCTCTACGGAACAGGAAGTAAGGAAAAAGGGATCGAGAGGGCCAGGCGCAGAGTGGGAGCCGTGGTGGAAACGCCGTCGGTCTATCAGCATATGACGGCGGAAGAAAACCTCAGACATCAATACCAGATCATTGGGCTTCCCTCGGAAGAGGGGATCGGAGAACTGCTTGCCCTGGTGGGGCTGTCAGACACAGGGAAGAAGAAGGCCGGGGATTTCTCCATGGGGATGCGCCAGCGGTTGGGCATCGCGGTGGCGCTGGCAGGGAACCCGGATTTCCTTCTTCTCGATGAACCGTCAAACGGATTGGACCCTCAGGGGATCGTGGAGATGCGGGAGCTGATCCTGAAATTGAACCGGGAGTATCAGATCACCGTTCTGATCTCCAGCCATATTTTAGGAGAATTGTCCAGACTTGCCACCCATTATGGCTTTATTGACCGGGGGCAGATGGTGAGGGAGATCAGCGCCAAAGAGCTGGAAGAGAGCTGCCAGAAATGCATCCATGTGGAGGTGACGGATATCCAGGCTTTGGCAAAGGTGCTGGATGGCCGGGGGATACGCTATGCGATCCTGTCAGAAGCGGCCGCGGATATTTATGGACAGATGGAAGTGACAGAGCTGACCCTGGCCCTGGCGGCGGAGGGATGTAAGATCAAAACCCTGCACGAAAAGGATGAAAGTCTGGAAGGATATTTCATCAGCCTGGTAGGAGGTGAGAGCCATGCGTAAACTGCTGAGAGCAAATCTTATGCGCCTTAGAAGGAGCAGGGCATTCTGGATCTGCCTGGCAGGCTGCCTGCTGTTTGGCGGATTTATGCTGATGTCAGAGTACAACGAGATGGCCAATTATGGGCTGGAGGTACGGATCGACGACATCTTCCTGAGCCTGATCGCCATGATCGGGATCGCGGCCGCCGCGTTTGTCACGATGTATGTGGGGACGGACTATAGCGACGGGACCATCCGCAATAAGATCATCATCGGACACAGAAGGAAGGACATCTATCTGGCAAATTTTCTGACCTGCGCGTTTGGAAATCTGGTGTTTTATCTGGCGTATCTTGTGGTGGTGTGCGCCGTCGGGATTCCAATCTTTGGTTCCTTTATGACCAAACCATCTGTGCTGGCGCTGTGGCTTTTGGACGCAGTCTTGCTGATCCTCGTATACGCGGCGCTTTTTAATCTTTTATCCATGCTCTGTGCCAACAAGGCGGTCGCAGCTGTGGTCAGCCTGGTATTGATCTTCGGATTCCTAATGCTGGCCAGCGGACTTTTAAATCTTTTAAGCCAGCCGGAAATGATCGAGCAGGCGACCAGCGTGGATGGAGAATTTCTGATCGAAACGGTGAAAAACCCCGCCTACCCGACAGAAGGAGAGCGAAAGCTACTACAGTTCCTTGTGGATTTCATTCCTACCGGCCAGGGATTCCAGATCGTGGGACAGGAAATTGTCCATCCTGTGACAATGGCTCTGTATTCTATTGGAATCATCATCGTGGCCAACGGGGTTGGAATCTGGAGATTTGGGAAGAAGGATTTGAAATAGAAATAAATAAATATAGAAAAAAGAAACGGAGGAAGAGGGAGGATGGGAATATGTCTCGGCTTCTTGTGCCTGGGGCTTTTGCTCATATCGGCGGCGCTGGGAATAAAAATTGCCGGCATGCGGCATGCGGCAGATGAGATAAAGGAACAATTCCAGGCGTGCTGTCGGGAAGATACGAACAGGCTGATCGCTATTTCCAGCCGGGATTCCCGGATGCGCACTCTGGCGGCAGAGATGAACCGGCAGCTTGCCCAATTTCACCGGCAGAGGCATCGGTATCAGCAGGGAGACCTGGAGCTCAAAGAAGCGGTCTCCAACATTTCCCATGATCTTCGCACGCCGCTGACCGGGATCTTTGGGTATGCCAGGCTGATGGAAGAAGAGGAACTGACAGAAGATGGCAGACGTTATCTTGCACTGATACAAAACCGGGCGAAAGCAATGAAAAAGTTGAGTGAGGAATTATTTCAATACTCAGTAGTCCTGTCGGTGGAAGAGCAGGAGGAAGAGAACATAAATGTAGGAGAAGCGCTGGAAGAAAGCCTGGCGGCGGCGTACGTGCTTTTTCAGGAGCGAGGGATCACGCCTAAGATCCAGATACCAGGAGAAAAGGTGGAACGGCTGGCGGATCGAGAGGCTCTTCTCCGCATTTTCGGAAATATCATCAGCAACGGGGTAAAATACAGCGATGGGGGATTTTCCGTCGTGATGGAGCCTGGCGGCCGGATTACATTTTCCAACCCGGCGGCCAGATTAAACGCGCTCAGCACGGCCCGGCTGTTTGAACGGTTCTATACGGTAGAGACCGGAAGCGGAGGCACCGGCCTTGGACTGTCGATCGCCAAAACACTGACGGAGCGGATGGGCGGCTGGATCTGGGCGGAATACGAAGATGGATGGCTGTCAGTGTCGGTAGAATTCAGCCCTTCCGCCTGCGGTCCATCAGTCGGCAGAAGATGAATCAGCGCCTTTGCCTACGGTCCATCAGTCGGCAGAAGATGACTGCAACGCCGGTACTCACCGTAGTGGCCAGGATTCCAGCCCCCACGATGGCCGCCGGGTCCACACTTCCGTACTGGCTCCGATAGGCGATCACATTGACCGGGATCAACTGCAGAGAAGAAATATTGATGATCAAGAACGTACACATCTCATTACTGGCAGTCCCCCTACTTCTCGCCGGTCCCGGAGCCCGGCCGGCCCGCCGGTCCTCCTCCAGCTTCGACAATTCTTCCATGGCTTTGAGCCCGGCCGGTGTCGCCGCCCAGCCAAGCCCCAGGAAATTTGCGATCAGATTCGTAAGGATATAGGCTTCCGAAGAGTGTCCTGGCGGAAGGCTGGGAAACAAAAACCGGAGAAACGGCCGCAGACGGACAGAAGCATTCTGGATCACTCCGGCCCTTCTGGCAATCTCCATCAGTCCTACCCACAGAGACATAACCCCCATCATGGTGATACATAAAGTGATCGCTTCCTTAGAAGAGTCGATCGCGGCATTGGTAATATCCGGGATGCGGCCGGTGAAGGCGGCAAATAAAATGCCGATCAAGATCATGCCGGCCCAAAGAAAATTCAACATAAGAAACTCCAGGGTTTTTGTAAAGTATATGATTGGGGACGTAGTAAAATTAAAAAAGGCTACGTCCCAAATTAACTTTTACCCTGTACCTTTTTGCGTTTTGCCCTGTACCAAAATGGTGAAAAGAAATAAAATAATATCTATAGTCAATCGTTTAGTTTCTTCCAAACGGTAAATATCATAGTGATAAAGCAGGCGCTTCCGCCGATAAAATTTGAAACGGGTTCAGCCAGAAATACTCCTGTCGTGCCAAGGCCCGCCACTGTGGGAAGCCACAAGGTCAGCGGGATGACGATCACAGCTTTGCGCAGAAGGGAGAAGAAGACTGCCTGTCGGGAATAACCCAGTGCCACGAAGGTGGACTGGCCGGCGAACTGTAATGCCATCATGAAAATACCGAAGAAATATAAATGCATAGCAGGAACGCCTTTTTCTAAAAGCTCTGGCTCACTGTTGAACAGGTGGATAAAGAACCGCGGGAAGAAGAACAAAAGCGCCCACATGGCCAGAGTAAAAAGGATGCAGGCTATTGTCGTAAACCGGATAGCGGACTTCACTCGTATTAATTTTCCAGCGCCGTAGTTGAAGCTCATGATCGGCTGGGCGCCGCTGGTAAGGCCGGTAACCGGCATGTTAATAAATTCTCGAACAGAATTGAGTACCGTCATGATTCCCACATATAAGTCGCCGCCATAGGTTTGGAGTGTGGCATTGCAGACAATTTGCACAGAGCCGTTGGTAACGGACATGATAAAACTAGAGAGACCAAGGGCAGAAATTTCTTTAACAATTTTTTTGTGTAAAGAAAAATATTTCTTTGATAATTTTATCGGAATTTTTTTCCCTCTAAGAAAGCGCACAACCCAGACAGCAGAGACACACTGCGAGAAAATAGTGGCAATGGCGGCGCCCCGGACGCCCATCTGGAACACGAAGATGAAAAGCGGGTCCAGCACCAGATTCAGGACCGCGCCGATGGAGACGGTCAGCATCCCTATGACGCCAAAACCCTGAGCGTTGATAAAATTATTCATGCCAAGGCTGATCATGACAAATATAGTGCCCAAAAGATAGATGGTGATATAGTCATCCGCATAGGGATAGGTAACGTCACTTGCGCCGAAAAGATACAGAAGCGATCGTTTGAACAGCAGGCAGATTACCGCAAGTACCACCCCGGATAATAGCAGTAGGGAAAATGAATTTCCCATAATCCGCCGCGCCCGCTCTCTCTCCCCGGCGCCCTGGGCCATGGAAAACAAAGGCGCTCCGCCCATGCCAAAGAGATTGGCGAAGGCGGTAATGATGGTAATAATAGGCAGGGTAAGGCCGATGCCCGTCAGAGCCTGGGTAGAAGTATGCGGAAGATGACCAATATAGATACGGTCCACCACATTATAAAGAACGTTGATCAATTGCGCTAAAGTCATGGGTAGGGCAAGCCGCAGGATATTGACAGCCACACTCCCCTGGCTGAAGTCCCTTTTCTGAGATTCCAAAGCCGCGGATT
>DXGF01000001.1 GCA_019114065.1 Candidatus Dorea gallistercoris
GGCATTTCCCCAGATATTTTTCCACGTTATAGACCGGAACGATCACACTGATCAAAGGCATATCGATTACTCCTTATAATCCCCATTCAAACACGGTCTTGAATGGGGTATTCAAATCTGTCTGGAATACCCTGTGGATATCCTCGATGGAGGACACTTTGGCGTCCTCATGGAGGATCAGCTCCAAACGTCTCTGGAACCGGATATCTTCCAGATATTCCATCGCTCTCTCAAAATCTTCTCTTCCAGACCGGCTGCTCCCCACGATCGTCAGACCTTTTTCCAGCACGTCTCTGGTATTCACGGCGACCTTATTCTCGCTTACGCCCATGAGCATCACCGTCCCCTGAGGATTGATGCAGCGGATGATGTCATCGATAGCATAGTAGCTTCCGTCCCCGCCGCAGCACTCAAAGGCATGGTCCACCCGCAGTTCTTCCGGCAGATCTTCCCGCGGCCAGGTCTCATCCGCGAAGGAAAAGTAGGACAATTTCCCCACATTCTTCCCGACCACCAGGATCTTGCTGTGGGGGAACTCTTTTTTAAGCAGATTGGCCACCACAAACGCCAGGCTTCCGTCTCCCCACACCCCAATGCGCGCTCTCTGCATGTGTGAGAGCATCTTCATCCGGTGGATGCTGTGAGCCGCCACACTGACGAACTCTGTGACCGCCGCCAGCTTTTCCGGGAGTTCTCCACAGGATATCAGCCTCTCTGCCGGCAGGCCTACGTACTCCCGCATGAAGCCATCCCTACCGCTGGACAGAAACTGAGCGCCTCTGGCATAATTTTCCATGATCACCCCGTTCCTCTCCCCGGGGACATTGGGGATCATGACCACCCTCTGGCCCGGCTTATAAGTCCCCGTCCGGTCAGACAGGACCTGACCGCAGCACTCGTGGATCAAAGCCATCGGCAGCTTCCGGTCCAGGACCTCCCTCTGCCGCTGCCCCGTGTAGTATCTCTGGTCCGCATGGCAGACAGACATATATCTGGGCTTTACGATCACTTCTTCTTCAAAGGGAAATTCTTCATATTTTATCGAAAATATCTTGGGCGCCGCCAACTGATAAACATAATTAATCAATCTCTTCTCCTCCGACCATCGCCTGGGCGATCTTGTAATCACTGACCGTTGTGATCTTCAGATTGGACGGTTCCCCTTTGACCAAGCTGACCTTGTGGTTTTGGACCACAGCCATCTTACAGGCATCTGTCAGGATGGCCTTCTCCTCTTCTCCCAGGGAGGCGTATAATTCCTTGAGCAGACAGATCTGGAAACTCTGGGGCGTCTGTCCCTGGTACATCCGGTCCCGCACCGGAATCTCAGATATGCTCTCTCCATCCTCGGATACAACGATCGTGTCCGTCGCCGGAATGACTGTATCGCAGGCCTGATATTTCTTCACAGCCTCGATATTATCTTTCAGGATCCTGGAAGTGACAAAAGGACGTACAGAATCATGGGTGACGATATAATGATCCTCCCTTTCCCCATAGTCTCTTTCGATCGCCTCCACAATATTCATGATCGTGGCATTCCGATCCTTACCGCCTTCTACGATATGGACACACTCCTTCCTGACATGGATATACTTCTCTGTCAGATCTTCCATATGCAGCACCCAGTTAGGATGGACTCCCAAATAGACCTGATCGATCTCCGGGCAGAGGAGAAATTTCTCCAGCGTGTGGATGACCATCGGCTTATTTCCCAATTCCAAAAACTGCTTCGGCATATCCGCCAGATTCATGCGGGTGCCTGTCCCTCCCGCCAAAATACCGCCAAATATCATAATTTCCTCCTGGATTTTGCGTGATTTCTATTCAACTGTCACGGATTTCGCCAGATTCCTCGGTTTATCCACATCACAGCCCCGGCCCACCGCTACATAATATCCGAATAACTGCAGAGGGATGATGGCCAGAGAATTGGTGAAATACTTATTCGTCTCCGGGATATAGATGACATAGTCCGCCGCCTTTTCCACCTCCACATTGCCCTCTGTGGTCACAGCCAGGACGAACGCGCCTCTTGTCCGCACCTCCACCATATTGCTGATCATCTTCTTGAATAATTCCTTCTGGGTCAGGACGGCGGCCACCAGCGTCCCCTCCTCCACGAGAGAAATGGTGCCGTGCTTCAATTCACCTGCCGCGTAGGCCTCCGAATGGATGTAGGAGATCTCCTTTAATTTCAGAGACCCCTCCATTGAGATCGCATAGTCGATGCCCCGCCCGATGAAGAAAATATCTCTGGCCGCGATATAGCGGTTGGCAAACCGCTGGATACGCTCCTGGTTGTTGAGGAGCATCTCCACCTGCGCCGGAAGACTCTTCATATCTTCCAGCATCTCCGCCAGACAGGAATCATCGATCTCTCCCCGCACATAGGCAAACTTCATCGCCAGAAGATATAAGGCGATCAGCTGGGCTGAGTATGCCTTGGTAGTCGCCACGGCAATCTCCGGTCCCGCCCAGGTATACATAACATTGTCCGCCTCTCTCGCGATGGAACTTCCCACCACGTTGACGATCCCCAGCACTCGCGCGCCCCGCTTCTTGGATTCCCGAAGCGCCGCCAGAGTATCTGCCGTCTCTCCCGACTGGCTGATCACGATGACCATACTCCCTTCGTCCAGGATCGGATTCCTGTACCGGAATTCCGAGGCAAGATCCACCTCCACCGGTATCCTGGCCATGCCTTCGAATACGTACTTGCTGGTAACCCCTGTGTGATACGCGGAGCCGCAGGCGACGATCATGATCTTCCGGATCGCCCGGATCTCCTCATCCGACATATTCAATTCCTCTATCACGATATTGCCGTCTTTGAGCCTGGGGGAGAAGGTATCTGTGATGGCCTTGGGCTGCTCATACATCTCTTTGAGCATGAAATGCTCGTACCCGCCTTTTTCCGCCGCGTTCACATCCCACTCGATCCGGACAGACTCTTTTTCGATCGGCTCTTCGTCCACATTGAAGAAATCCATGTCTGTCCTGGTCATCCGCACGATCTCTTCATTTTCAATAAAGAACACGTCTCTTGTATACTTCAGGACCGCCGGGACATCTGACGCGATGATATTCCCATCCTTCGTATGCCCCACGATCAACGGACTGTCCTTGCGGACCGCGTACAGTTCATCCGGGTGGTCTTTGAAAATGATCCCCAGCGCGTAAGACCCCTCCATCCGGTGCATCACCTTCGTGATCGCCTGGAGCGGATTGTCATGGTAGTAATAGTCCAGAAGATGGGCGATGATCTCCGTATCCGTATCTGAGACAAACTGGTAGCCTTTTTTCTCCAGCTTCTTTTTTAGCTTGATATAATTCTCGATGATCCCGTTATGGACCACCACGATACTCTCATCCGTATTAAAATGAGGATGGGCATTGACATCGGACGGCGTCCCATGGGTGGCCCAGCGCGTATGCCCGATGCCTACAGTCCCGGGAAGCGTCTCTCCTCCATGGGTCAGTTCATTTAAGACCTTCAGTCTTCCCTTTGATTTGACGATATCGATCTTCTCCCCGTTGTATACCGCGATCCCGGCCGAGTCATATCCCCGGTACTCCAGCTTAGACAGGCCATCCAGAAGAATCGGCGCCGCCTGATTGGTACCGATATATCCTACAATTCCACACATATGTCATACCTCCAGCTTGCTCTCTTTATGATTTGCACAAAATGCGATTTTTTTGCACTAACGAAATTATTGTAACAAATTCGTAACAACTTGTAAACCTTTCTTCAAAACAAATCAGGGGCAGGCACACCCTGACCCTGATCTGTCATCCTTTTATTGCCCCTGTGTCGCAGGTGGAGTCTCCGGATTCGTAGGTGTCTCTCCGGTTCCACCTCCAGTTCCCGTCTGGCCATCTCCTCCGGCCCCTGTCTGACCGTCTCCTCCGGTCCCTGTCTGGCCGTCTCCTCCAGTCCCTGTCTGGCCGTCTCCGCCGCTTCCTGTCTGGCTGTCTCCTCCAGTGCCTTGCTGGCCGCCGTCACCTGACTGATTACCATTACCGGTTTCGGTCCCGGTCTGACCATTATTTCCTGTTCCCGTATGATCATTCCCACTTCCGCTGCCAGAGTATCCGTTATTTCCGCTGTCGGAATAGTCGCCGGACTCCTGGGCTTCGTCTTCCGGAGCCACAGTATAAGTCTGATTCCTCAGTGTATCCTCATCGGTCGCCTCACGCTGTCCCACTCTGGACACGATGGCCCCACTGATGCCGCTCACTTCCGAAGACACGGAATAATCTGTTGTTCCATACAAGAACTCGTGAAGCTGCTGGACATTTGACGTCAACGATACTGGGATCACGATACTTCCCAGACCGGAAATCGTATCCGTAGTCTTATCAAACGGAAAACCAGCGTTTTCTCCCAGCGTATACTTCGCAAAATCTTTGGCATAGGAGAGGATCTCCGCGATCGTAAAGTTGGTGGAAATACTCGGAAAGACCTCATCAATGATGCTGTTGATCGTCCCCAGATTGCTCTGCTTGATCTTCTCTACCATCTTCTCGATGACCAGTCTCTGCCGCTCCGTCCGGGTAAAATCCCCCCCCGCTGTGGAACGGATCCTGGCGTAGGTCGTGGCCTGGACACCATCCAGTAGCTGCGAGCCGCTGTTCTGGACGTAATTGACTTCTTTCCCAGCCACCTGTCCGGTCTCATCGATAAATTCGTTGATATACTGGACTTCCTCTTCCTTCACATCGATCTCAACGCCGCCCAGCAGATCGATCACATTCGCCACAATGCCAAAGTCCACCGTCACATATTTCTGGATGTCCAGATCCAGGTTCCGGTTCAGCATGTTGATGGCCTGCTCCGGACCTCCAAAGCTGTAGGCCGCATTGCATTTCTGCAGGGTCCCGTCTCCGATATCCAGAAGCGTATCTCGATAGACAGAGACCATCCGGATCTCTTTTGTTTTATTATTCAGGCTGGCCACGATGATCGTGTCTGTCCGCACACCTTCTTCCAGTTCGCCTGTCCTGGAGTCCCCTCCGAACAAGGCCACATTCGTATAACCCTCACCGGCCGCTTCCGCTTCCTGGTTGATCACAATGTCCTCCTGGGGGATCTCCTGGGTATCAATCTTATTCAATATGGATGCCGCATAGACAACTCCCGATGCCAGAAGCGCAGTCACTACCGCTGCCAGGCAGACCACCGCTTTCTTGGGCCCGCTCAATCTGGCAAACCAGCTTTTCTTTCTTCTGCCTCTTCTGTGTCTTCTTTTCGCCATAATCCACCTCTTATCTCAGGTATGCTAAAATTACCATATCCCGGTATATAATACACCAGATCCAACATTACATCAAGTGTTAACGCACACAATAATAAGTCCCTTTATAAATTTTGTAACTATTGTCCAAATCACAGAGCACCACATCGTGGTGAGCCACCTGCTTCTCCTTGGGCGGCAGCTTTCTATAATCCCCAAACGCGATCCTCAGGTAAGCGTCATATCCCTGGGGAATCGGCATAGAATACCCTTCAAATTCCCGGTAGACCGGCCTGTCGAAGGCCTCTCTCGGATACCGGTTCTTCATATAGTGGGGGCCTGCGCACAATTCTGTCACATATTCACAATCCTCGATGGGATACTTCGTCATCTGACGCTCCGCGAATCTCCAGATCCGGTAGCGCATTTTCTGCGAAGGCACCACCGCCAGGGCCAGCTTCCCCGCAAGGCTCAGTAACTTCCCGTGTTTCTCCGGCACCAGCTGGGACCGGTACACGGAATAAATGACGGCCCACATCATCTGCAGCTTCCTGGGGATCCGGCCGGAGGGACACCCGTCCAGGGGCAGCACATCCAGGATCAGGCCATGACTGATATCCAGCTCCGTCTGATAGGGCCGGATAAAGGTGGTGGTATTATCCCGGATATTCAGGAACAGGTTGTGGTCGATGTGATAGGCATCCGAGTTCTCGATCGCATAGCGCTTCGTGTCGGCCCGCTTTTTCCAGATCCGTTTCAGGATCTCATAATCTCTTCTGGGCATAAACACATCCACATCATCGTCCCAGGGGATGAATCCCCCATGGCGGACCGCTCCGATGCAGCATCCCCCGCAGAAATAGAACATCAGATCATTTTCATCACAGATCTTCTTAAAATATAACGCCATCTCCAGGCTCTTGTCCTGGATCCTCTTGAGTTCCTCCCGGCTATACTCCATCATGCCGCTCATTCTCCCGCATCAGTGTTTCTATCAGTTCCACGATCTTCTCATAGGAATTGGGTCTGTCAAACTGTTCTTCCGCGATCTTCCTGGCCTTCTCTCCCATACGCTTCCGCCTCGGCTCATCCTGATAAAGTTCCAGAATCGCATCTGCCAGTATTAGTTTGTCCTCCGCCTCAATATTCATACCAAAACCATCGGCTTCCACCTTTTTCCGGAATTCCGGGCTGCTGCAGGTGTTGATCATCGGTTTCCCCGCCGCCAGATAATCCCCGATCTTGGTCACGATGCTCTGGGGGGCCTTCTTCACAAATGAATTGACCAGGATATCTGATTTCTTCAGATAAGCCGCCATTTTCTCATAAGGAGCATATCCCACAAATTCTACGTTGCCATTCAGAGTCCCTGCCAGTTCTTCCAATTCTTCTTTCAGGGGACCGCCGCCCAGAATCTTGATGTGGATATCCGAATACCCTCTTGCTTTCAATACATCTGCCGCCAAAATCATAGTCCGAATATCATAGCTGGTACCAATAGTTCCCGCATAGGTAACCCAAAATTCTCCCTCAGGCTTGTCGATTTCCTTTATATGGTCCGCTGCTCCTTTATCAAAAACAGACAGCTCATTGCCAACATACACCGTGATCTTTGGAATATCCTGGATCCTATGCTTAAACGGCCTGTCCGCATATTCATCCGAGGTTCCTACTACGCCGGAGCAAAGATCATAAACTCTTTTGGCATCTCTCAAAAAAGGATGGAACAAAATATTACTGATCACGGGAACATCCAATACCATACGCATGGCTTCCGGCCAGAGGTCATTTACGTCCGCCACGAAGGGGATTCCTTTCGCTTTCGCAAACTCTGCCGCCGCAAGGGCAACATCGTTGGGTGGAATCTCGCAGTAGATCAGGTCGTAGTCTCCGTCCTGGCGGAGCATCCGGGTCAGGTTCCTGGCGGCGATGTGGTGGCTCCAGATCCGCTTCAGGTCGATATTCTTCTTGTATCCCGGCTCTTCTATAAACCGAAGGGAAAAAGAATACTCATCTTCCTCCACACGCCGAAGGTCTCTCTGCTCTTTCGCCCAGTGCTGGAAAGATGTGGTGATCAGATCTACCTGGTATCCTTTTCCGGCAAGATATTCTGACAGAAAACGGAAACGAGTGTAGCCGTTTTCATTATTTAATTTTACACCCATGGTGATGATCGCGATTCGTTTCATAATACTATTCCATTATTTCGTTCTTAAAAATTGGATACCATTTTGATTGTATATTTTTGCTTATACTCTATACAATAAATCACTTTCTAAGATTCTTTTAAGCCACTTTTTTGTAATAAAATCTATTCTTCAACTAAAACATAACCTAG
>DXGF01000118.1 GCA_019114065.1 Candidatus Dorea gallistercoris
ATTTCAATTTCTGTTCCTTTCTTTTCCTTATAGTACGCATCAACAACCTCATCTTCCGCATCCATCCCCCAGGAGGTATCTGCATAGGAAGCATTTACAAAATATACTATATTTTCATCATTATATTGATAAAATAATTCTGCTATTTGAATATTGTTATCAACCACTAGTTCAGAAAACTCAAGCCCCTCTGGTCGCCCAATGATTTTCACCGGATCCACCCCAAAGGCATCCTTGATCTCCTGATACGCTTTTTCTTCCCTCTCCTCTGCTATCTTCAGATTCTCTTCGTCAGAATCCACCTGCATAACTTCTCTTTCACCTACTGCGCGCCTCATCATCTCCACAATCCTCTCAGGCCCGCCCACGCTGGTCACTCCCAGGATCAGCACCAGCGCCAATACAGCCGCCAGATTCAGGCTGAGTCTGCGAAGCTTCTTTCCGCGGGACTTCCCCCGGTTGTCCTGCGCTTTCCGCTCCTGCTGGAGCTGCCTCCCCAGTTCCAGCGCCTCCCGGTCCTCCTGGGACAGCTGTTCGTAGACTTTTTCTTTCTGATATTCTTCTATCTGTTTCTGCAGCTTCCGGCGAATCTCTTCTTTGCGGTCCTCTGACAGATCCTCCAGGTCCGATTTCCGGACGGTCTCTCGGATATCTTCCGCTTCTTTCTGCACTTCTTCCTTGATCGTCTGTTCCAGATCATTGAGCGTTTCTTTCATTCTACATTTCTCTCTTTCTCTTGACCAAATCCCTTAGAAACGTATAATATATAATATAGTATAAAATGATGCTAAGGTCAAAAAAATATTTTGGCTACATTTGGGAGGTCGTTATGAAGAGAATTGTCTTAACCGGAGGCGGAACCGCAGGACATGTAACGCCAAATATTGCTCTTCTTCCACGCCTGAAAGAACTGCAGTATGATATCCACTATATCGGTTCCTATCATGGGATCGAGAAGGAATTGATCGAACAATTCGGAATCCCTTATCACGGAATCTCCACCGGGAAACTCCGCCGTTATCTCAGCGCGCGGAACCTGACCGACCCTTTCCGTGTTCTCAAGGGAATGGGGGAAGCCCGGCGATTGATCAAAATATTAGATCCCAATGTGATCTTCTCAAAAGGTGGCTTCGTCTCGGTTCCCGTCGTATTGGCCGGCAAAAAGCGGCACGTACCCACTATCATCCATGAATCTGACATGACTCCGGGTCTGGCAAATAAGCTTTCTTTATCCGCGGCCACCAAAGTATGCTGTAATTTTCCTGAGACTCTGGAGCATCTTCCGGCAGGCAAGGCTGTCCTTACCGGCTCTCCGATCCGCCAGGAACTGCTCACCGGGGATAAGTACAAAGCCCGTGAATTCCTGGGCTTTACCTCTGATAAACCGGTGATCCTGATCATCGGCGGAAGTCTGGGAGCGACAGCCGTCAACGAAGCGATCCGGTCGATCCTTCCGGAACTACTGAAATCCTACCAGGTGATCCATCTGTGCGGGAAAGGGAAGATCGATCCGACCCTGACTCATCTGGAGGGCTATGCGCAATATGAATATATCAAGGAAGAACTAAAAGACCTTTTTGCCCTGACAGACATCGTCGTCTCGCGGGCAGGCGCCAACGCGATCTGCGAGCTTCTGGCTTTACATAAGCCCAATCTCCTGATCCCGCTTCCAGCAAACGCAAGCCGTGGGGACCAGATCCTCAATGCCCGCTCTTTTGAGCGCCAGGGCTTCAGCATTGTCCTTGAGGAATCGGAACTGACCAACGAGACTCTTCTTAGCGCGATCAACCGGCTGTATGAGAACCGGGAAGTCTACACCGACACCATGAAGAAATCGTCCCAGCAGAATTCCATCGATACCATCATCGATCTGATCGAATCTGTGGCTAAATAGGATTGTTCCGTTCCGCAACTTTTTGGAGCAAAACAGGTGCCGGTCCGGCACCTGTTATTTTTACGCTTTATTCAAGTGGTGAAACTGTTCTTCGTAATTTTTCCTTATCCATTGCTTTGCCCGATACAGCATACTGTGCAGATTCTCCAGTGATATCCCCATGATCTGCGCGACCTCTTTCTGCGGCTTCTCCAGAAAATAAGTCAGCAGGATCGCGTCATACCAGCGCTCATTCACCTGATACAGATCCGCGAAGATATTTTCCGCCAGTTCCCGATGCTCTCTTTCACGCAGTCTGCTCATGAAATAATCTTCCGGACTTTCAGATGCCTTCCCGTATGCAGGATCCTCAGCCGCGTCTTCCTTCAAGATCTCACGTTTAGTCTTTCTCTCACTGTTCAGCGCCATA
Organism: Candidatus Dorea gallistercoris; assembly: GCA_019114065.1. GTDB lineage: Bacteria > Bacillota > Clostridia > Lachnospirales > Lachnospiraceae > Massilistercora > Massilistercora gallistercoris. Next base: position 2,304 of record DXGF01000118.1, read on the forward strand.
TGTTTCGCGGTCACCAACAGCCAGGAGTCGACGGCTTCCATATTGATGTTTTCCATGTTGATATACAACTTCATGAAAACGGCCTGCGTGATCTCTTCTGCGGTATGGCGGTTCTTGGAGTAATACAATGCTGTTTTGTATACAATCTGCGCGTTCTTCTCATAAACTGCATCAAAAGCGGTCCTTCCAATCGCTTTTACTCCCACTAGTCTCATCCTTCACTTTCTCTCTTCTATCCCAGCTTCGATAAAATCTCTTCCTTGTCCTCTTCTGTAAGTTCTCCCATCTTCCAGCCCAGTCCGACTGTATCTCCCTTATACCTGGGGATCAGGTGTACATGGAAATGGAATACGGTCTGTCCTGCCGTCTCTCCATTGTTCTGGACGATATTATAGCCGTCACATTCCAGTACATCCGTCAGCTTTGTGATCATCTTCTTGGCCAACACCAGCGTCTTCGCCGCGATCTCATCGTCCAGCTCGTACAGATTTTTGTAATGTTCCCTGGGCAGGATCAGGGCATGTCCCTTTGAAGCCGGCCCTGTATCCAGAATGACGCGGAAATCGTCGTCTTCATACAGGGTTGCCGTCGGTATCTCACCGTTGGCCAGCTTACAGAAAATACAATTCTCGTCTTTCATTTTCTTCTCCCTCTTTCTCTTAAAAATATAATTGATTATTTTCCTCGCCAATGCTAAACTGATAAATCAGAAAGGGCGGTAAATACAATGTTTTCAGCGACAGACTACGACAAATTGCAGCAGATCATGGAGGAAAGTCCGCAGAAAAAGGATCTTCTCACACGGCTCCTGGAATCCCATCGGATGGACATCAGCACCATCAGTCATGAAATCCGCAATCCATTCACACTCATATACAGCACCCTGCAGCTGATCGAAGCCGAACGGCCTGACCTTGTTTCCTGCGGCCACTGGCAGAATCTGCGGCAGGACATGGAGTACATAAAGCAGCTCCTGGAGGAACTGTCCTCCTACAACAATGGAGACCGACTGAAGCTTTCCCTTACGGATACCAACACGTTTCTCAAAACACTGGCGCTGTCTTTCGCCTCTTCACTGGTGGACACCAATATTGAATTTGTATCCGAAATCGCGCCGGATCTTCCTGCCATTTCCATCGATCCGGTAAAGATGCGCCAGGTGCTCCTGAATCTCCTGCGCAATGCCAAAGATGCGGTCTCTTCCACCGCCTTCCCGGATGGACGGACTCCCTCGGTGGGCCTTCGCGCCTCCCGGTCGGATGACTCTCTTCTGATCACTGTCTCCGATAATGGCTGCGGCATCGAGAGCGAAGAACTTTCCCATATCTTTGAACCCTTTGTGACTCACAAAGAAAACGGGACCGGACTTGGCCTTGCCATCGCCAGAAGAATCGTGACCGCCCATGGCGGCACCTTAGAAGTAACTTCCGCCCCAGGACACCCCACGGTCTTTTCTATTTCTCTTCCAGTATAGCAGAATCGCCAGAAGAAATCCAGATAACAGGCCGCCGATATGGGCGAAATTATCTACCCCTCCGCTGGAGAAACCATAGTAAAGGCTCAGCGCCACCATAAAGATCAGGCCTCTTCCCGTCACATTCCCGATCTGCCCCCGGTTGCGGACCGCAACATAAAGAAGCGCTCCGGTAATCCCGAATATCGCGCCGGAGGCTCCTGCCGACACAGCATAGCTTCCGATATAGATATCCCAGAACCCGGAGGCGATATTCCCGCAGATCCCGCTCGCAAAATAAATGATCAGGTATTTGATCCGCCCGATCTCCAATTCCAGGTTCCATCCGATCACCAGGAGCATGACCATATTATTCATCAGATGAGAAAAGCCAAAATGGAGGAACATACTGGTAAACAGCGGGCTGTAGTCCCCGTACTCCAGCATCATCGGCACATACATCGCCCCATGCTCCAGCATAAAACTCCCATCCTCCGTCATTCCCTGAAAACTCAGGAAGAAAAAGACGATCACATTTGCCGCTATGAGCAAGATTGTACAAATTGGTTTTTTAGAATTTCGATCTATCATGAATTGATTTTCTCATTATTCCGGACCAGTGTCAACCGCCAACCTTGCTAAAGCGCAACCTTGCTAAAGCTCTTCCTCCTCGATATAGAGACCATCCCAGTCTCCCCACTTGGGCTTTTTATGTCTCCGCAGGAACCGTTTTACGGGCGTCCACATATTTTCTGTCTCTTCCATGATCAGGTTCCCCATCTCCTGCTCCGTGATCCAGTCATGCTCCTGGGTATCGTAGGTTTCCTCTTCCTCTTCTTTTGGTTCCTCTTTTTTCAGACATTCTCCGATCAGTTTCTCCAGACTGTAATTCTCCTCCATAGTCCCCTTGTGGAGCAGGAACACCATCCGGACGCACTCCTTGTCCCC
>DXGF01000119.1 GCA_019114065.1 Candidatus Dorea gallistercoris
GTCCAAACAGGATTTTGAACAGATTATTGATAATTTATATTTTATTTCGTAAAAGGCGTCAGTTTTTGTCGAGTTATGTGTCTTAATTTATGAGGGGCGGGGATAAGTATGGAGGTAATAGATGAAAAGGAAGATCTTATCATTGTGCTGTGCCCTCCTGCTGATGGCCGGATTGTTCGGAGTTTCTCTGAACGAGGCGAAGGCGGAGGAGGAGCGGCCGGTGATAGACGGTTCCTATCTGACCCACGAGGAGGAGTCTGTGGGCTATGACACCAAGGTGACCAGAGGTGTGGACCTGTTGGCAGGATATTCCAAAGTGGTAAGATTGGGACCGGGAGTGCTGTACGCAGGGGGCAGCACCATCGCAGCCCATGTTGTGGATGAAGTGGGAATCAGTGTGATGGTGGAACGGGCCCAGGAAGGTGACGAACAGTGGCAATACTATGATTCCTGGCAGAAGTTTAATCAGAATATCGATAAAGTTTCTGACAATCGCCGCCTGGAAGTAGAAGGAGGATATTACTACCGGGTACGGTGTACGCACTCGGCCAACAGCGACATGAGCAGCAGTTTTACGAACGGGGTCTTCATCGAAGAGCCGGAGCTCATACCAGGCATCATCTAGATCTTAACGATCCATATTTACTCGGAAGTCCCGATGAGACGTATTATGTCGGGGGACCTGCAGTGGACATCACAAGCGGTGCAAAGTAGAAACTATTAAAAAATAATTTCGACCTTACATTGAGAAAAATTGAGAACCACGTAGGTCCACGTTACGGGCCAAAGACGTCGCTGTGATGCCCGCTGCAGGTCCTCTGACGCCAAGAAATGAGAACGAATAAGCAGGGAAAAAGAAAGGATACCAGGCAGAATGCCCAGGTGTCCTTTTTCCCTTCTCATAGAGATTTCTGTCAATGAGTCTGGCCAATGGCCTGTTTCAGCGCCCACGCAAGCTGGTCCGGGCAGGAAGTGGGCTTATTTCCGCAGGTGATGCCCTCCAGCCGGGAGATGGCATCGTGTACCTCCATGCCCTGCACCAGGCGGGAAACGCCCTGGGCGTTGCCGTTACAGCCGCCGACAAACTCTACATTTTTAACGATATTGTCTTCTACGTCGACCCGGATCAGCCGGGAGCAGACGCCGTGTGGTTGATATTCCATGCTGTACCTCCTGATACAATAAAAGATGAACGGTTCAGCGGTATTATACCAGACTTAACAGGTGGTGGCAAATTGAAATTCCTTATGGTAAAATCAGGGAAGATCAATAGGAAAGGACGTGAATGTGACGTGATAGGTATTATCGGAGCGATGGAGGAAGAAGTACAGGCGCTCAAAGAATCGATGACTGTGGAGGAGGTGAGGGAGAAGGCGTTTATGACCTTCTGCCAGGGGAAGCTGTGCGGCCAGGATGTGGTGGTCGTAAGAAGCGGCATCGGGAAAGTGAACGCGGGGATCTGCGCCCAGATCCTGGTAGATGATTTTCAGGTGGACACGCTGATCAACACCGGGGTCGCGGGATCTCTGGATGCGAGGATCGATATTGGAGATATGGTGATCTCCGCGGATGCGCTGCACCATGATATGGACGCCACCGTCTTTGGAGATCCGGCGGGGCAGATTCCCCGGATGGATGTGCTGGCATTCCCGGCGGACCCGGAACTTGTGGAGAAGACCAGGAAAGCCAACGAGGCAGCCAACCCGGAGATCCATACATTTGTGGGAAGAGTGGTGAGCGGAGATCAGTTCATCTCATCGGCGGAGGCCAAGGAGCGGCTCCACAGCCTGTTCCAGCCTCTCTGCACGGAGATGGAGGGAGCGGGGATCGCCCAGGCGGCCTACCTGAACAAAGTTTCGTATGTCATAATTCGGGCGATTTCTGACAAAGCTGACAACAGTGCCCAGATGGATTACTCGGAGTTTGAGCGCCAGGCGCTCGTCCACAATGTACGGCTGGTGAAGGAACTGTTGAGAAGTATGTGATCACGGGGCCGGTCTGCCGCCGTAAAACGAGACAGAAACCGACAGACGGCGGGTCGATTTCTGGAGAACGGTTTTTCAGCCCTCTTTGCGAATTTCCAGTATAATGCTAAGCAAAAGGAGGGCTTTTGTTATGTTAGAAACAATATTGGACAAACAGATTCTATTTGTGCTGATGGGGATCCTGACCGTGATCGGGATCGTGAGCAAATGTGTGGCGAACACGTCTCTGAAGCGGATGGTGCGGGCCGCGGGGAACATGGGGAAGACGACACATCCTCTGATGCGCCTGGTGCGGGCCAAATTCGAACATGCCTGCATGATCAGTGAGCGGGTGGAGAATGTGCGTGTCTTTGTGGACAAGTACTTATATGAGTACAAGGTGGCCGGCCTGAAGCTGCACACCTGGAGGCGGCTGGAGAAGATCACGGCCGGTCTGTGCCTGCTGCTGGGAGGGGCGGGGGCGGCCGCCTGGTACAGTGTGGGCGGGATGCAGGAGATGGTCCTGCGGACGGGAGCGGCCGGCGCTGCGCTGGCGGTGCTGCTGTATCTTCTGCATGTATCTACCGATGAGGATTACCGCCTGGAAGCGGCCGGCAACTATATGGTGGATTACCTGGAGAATGTGTGCCTCCACCGCTATGAGAAGGCGTACCAGAAGGAGATCAAGGTGATGGCCCCGGAAGCGCCGTCCGCGGCAGGGGCGGAAGTCAGGCTGCCTCAGACTTATCAGGAAAAAGGGGAATCCCAGATCTATCAGGAGAAGGGCGCGCAGGAAGTGCCAGAGGGAGCGACAGCAAAGAAGCAGCCGGAAGCAGAGACGAAACCGGAGATCCGCTCAGTCGCAGAGAGCAGGGAGGAGATGGTGTCTCAGCCACAGCTTGAATCCGAGACGGTGATCCCGATCCGCGGGGCGGTTCCGGAGAAAGCCCCGGCGGAACAGAAGGGGAGCAAAGGGAAGGCGGCTGTCCAGGACAGACGGCAGAGCCCGGAGAAACCCCAGAAGGAAGAGCAGGCCGAGACCCCGAAAGATGTGCTGATCCGGCAGATCCTGGAGGAGTTTATGGCTTGATTAAAGCATAGCGATTTGCTAAAATGTAAGAGATATAT
>DXGF01000120.1 GCA_019114065.1 Candidatus Dorea gallistercoris
GACACTTGACGATTTGGATATGAATCAATTAAGGTCCGTGGAAACAGTAGGTATTACAGCAGGGGCATCCACGCCCAACAAAATAATTGAGGAGGTTCAAAATAATGTCAGAAAAAACTTTTGAACAAATGCTGGAAGAATCATTTAAGACTATCAGAAACGGAGAGGTCGTTGATGGTACCGTCATCGATGTAAAACCGGACGAGATCATTTTAAATATCGGATACAAAGCAGACGGGATCATCATGAGGAATGAGTATACCAACGAGCCGAATATGGATCTGACAACAGTTGTGTCTGTAGGAGATAAAATGACGGTCAAGGTTCTGAAGGTGAATGACGGAGAGGGCCAGGTCCTTCTCACCTATAAAAGACTTGCGGCTGAGAAGGGAAATGAGCGGCTGAGAGAAGCCTATGAGAACCATGAGGTACTGAAGGCTCCGGTGACTCAGATCTTGGGCGGCGGCTTAAGCGTTGTGATCGATGAGGCAAGAGTATTCATCCCTGCCAGTCTTGTCTCCGATACTTACGAGAAAGACCTGAGCAAATATCAGGATCAGGAGATTGAGTTTGTGATCAGTGAATTCAATCCCAGAAGAAACCGGATCATCGGCGACCGCCGGCAGCTTCTGGTAGCAGAGAGAGCGGAGAGGCAGAAGGAACTGTTTGAGAAGCTCAAGGTAGGTGATACCGTGGAAGGAACGGTCAAGAACGTGACGGACTTCGGCGCTTTTATCGACCTGGGCGGAATCGACGGACTTCTCCACATCTCTGAGATGTCCTGGGGACGGGTAGAGAACCCGAAGAAGGTCTTCCAGGTGGGAGAGACGGTGAAGGTCCTGATCAAGGATATCCATGATACCAAGATCGCTCTGAGCCTGAAGTTCCCGGAGACCAATCCGTGGGCCAACGCGGCGGAGGATTACGCGGTAGGGAAAATAGTAGAAGGAAAGGTCGCCAGGATGACGGATTTTGGCGCTTTCGTGGAACTGACGCCGGGAGTTGACGCCCTCCTCCATGTATCCCAGATCTCCAGAGCCCATGTGGACAAACCTTCCGATGTATTGTCTGTGGGACAGGTGATCACAGCGAAGATCGTAGATCTGAATGTGGAGGAGAAGAAGATCAGCCTGAGCATGAAGGCATTGGAGACAGCGGCAGAGACAGAAGCAGAGGGTGTGGATGACGGTGATTCCGAAGAAGCGTAGATTGAGGGATTTTTCATATGAATCTTACAAGGATAGAGGCAATGCTGTCTCTATCCTTTGTCTGTTAAAAAAGCGTCAAGCTGTACCTGGAAATGTACAAGGAATTCCCTTTTTTCACTAGATAAAAGGGGCTTTTTCTTGTATAGTTATAAAAGAGAGAGTAAAAAGGAAGGAAGGAAAAGGAATGGCATTGTTAACATTTAAGGGTGGAATCCACCCGAATGACGGCAAAGAGCTGGCGAAAGACGCGAAGATCGTCGAATTAGAGCCGAAGGGCAGTCTGGTCTATCCGGTTTCGCAGCATATTGGCGCGCCTGCGGCGCCGGTCGTTCAGGTTGGGGATGTGGTTCTGAAAGGACAAAAGATCGCGGAGGCAGGAGGATTTGTTTCCGCGCCCGTCTATGCTTCCGTCTCCGGGACAGTCAAGGCGATCGAGCCTCACCTGAATCCTACAGGCGGGATGGTAAACAGTATCGTGATCGAGAATGACGGGGAATACCGGGAGGTGGAGTATCCTGAAGTGAAGCCTCTGGAGGAGATGAGCAAAGAAGAGATCTTGAACGCCATCGGTGAGGCGGGAGTCGTTGGTATGGGCGGCGCCGGCTTTCCTACGAAGGTGAAGCTGTCTCCCAAGGAGCCAGATAAGATTGAGTATGTGATCGCCAACTGCGCGGAGTGCGAACCATACATCACCGCGGATTACCGGGCGATCCTGGAGACGCCGGAGAAGCTGGTGGGAGGTATGAAGGTGGTCCTGAGTCTGTTTGACAACGCCAAGGGGATTTTCGGTGTGGAGGACAACAAACCGGACTGCATCGCCAGGCTGAGAGAGCTGACCAAGGACGAGCCCCGGATGGAAGTGATGGCATTAAAGACCAAATACCCCCAGGGCGGAGAGCGTCAGCTTATCTACGCCACCACCGGAAGGGCGATCAACTCTGCCATGCTTCCGGCCGACGCTGGATGCGTGGTGGACAATGTGGCTACCATGATCAGCATTTACCAGGCGGTGGTGGAAGGAAGGCCTTCCATGGAGCGGATCGTCACGGTGAGTGGAGACGCAGTGAAGGAGCCGGGGAATTTCAAGGTTCCATTCGGTATCAGCCAGGCGGAACTTGTGGAGGCGGCCGGCGGATTCAAAGAAGATCCACAGAAGCTGATCTCCGGAGGGCCGATGATGGGATTCGCCATGTTTACGCTGGATGTCCCGGTGACAAAGACGTCCTCCGCGATCCTTGGATTTACGAAAGACGAGGCTTCCAAGCTCGAGCCCACGGCCTGCATCAACTGCGGCCGGTGTGTGGAGGCCTGTCCCAGCCGTCTGATCCCTTCAAGACTGGCGGATTACGCGGAGAACCATAACGAAGAGGCGTTTGCTAAGCATGAAGGCATGGAGTGTATGGAGTGCGGCTCCTGCAGCTTTGTATGTCCGGCAAAACGCCCGCTGAAACAGGCGATCGGTTCCATGAGAAAGATTGCGCTTGCCAACCGCAAGAAGAAATAATCAAAAGAATGTTGAGGAAGAGGTGAACAAACGTGAGTGAGAACAAGTTGAAAGTGTCGTCTTCACCACATATAAGAGATAAAGTTACCTCCGGCAATATCATGCTCATGGTAGTCATCGCGTTGCTGCCGGCATCTGTGTTCGGAGTGTATAACTTTGGTCTGCCCGCGCTGATCATGCTGATCAGTACCACGGTTTCTTCCGTGTTGACGGAGCTGATCTATGAAACATTAATGCACAAAAAGGTGACGATCAAGGATTTCAGCGCTGTCGTTACCGGACTGCTGCTGGGTCTGAACATGCCCCCTACCGCGCCCTGGTGGATGGGTGTCCTGGGAGGTATCTTCGCGATCCTGGTAGTGAAACAGTTATTCGGCGGCCTTGGACAGAACTTCATGAACCCGGCACTGGGCGCCCGGTGCTTCCTGATGATCTCCTTTGCCGGCCAGATGACCACCTTTGTCTATGACGGTGTGACGGGGCCGACCCCTCTTGCCTATGTGAAGGAAGGAGCGATGGATCAGGTCAATACCATGGATATGCTGATCGGAACGATCCCGGGGACCATCGGAGAGACTTCCGTGATCGCTATCATCATCGGAGCGATCTTCCTGATCCTGATGGGAGTGATCGACCTTCGGATCCCGGGTACATATATCGTGACATTCGTGATCTTTGTCGGGATCTTTGGCCATGTGGCCCACCCGGAGATCGGATTCTTTGATCCTCAGTACATCACCGCTCACCTGTGCGGAGGAGGACTGATGCTGGGGGCCTGGTTTATGGCGACGGATTATGTGACCTCCCCGATCACCAAGACGGGGCAGATCGTATACGGGATCGTCCTCGGACTTCTGACCGGGCTGTTCCGTATCTTCGGCGGCAGCGCGGAGGGGGTTTCCTACGCGATCATTATCAGTAACCTTCTGGTTCCGCTGATCGAGAAGGTTACTCTTCCAAAACCATTTGGTAAAGGAGGAGAGAAATAATGAACAAGATTATTAAGAATACGATCATCCTGACGGTGATCACGCTGGTCTCCGGACTTCTTCTGGGGCTTGTATATGAAGTGACGAAAGAACCGATCGCACGGACCCAGGAGGCCGCGAAGAGAGCAGCCTGGCAGGAGGTGTTCCCGGATGTGGCCGAGGACGCGTTTGAGCAGATCGATGTGGACGGAGACGTGGCAGCCCAGGTGATCGCGGACCTTGGGATCAAGGGCAGTATCGATGAAGTCTGTGCTGTGGACGGCGGGGACACCGGCTATGTGATCACCGCTACAGACGGAGAGGGCTACGGTGGCGATATCCAGGTGACGGTGGGGATCACCTCGGACGGCACGGTGAGCGGCATTTCCTTCCTGTCCATCAGCGAGACAGCCGGCCTTGGTATGAAGGCCACAGAAAGTTCCTTCTATGAGCAGTATGTGGGTGTGCAGACAGAGCAGTTTTATGTAACGAAAGACGGCGGCGAGGGCGAACCGATCGATGCCATCAGCGGCGCCACCATCACAACGAGAGCGGTGACCGGCGCGGTGAACGCGGCGCTCGCTTATTTCCAGAATGCGTTTTAGGAGGTAGTTGAGATGAATAGTTGTGGCGAGAGACTGAAAAATGGTCTGATAGATGAAAATCCGATATTTGTTCTGATGCTTGGTATGTGTCCAACGCTGGCGGTCACTACTTCGGCGATGAACGGAGTGGGCATGGGACTTTCCACGACAGCGGTGCTGGTCATGTCCAATATGCTGATCTCCATGCTGCGCAAGGTCATTCCGGATTCTGTGCGTATGCCGGCGTTCATCGTAGTTGTGGCATCTTTTGTAACGATCGTTGACTTCCTGATGGAAGGCTTTACCCCTTCCCTGTACAGCGCTCTGGGGATCTATATTCCGCTGATCGTTGTAAACTGTATCATCCTGGGACGCGCGGAGAGCTATGCCTCCAAGTATCCGATTCTGCCCTCCATCTTTGACGGACTTGGCATGGGGCTTGGATTCACGGTGGCTCTGATCGCCATCGGCCTGGTCCGTGAGATCATCGGCGCGGGCCAGGTGTTTGGCTACCAGCTTCTGCCTATCGCGGATGAGGCGGCCGGAACAGCCGGCTATGTGCCGGTGGCGATCTTCGTTCAGGCGCCGGGAGCTTTCCTGGTACTGGCGGTGCTGGCGGCGATCCAGAACAAGGTGAAGATCAACATGGAGAAGAAGGGCAAGGACGCATCCAAGATCCAGTCCGGATGCGGCGCGGACTGCGCGACCTGCGGCGGCGGATGTGCTCCTGCCGCTAAGAGTGAGAAGGAATAGGAGGGGTAGAAGATGGCAGATTTGATTTTGATCGCGGTTGGTTCCGCGCTTGTAAGCAACGTCGTACTCAGCCAGTTCCTTGGAATCTGTTCTTTTCTGGGTGTTTCCAAGAAGACGGAGACAGCCGTGGGAATGGGCGGCGCCGTAATCTTTGTTATTACGCTGGCGTCATTTGTGGCTGGCCTTTTGTATGAATTTATTCTGAAGCCTTTAGGTTTCGATTATTTGAACACGATCGTATTCATCCTGGTCATCGCGGCCCTGGTGCAGATCGTGGAGATGTTCTTAAAGAAATTCGTGCCTTCCCTGTACAATGCGCTGGGTGTGTATCTTCCGCTGATCACCACCAACTGCGCGGTGCTGGGTGTGGCGCTCAACAATGTACAGGACAATTACAATCTTCTGGAAAGCGTGGTCAACGGTTTCGCGACCGGCGTTGGCTATCTGATCGCGATCGTATTGCTGGCCGGGATCCGGGAGAAGATGGAGTACAACGATATCCCGGAATCCTTCAAGGGAATGCCGATCGTGCTTTTGACATCAACGCTGATGGCGATCGCCTTCTACGGATTCTCCGGATTGATATAGGAGGAAGATGAGCATGAGTATGACAGGAATTATTTTGGCTGCAGTCATTGTAGGCGGTACTGGTTTATTCATCGGTATCTTCCTTGGGCTTGCGGACAAAAAGTTTGCGGTAGAAGTAGATGAGAAAGAGGAACAGATCCTGGGAGTCCTGCCGGGAAATAACTGCGGCGGCTGCGGCTATCCGGGGTGTTCCGGACTTGCCGCGGCGATCGCGGCGGGAGAGGCTCCGGTAGGCGCCTGCCCGGTGGGAGGCGCCCCGGTGGCGGCCAAGATCGGAGAGATCATAGGCGTGGATGCCGGGGAACAGGTTCATGAAGTGGCGTTTGTGAAATGCGCGGGAACCTGTGAAGCGGCGAAAACAAACTATGAGTACAGCGGTCTCCAGGACTGTGTGATGATCAACCTGATGCAGCACGGCGGCCCCAAGGCCTGTATGTATGGGTGTATCGGGGAAGGTACCTGTGTCAAGGCATGTCCGTTTGACGCGATCCACATTGTGGACGGAGTGGCGGTGGTGGATAAGGAAGCCTGCAAGGCCTGCGGCAAGTGTGTGTCCGCCTGCCCGAGGAACTTGATCGAGCTTGTGCCCTACGAGCAGAAACACCTGGTGCAGTGCAGTTCCAAGGATAAGGGCAAGGATGTGATGAAGGCCTGCTCCGTGGGATGTATTGGCTGTAAGATGTGCGAGAAGGTATGCCAGTTCGAGGCGGTAAAAGTGACAGACAACGTGGCATACATTGATCCTGAAAAATGTACTAACTGTGGCGCTTGTGCCCAGAAATGCCCGAAGAAGATCATATTATAAAGATGCCAGGGTCCCAAGGTCTAAACCTACATGAGCTTGCTCATAGGTGGGTGAGAGACCTTGGGACCCGCCCGAATATGAGCATAAAAGTGGGATGGATATCCCGCGATATGCGAATGTTGGGAAGGATTGTGAGAGTGCGCAGCGCAGGCCGCAATCCGAAGACAGCGCGATCAGGAGCAGATCCTTATGAGAAAAACCGTAAGACAGACCGTCTGTGACGGGTGGAAGATCTTGAAAAGTGATATTTACGAGACCCGGGCAGTGATCCTTATATTGGCGCTGTATTTTCTTTTTTTTCGGTATGTCCTTCACAGCATCTGTCCGGTAGTCCTGGTGACGGGATATCCATGTCCGGGGTGCGGCATGACCCGGGCGGCTTTCTGTGTGCTCCGGATGGACTTTGAGAGCGCCTGGGAGACCCATCCGTTTATCTTCCCTATCATCCTGCTGGCGGCAGTGTTCTGCTGGAACCGGTATGTGAGGGGGAGAGAAAAGCAGCCGGCCCTGAGGGCATGGGCGGCTGCGGTGGGCATCGCCATGATCTTGTTTTATATATGGCGGATGTATGAGTTTTTCCCTGGGGAACCGCCTATGAGTTACTACAGTGGAAATCTGATGTCAAGGATAAAGTCGGTTCTATTGCATTTGCGGTGACAACATGATAAAATACTGTCAGTATGGTAAGGAGGATCACGAATATGGAGAATAATTTTGACAATACACCAGACAATAACAACCAGGATTCCGGCCAGCAGCATGTGTACACGGATCCAAATGCCAACGTGAACACAGAGAGCACAGCGGGGACATCCACGGATCAGCAGGCGCAGGATCAGAACCAAAACTCGAATCCGTCAGATCAGCCCAAGTATCAGTATACATATCAGCAGAATCAGTTCCAGAACCAGCAGGGGCAATCTCAGAATACCAATTATCAGCAGTATCAGGATCAGTACGGGAATTACAGCTATAACCAGAATCCGAATCAGAATTACAATTATAACTATAATAGCTACAATGGGGCGAACCCTCAGAGTTACGGACCGAATTATACGCAGCAGCCTCAGATGGACACCAATCCTATGACTATGGGAGAATGGCTGCTGACGATCCTGGCGCTGTTTATCCCCTGTGCAGGCCTCATCATCTATTTTGTCTGGGCTTTCGGCAAGAAGGGAAATGTCAACCGGAGGAATTACTGCCGGGCGATGCTGATCATATACGGCGCACTCATTGTGATCTACATTCTCTTCTTCGCTATATTTGGAGCGATGATCGGAACATCGGCGACATATTACTATTAAAATCAGTGAAATGGAAAAGGATCTGCTTTCAGCAGATCCTTTTTCTGGTTCGTCCGTCAGATCACTGTTTTTTCTGAAAATTGGAGGAGTAGTGGAGCGCTCCGTCGCTAGTGATAAAGACGGCATCCACATTCTCCAGCTGATCGATCAGGTTCATGCTTTCCTCATAGCCCAGCAGGAAGCAGGTGGTGCTCAGGGCATCCGCGGTGAGGGAGGAGTCAGTGATGATGGTAACGCTGTAGAGATTGTTCCGACAGGGGGCTCCGGTGGCCGGATCCAGAATGTGATGATAGATGGTGCCGTCTTCCGTCTCAAAATAACGCTGGTAGATGCCGGTGGAAACCACAGACTGATCCTCGATCTTGACAGAAGTGACGGCTTCCCCGTTTTTGGCGAAGGGCCTCTGGATCGCGATATTATAGGAAGAGCCGTCAGGCTTGGTCCCTATAGTCTGGATATTGCCGCCCAGATCAATGACCGCGTGCCTGACCCCCTGGTCTTCCAGATATTCCTTTACCCGGTCCGCTATGTAGCCTTTGGCGATGGCGCCCACATCAAGAGCGGCGCCCGGATCTGTCAGCATCACAGTATTATCCTTTAAGACGATCTTCTTGTAATCCACATGAGTCCGGGCCTGTGCCAGCGCTTCGCTGGAGGGGACCTGAGGAGTTTCCGCCTTGAAGTCCCACAGGGAAGAGACGGCTCCGATGGTGATGTCGAAGGCGCCGTTGGAGAGATCTCCATAATAAATCCCCCGTTTGATGAGATCGATGGTCTCTGCTGAGACCGGTACGGCAGCGCCCTGGGCGTGATTGATCTGGTAGATCTCACCGTCCTCCTGAGTAGCGGAAAACATGGTATCATACTTTCGGCAGAGTTCCTCGCAGCCATCCAGGACATCCTGACTAGCAGGGTCCAAGATCTTGACGCTGATCGTTGTGTCGTAGAGGATGTCTGTGTAAGTAAGATTCCGCTTTTCTGAAAGCCCGGCGCAGCCGGGGAGAAGAAGAGCGGCCGCGGTAAGAAGAGCCGCGCATTTTTTATATTTCATAAAGCACCTCGTTTATGTTTGTTCGATGTCTGTGGATTGTCCTGTGCCGCGCACTTACGCAATCCTGGCATTCTAAAATATAGTATACCATGAAAAACAAGATATGCAATCGAACGTTTGGTTGCAGACCAGAAAATCTTGTGTTAGAATAGGGAGCAGAGAGGTAAGAACTATGAAAATCAAGTTGAAAAAGAAGGACTGGGCATTGATCGCGATTGTCCTCTGTGTTGCGGCTCTGGCATTTTTGCTCCACGAGACGGTGGGCGGAAGCGGCGCCGGAAGGGTCGTTGTCAAGGTGGCGGGAGAGATCGAAGGTGTCTACGATCTCTCAGAGGACCAGGAGATCGAGATCAATGGCGGCACCAATATTCTTCAGATAAAAGGCGGGAAAGCGGATATGGTCGAGGCAGACTGTCCGGATCAGCTGTGTGTCCACCAAAAATCCATATCCAGGACTGGAGAGTCGATCATCTGCCTTCCAAACCGGGTAACGGCGGAGATCGAGAGCGCGGAGGGCAGCGAATACGATGCAGTGGTACAGTAGGGGGTACGAATGAGGACAAAAGTAGCGTATTTCGGCGTGTTTACAGCTCTGGCGCTCATCTTTAGCTACGTGGAATCTCTGATTCCGATCCAGTTGGGGATCCCGGGAGTGAAGCTTGGGCTGGCCAATCTGATCATTGTCATCGCGCTGTATAAAATGCGGCTATTTGAAGTGTTTTTGCTTTCAATAGTCCGTATTTTACTTTCTGGTCTTATTTTCGGAAATTATTTCAGCATTTTCTACAGTCTGGCCGGCGGGCTTCTGAGTCTGGCTGTGATGGCGCTTCTGAAAAAGCTGGGCGGATTCAGCGTTATCGGGATCAGCTCGGCAGGCGGTGTCTTTCACAATGTGGGTCAGCTTCTGATGGCCATGGTGGTGGTGGAGACGTTCAGTGTGATCTATTATGTACCGGTACTCCTGGTGGCCGGAGTGATCACGGGAGTGCTGATCGGGATCGCGGCAGATGAGATGCTGAAGCGTCTGGTGAATATCAGTTTTTATTAGGAGGAATCATGATTGAATTTGTCAGAGGAGAGCTTGCCGCGGTGGAAGCGGACAAGGCAGTGGTGGATGTTGACGGAATAGGGTTTGGTGTTTTTATGTCTGGCCAGGCTCTGGGGATGCTGCCTTCCGTCGGAGAACAGGTGAAGATCTATACATATCTGAATGTGAAGGAGGATGCCATGCAGCTCTACGGTTTTCTTACCAGGGACGATCTGGAGATATTCCGGCTTCTGATCGGTGTCAGCGGCATCGGCCCCAAAGGCGCGCTTGGGATCCTTACCGGTCTGACGCCGGATGAACTGCGTTTCGCCGTCATGTCCAAGGATGTGAAGGCAATCTCCGCGGCCCCGGGTATCGGGAAGAAGACGGCGGAGAAGCTGATCCTGGAATTGAAGGATAAACTGCGCATCGAGGATGTACTGGACGGAGTAGTGTCAAATGGCACTACTCCGGGTTCGGCCTCCGGCGGCAGTGGAGAGGTGGCAGGAGAAGCGGTGCAGGCGCTGGTGGCTCTGGGGTATGGGAGCACGGAAGCGCTGCAGGCGGTAAAGAAGATTGAGATCAAAGAGGATATGGAAGTGGAAGAGGTGCTCAAGGCAGCTCTGAAATACGTTGCGTTCTGAGGAGAAGCGTTGGAAGTATGAGCAGAAGGATCATTACAACAGAGAATCTGGAAGAAGACATTAAGATTGAAAATCATCTGCGCCCCCAGCTTCTGGAGGATTATATCGGCCAGGAAAAGGCCAAAGAGACTCTGAAAGTCTATATCGAGGCGGCGAAGGAACGGGGAGAGGCCCTGGATCATGTACTCTTCTATGGCCCTCCGGGACTTGGCAAGACCACGCTTGCTGGGATCATCGCCAATGAGATGGAAGTAAACATCAAGATCACCTCCGGGCCGGCGATCGAGAAGCCCGGGGAGATGGCGGCGATCCTGAACAACCTGCAGGAAGGGGACGTGCTCTTTGTGGATGAGATCCACCGGCTGAACCGCCAGGTGGAAGAGGTGCTGTACCCGGCCATGGAGGATTATGCTATTGATATCATGATCGGCAAGGGAGCCACAGCCCGGTCGATCCGGCTGGAGCTGCCGCAGTTTACGCTGGTGGGGGCCACCACCCGGGCGGGGATGCTGACAGCTCCTCTGCGGGACCGGTTTGGGGTTGTCCACCGGCTGGAGTTCTATACTATCGAAGAACTCAAGACGATCATCCTGCGGTCGGCCAAGGTTCTTGAAGTGGGCATCGATGAGGCCGGCGCCTATGCTCTGGCCCGCAGATCCAGAGGAACTCCCAGACTTGCCAACCGGCTGTTGAAAAGGGTCCGGGATTTCGCCCAGGTCCGCTATGACGGATATATCACAGAGCGGGTGGCGGACGATGCTCTGGATCTTCTGGACGTGGATAAGTCAGGGCTGGACCAGACAGACCGGGAACTTCTGGAGACCATCATCCGGAAGTTCCAGGGAGGGCCTGTGGGTCTGGATACGCTGGCGGCGGCGATCGGTGAGGACGCGGGGACTATCGAGGATGTATATGAACCGTATCTTTTGAAAAACGGATTCCTGCAGCGCACGCCCAGAGGGCGGGTTGCCACCGCGAAAGCCTGCGCCCACCTGGGAATTTCCCCTGAAAATGATGAAAAGTAGTTGGTTTTTGAGAAAAACTGGTTTATAATAAGGAACAGATATTAGGAAAGGTCAGGGAGGCTTCTATGGCATCATCAAAAAATTTTACAGAGGTATTGATCGGAGGTAAGGTATTTACCCTGAGTGGATTTGAAAGTGAAGAGTATCTGCAGAAGGTTTCGACCTATCTGAACCATAAGATCGAGGAGTGCACCAGCAGCGATGGATACCGCAAGCAGAACGCGGAAACCAGGAGTGTCCTTCTGGCTCTGAATATCGCGGATGACTATTTCAAAGCCAGGAAGCAGGGTGCGTCTCTGGAGAATGACATCGAGGCGAAGGACAAGGATATGTACGATCTGAAGCACGAGCTGATCTCGGTCCAGATCAAACTGGAGAACGCGGAGAAGGCGATGGACCGGCTGAAGGAAGAGAACAAGGAGCTCCAGATGAAGATCGTGGAACTTGAGACGGAGATGAAAAATAAGAAGGAGTAAAGGCTGTCGGCGGACAGCCTTTTTTAAAGGGGTGGGATCAGATGAGGAACGGACAGGTTGAGATACTGGCCCCGGCAGGTTCCTATCGGAGCCTGGAAGCCGCGGTGAGCGCCGGGGCGGATGCGGTATATGTGGGTGGACAGCGGTTTGGCGCCCGGGCATTCGCGGAGAATTTTGAAAAAGAAGAACTTCTAAAGGCGATCGATCATGTGCATCTTCATGGAAGGAAGCTGTATCTGGCGGTAAATACCCTTCTCAAGGAAAGGGAGCTGGAAGCTCTGGAGGATTATCTCGCGCCTTTTTACCAGAATGGTCTGGATGGAGCGATCGTCCAGGATCTGGGCGGGATGGAACTGATCCGGGAAGCGTTTCCGGACCTGGCTGTCCATATCAGCACCCAGATGACGGTGGCAAGCGAGGCGGGCGCCAGGTTTTTCCGGGAGAAGGGGGCAAGTCGGATCGTGCCGGCCAGGGAGCTGGGGGTGGAGGAGATTCGGCGGATGAAAGAGGCCAGCGGACTGGAGATTGAGTGTTTCGTCCACGGGGCTATGTGTTACTGTTATTCCGGTCAGTGTCTGATGAGCAGTCTGATCGGAGGGCGCAGCGGAAACCGCGGGCAGTGTGCACAGCCCTGCCGTCTGCCTTACCGGGTCGAAGGAGGAAAGCCTTCGGACTTCCTGAGTATGAAGGATCTGTGCGCCATCCGGCTGATTCCGGAACTGGTCCGGGCCGGGGTGGATTCCTTTAAGATCGAGGGCAGGATGAAGCAGCCGGAGTATGTGTATCAGGTGATCCGGATGTACCGGAAATATACGGACCGGTTTCTGGAAGGTGGAGAAGCGGGATTTCAGGTAGAACAGGAGGATCTGGAACGGCTGGAAAGCGCCTATCAGAGGCGGGGGTACTGCCAGGGGTATTTCCACAGTCAGAATGGAAGGCATATGATCTCTTTCCAGCGGCCCAGAGTGCCCGGGGACGGGAAGGAAGAAGGTGTTCCGGGGAAAACGCAAGAAAAAATTAATGGGATGTTAATACTTTCTGCCGGAAAGCGTGCTAAACTAGAACTGGACTATCAGGAATTCCATGTGGAGGCAGAAGGAGATATGGTGCAGCCGGCCCGGAAGCAGCCTCTGACCAGAGAGCGGGTGGAACAGCAGCTTCGCAGGACCGGGGAGGAACCCTTCTGTTTCCGGGAGCTGGAGATACGGATGGAAGGGGAGGTGTTTCTCCCCATGCAGGCGCTGAACGGGCTGCGAAGAGAGGGCTTGGGAGAACTGAAAGAGAAGGTCTTGAAAGCTGGCCGCAGGATGGGTGGCCGGAATCCTCAGCGCACACAGAGGACAAAGAGTTCTTTCCAGCCAGGCGGGAGAAGGGAAGGATTCCTGGTCCGGGTGGAGACAAAAGAGCAGCTTGAGGCGGTGTGGAAGGACTCCAGAGTGGAAGAGATTATCCTGGACGGAGAACTTTTGTATGAATCTGAAGAATTCCTGACATCGCTTGGGGAGAGCGGACAGAAGATCTGGTTCGCCATGCCTTATATATTCCGGGACGGGACCGCGGCGGCGTTTGCCACTGTCTATCAGAAATTACAGGCAGACTGTCACGGTGTGCTGGTCCGCAATTGGGAGAGCCGACAGTGGCTGCTGGACCAGGGGTTTACAAAGAGGATTGCCTCCGATTATAATTTGTATGGGTTTAATTCCGGGAGCAGAAGCTTCCTGGCGCGCAACGACATCCGGGAGTGTACGGCTCCGGTGGAGTTAAACGCGAAAGAGCTGGCTGGCCTGGGGATGAAAGGGACGATGCTGATCGTGTACGGCTATCAGCCGGTGATGGTGACGGCCAACTGCATCCGGAAAAATCATACCGGCTGCCAGAGGAAGGAGGGTTTCCTTTTTCTGGAGGACCGGCAGAAAAAGAGATTTCCAGTGAAGAACTGCTGCAGATACTGTTATAATATCATTTATAACTGCACGCCTCTGGCCCTTCTTGGACAGGCGGATGAGGTGCGCCGTCTGGCGCCGGGGGGACTGCGGATCGATCTTACTCTGGAGACGGGCAGGCAGGCAGAGCAGATCTTGGAGCTGTGCCACAGCGCTTTTGTGCTGGGAGAGCCCGTTTCGTCCCTTCCGTGGGAATATACCAAGGGGCACTTTAAAAGAGGAGTAAAGTAGGTGAAAGTTTGGTAAATATCATTGTAGAGTTGTCAAAATATATCATGATCCTGATGATCACCATGTATACCTTTATGTGTTTCAGTATATTCGGATACCAGGATCCTGATAAAAAGAAGGGGATGCTGAAGAATCAGAATGTGCTGATGTTCATGATCCACATCATCGCCTTTCTGGTCATGTATCTGGAAACCGATGATATCCGGCTGCTGGCATTCTATCTCATGCAGGTGGTACTATTTGGAGCTACGATACTTCTGTATACGCTGATCTATCCGAAAGTATCCCGGCTGGTCATAAATAACATGTGTATGCTGTTGTGCATCGGGATGATCATGCTGACCCGCCTGGATTATTCCAGCGCGGTGAAGCAGTTTATGATCGCGTCCGGAGCCATCGCCATCAGTCTGGCGGTCCCGGTCATCATCCGGAAGTTCAAGAAGTTCTCAGAGTGGAGAAACCTCTACGCCATTGTGGGAATCATCTCACTGGCTGCCGTGATCGTGGTGGGGAGGGTCAGCGGAGGCGCCATGCTGGGATTTTCTGTGGCCGGGATTAATATCCAGCCGTCGGAGCTGGTGAAGATCGTGTTTGTGTTTTTCGTGGCCTCCAGCTTCAAGATGTCCCTGGAATTCAGGAACATCGTGATGACCACGGCGCTGGCCGCCTTCCATGTGCTGATCCTGGTGGTCTCCAGGGACCTGGGAGCGGCGCTGATCATTTTTGTGGTGTATCTGGTCATGCTGTATGTGGCCACTCGGCAGCCGCTCTACATCCTGGCAGGTCTGGGAGCGGGCAGTGTGGCATCGGTGGCGGCTTATTACTTATTCAACCATGTGAGAGTCCGGGTGCTGGTCTGGAAGGATCCGTTCGCCAACTATGATTCTGGTGGATATCAGGTGGCCCAGTCTTTATTTGCCATTGGCACAGGAAGCTGGTTTGGCATGGGATTGTTCCAGGGTGCTCCGGACACAATCCCGGTGGTGGTCTCTGATTTTATATTCTCTGCCATTGCGGAGGAGATGGGACTGATCTTCGCTCTGTGTATGCTCTTGATCTGTGTGAGCTGTTATGTGATGTTTCTGAATATTGCCATGCAGCTTCGTACCATGTTCTATAAACTGATCGCGCTGGGGCTTGGCACCTGCTATATTTTCCAGGTGTTCCTCAATGTGGGGGGAGTGACAAAGTTCATCCCTTCCACAGGGGTCACCCTTCCGCTGGTCAGCTATGGCGGAAGTTCACTTTTGAGCACGATCATCATGTTTGGGATCATTCAGGGACTTTATATTCTGCGGGAAGAC
This sequence comes from Candidatus Dorea gallistercoris, assembly GCA_019114065.1. Lineage (GTDB taxonomy): Bacteria > Bacillota > Clostridia > Lachnospirales > Lachnospiraceae > Massilistercora > Massilistercora gallistercoris. The sequence continues at coordinate 15,419 of DXGF01000120.1, forward strand.
GAGGAGGAAAATCTTGAAAGAAAGAAAAAGGAACGGTTACGAGCAGCGGGAAGCCGAAAGACGGGTCAGAAGAGAACAGCAAAAGCAGGAGATGTCCCGCAAAGACCGCAAAGAAGCAAAACGGCAGGAAAAACGTCTGGCAAAGAAAAAGCGCGCCCGAAACAAAGAGTTCGCTAGGGTGACATACCTGTTTGTGGCGCTGTTCCTGGTGATGATGGGATATATGTCCTACTTCAATGTGGCGGAAAGCCAGGATATCATCCGCAGTCCCTACAACAAACGTCAGGACTCCTTCGCGGACCGGGTAGTTCGGGGGAAGATCCTGGACCGATCCGGCAATGTGCTGGCGGAGACTTCTGTGGCTGAGGACGGAACTGAGACGAGAGAGTATCCTTACGGGAATATGTTTGCCCATGTGGTGGGATATACGGCCCAGGGGAAATCCGGCATCGAGTCTCTGGCGAATTTCGAGCTTCTGACTTCCAACGCGTTCTTCCTGGAGAAAATCCAGCGAGAGTTCCAGGGGGAGAAGAATATCGGGGACAATGTGGTCTCCACTCTAGATGCGAATCTGCAGGAGGCGGCCTATGATGCTCTCGGCAGCCAGAGAGGGGCAGTGGTGGTGATGGAACCTTCCACGGGAAAGATCCTGGCTATGGTATCCAAGCCGGATTTCTCTCCGGGAGATGTGGCCCAGGACTGGGAAAGTCTGAATTCCAACGAGGACAGTGTGCTCTTAAATCGAGCCACCCAGGGGCAGTATGCACCCGGTTCCAGCTTCAAGATCGTGACGGCCCTGGAGTATATACGGGAAAATTCCAATTATGACGCCTACTCTTATAACTGTACCGGCGAGATCCAGACAGGGGATACGACGATCCACTGCTACGGAGGCGCGGTCCATGGTGAAGTAGACTTAAGAGACAGTCTGGCCCACTCCTGCAACACCTCCTTCTCCAATATCGGAGTCTCTCTGGATATCAGCAGTTTCCAGAACACGGCCAGAGAGCTGTTGTTCAACTCGGATCTTCCCGGAGATCTGCCTTACAGCAGGAGTAGTTTCACGTTGAGTGAGGAGGACGGGGATGCGGCCCGGATGATGACGGCCATGGGACAGGGAGAGACGCAGGTCAGCCCTTATCATATGGCGCTGATCACCTCTGCCATCGCCAACGGAGGCACACTGATGGAGCCTTACCTGATCGATTCGATCACCAATTATACAGGCACGGTGATCGATGAGTACCGCCCCCAGGAGTACGGACAGCTGATGACCTCCCAGGAGGCCGCAAGGTTAAAGGATTATATGACCAGTGTGGTGGAGTACGGGACGGCTTCTGTCTTAAGCGGGCAGAACTATACAGCGGCGGGGAAGACGGGGACAGCGGAGTACAGTTCTGACAAGGAGAAGGACCATTCCTGGTTTGTGGGCATGTCCAATGTAGAGAACCCGGATTTGGTGATCAGCGTGATCATCGAGTCCGCGGATGGAAGAGCAAGGGCTGTCAATGTTGCCAAAGAGGTATTTGACGCGTACTATTGATCTGTTGATCGCGGTGAGGATATGAGATGAGATATTATCGACATTTGTACCTGGCGGAAGGGCTGGAAAAAAAGAAGGACAAGATCATCCGGCGGCTGGAAGAAGGACGTTTCCTGCCGGGAGTCTATCTTGTGACCCTGGCGGAGGGAGAAGGACGGCAGCTGGAGATCTGCTCCAGCCTGCTCTTTTTGCAGCCTTCCTTCCCCAGAAGACAGCTTTTCGTGGCGGGACTGGCAAAAGACTATGAGGATGCGCTGGAATTAGTAGAAAAAATTACACAGGAAGTGTATAATGAGACAAAAGGTACGGATATCCGCTCCTATATCTTAGAGAAGGAACAGGAAGAATGAGATGCTGCACATTTTGGTTTTGCTCTTAAAGATCATAGCTGTCATAATCGCGGTCATACTGGGAATACTGGTATTACTTGCGGGAACCATTCTTTTTGTGCCGATCCGCTATGAGGCGGCGGCCCGGTGCGAGGGATCCCCGGATACATTCAGGATGAAGGGGAAGGTGACCTGGCTTATGCATCTTGTCCGGGCAGACGGCTGTTACAAGGACGGGAAGACCGTCTGGAAGATCAGGATTGCCTGGAAGCAGGTGGGAGCGGGAGCCAAGAAGGAAGAAACATCCGGACAGGAACCGGAAGAGGAAGTGAGGACAGACAATGGCATTAAAGAATCCAAAGAAACCAAAGAGGGTAAAGAAGTTGAGAAAGCTGATGAAACTGGACCGGTCAAAGAAGTGGAAACGCTGGATGAGACGGGGGCGGTTAAAGAAGCTGAAGAAACGGAAGCTGTTCAGGAAACTCAGGAAACTGCAGAAAAAGCTGAGAAGGAAGAGACACGGTCTTCTATCCTGGAAAAAATAATAGCCTGGTTTTCCAAGATCAAATGTACATTCTCCCGTGTTTGTGATAAGATAAAACTGTTGGGAGAAAGGAAGGACAAGGTTCTGGGGTTTCTCCAGAGTGAAGTCCATAAGGAGGCATTTCGGAGAGTGAAGAGAGAGACTCTGTGGCTTCTGAGGTGCATCCGTCCCAGGAAAGGGGCGCTGCAGGTGGTCTATGGCTTCGAGGACCCCTTTACCACAGGACAGGTCCTGGCCGGATTGAGCCTGGTCTATCCTCTGATCGGGGAATATGCCAGCATTGTGCCGGACTTTGAGCGCAGCGTGCTGGAGGGAAAGGCATGGATCAAAGGGAATGTAAGGCTCTGGCATGTGACGGCTTTCGCCTGGAAACTGTTTTGGAGCAGAAGTGTGCGGGAGACGTATCGGGATTTTAAGAATTTTGAGTGGTAGATACAGGAGGAATCAGACAGATGGCAGACAATAATTTCAAGGGCACAGTGGAGGCGCTTTTCCGAGGGATGGACGGTGTGATCACATCCAAGACGGTGGTGGGAGACGCGATCCACATCAATGACACGATCATTCTTCCTTTGGTGGATGTATCCTTCGCGGTGGGAGCGGGGGCCTTCAACGCGGACCAGAAGGAGAAAGGAGCCGGCGGCATCGGGGGAAAGATGACGCCCTGCGCGGTATTGGTGATCCAGAACGGCAAGACCCGGCTTGTGAATATCAAGAATCAGGATACCATGACCAAGATCCTGGATATGATCCCGGATGTGGTGGACAAGTTTGGATCTAAGAAAGAAGATTCCATGACGGAACAGGACGTGATGGATATTCTGGATGAGGAGTGATCTTCAAAAGATCAGACGCATAGAATGAAACAAAAGGTTTACAGGGGGCCAGATTTTGAAACGGATCATTGGATTTGCCCTGTTCTGGGTGGCCGTTGGGATCATACTGGCGCTGATCCTGCCCAACACCTTTGTGGAGGTTCTGTGCATCCTGCTGTGTGTTCTGGCTGGCTATAATCTGTTTTGCTGTAAATGACAATAAATTCTGAAATAACTCTTGCAATTTTGAGAGCATTCTGCTAGAATAATTATTGTTGCGAGTCTGTAAAGAGACTTATTATGAGCGTTAGGAGGTGTGGTCATGGCTAAATGTGCTATTTGTCAGAAGGGTGCTCATTTCGGAAATCATGTGAGCCATTCTCATAGAAAGACACCTAAGATGTGGAAATCAAATGTAAAATCTGTACGTGTGAAGACAGAGAACGGTGCTGCGAAGAAGATGTACGTTTGCACTTCCTGTTTAAGATCCGGCAAAGTGGAGCGTGCATAGTCAAGTACACAAGAATGATTAAAAACTCAGATTTCATTTCTGGAATCTGGGTTTTTTGTGTCCATGGAAATCTTGTAATATGAGGGAAAACAGGGTATAATAGTAACACTAAGCAGTTATGCGCATAGAAGAATCGCCTAAGAAGAAGTGGAGGGTTAGAATATGAAGGGTTGTATCAGTACGGACCTTGGTATCATCACGGTGGATCCGGAAGTGGTGGCAAAATACGCGGGAACTGTGGCCGTGGAATGTTTCGGGATTGTGGGGATGGCCGCGGTAAATGTGAAAGACGGCCTGGTCCATCTGTTAAAGCGGGAGAGTCTTACCAGAGGGATTCAGGTGAGTATATCTGAAGAGAATCATATCACATTGGACTTTCATATCATTGTCGCTTATGGAGTGAGTATTTCCGCGGTGACGGAGAATCTGATCAGCAATGTAAAGTATCGGGTGGAAGAATTCTCCGGAATGCCGGTGGATAAGATCAATATCTATATCGAGGGCGTCAGGGTCATCGATTAGTTTAAGGAGGAACACAGGAAGTGGCTACGAAAACGATCAGTGTGGAAATGCTTGCGAAAATGTTTTTGGCGGGCGCGCAGAATATTGAGTCCAAGAAGGAGTTCATCAATGAGCTGAACGTCTTTCCGGTACCGGATGGCGACACGGGAACGAATATGTCGCTGACGATCATGTCCGCGGCGAAAGAGGTGACCGCGTTAAAGGATTATACGATGAAGGATCTTGCCAAGGCGATCTCATCCGGATCTCTGCGGGGGGCCCGGGGGAATTCCGGTGTGATTCTGTCCCAGCTCCTGCGGGGATTTACCAAGTCCATCCGGGAGGAGAAGGAGATTGATGCGGTGGCGCTTGCGGCGGCCTGTGCCAGAGCCAGGGACACCGCGTATAAAGCGGTCATGAAGCCAAAGGAAGGGACCATTCTTACGGTGGCCAGCGGGATCGCGGAGAAGGCGGCCGAGATGGCCCAGGAGACCGATGATCTGGAGGTGTTCCTGCCGGCGGTGATCAAACACGCGGAAGAAGTGTTGGAGAAGACTCCGGAGATGCTTCCGGTGCTGAAGGAGGCCGGAGTGGTAGATTCCGGAGGACAGGGCCTCCTGGAAGTGATTCGTGGAGCTTATGACGCGTTCCTTGGCAAGGAGATCGATTACAGCGCGATCAAACCGGGGACCTCCACAGGCGGTGTGAAAACAGCGGCGCCTCAGGAAGAGTCGGATATCAAATTCGGGTACTGCACAGAGTTTATCATCCTGACAGAGAAAGAATTTATGGAAAAAGAAGAGAAGGAACTAAAGTCATATCTGTCCTCCATCGGGGATTCCATTGTCTGCGTGGCGGACGAGGATGTGGTGAAGATCCATGTGCACACCAACCATCCGGGTCTGGCCTTTGAGAAGGGACTGACTTACGGACAGCTCTCTCGGATGAAGGTAGACAATATGCGGGAAGAGCATCAGGAGAAGCTGATCCGGGAAGCAGAGAAGGTGGCCGCCCAGGAGGCGGAGAAGGAAAAGAAGAAAGAAGAGCCCAGAAAGGCGATGGGCTTCATCGTTGTGTCCATCGGCGAGGGAATGAATGAAATCTTCCGGGAGCTGGGCGCGGACTATATCATTGAAGGCGGCCAGACCATGAATCCCAGCACAGAGGATATGCTGAACGCAGTGGACCAGGTGAACGCGGATTCCATTTTCATCCTTCCGAATAATAAGAATATTGTGCTTGCGGCGAACCAGGCGAAAGCTCTGGTGAAGGACAAGGACATCCTTGTGATCCCGACGAAGACGGTTCCCCAGGGGATCACGGCGATTATCAATTTTATGCCGGAGTCTTCCGCCAAGGAAAACGAGGAGACGATGCTGGAAGAGATTCGGCACGTGAAGTCCGGCCAGGTGACTTATGCGGTGCGGGACACCTGTATCGATGAGAAAGAGATCCATGAAGGAGACATCATGGGGATCGGAGATGCGGGGATCTTGTCTGTGGGAAGCGGCATCGAAGAGACTGCCAAGGAAATGCTCTGCCAGCTTGTGGATGAAGATTCAGAGCTGATCAGTCTCTATTACGGCGAGGAAGTCAAGGAAGAAGAGGCGGAGAAGTTTGCCCGGGAGATCACGGAACTTTATCCGAATCTAGATGTAGATATACACTGCGGCGGACAGCCGATCTATTACTATATCCTGGCGGTTGAGTAAAGATAAGATCAGACAGGAGTGCCCCGGCGTCTTTTGGACTGCCGGGGCATTTGGCGGTTTGAGAGGGAGTGACGGTATGACAGAAGGAACATCGATCCGGGAGATCAGGGGGATCGGGGAAAAGACGGAGAAGCTCTTTGAGAAACTGAATATCCATACGGCGGGAGACCTGATCCGATATTATCCCAGAGGCTATGATGTCTATGAGGAAATCCTTCCGATTAGCGAGGCGGTGGAAGGAGAAGTGGTCACGGTAACTGGGATGATCTATGGCCGGGTGCAGGTGTCTGGGAACCGCAGGCTTCCGGTGACCACCCTCCATGTGAAGGATCTGACCGGGACGATAAAGGCGGTCTGGTTCCGAATGCCGTTTCTCAGAAACACGCTGGCGGGAGGCGGGCCGGTCACCCTGCGGGGCCGGGTGGCCAGGAGAAGAAAAGAACTGGTCATGGAGCAGCCGGAGATCTTCTATCCGCCGGAGAAATACGAAGAGAAAGCAGGGACCCTGCAGCCTCTTTACGGCTTGACCAAGGGCCTGACCAACAATACCATTTCCAAGACAGTGGGTCAGGTACTGAAGAATCTGGACCTTTCCAGGGAGGTGTTGCCGGAGAAGCTGCGGCTGAAATATGGTCTTGCGGAATATAATTATGCCTTGAGAGGCATTCATTTCCCGGAAGATAAGGAAGTCTATTTTCATGCCAGAAAACGACTGGTTTTTGAAGAGTTTCTGGCGTTTATCCTGTCGTTGCGCAGATTGAAGAACAGCAACGAGCGGATGAACAATGAATATGTGATGGACAAAGATTCCCGGGTGGAGCAGTTGATAGGGGAGCTTCCCTTCTCTCTGACGGGCGCTCAGAGGAAGGTCTGGGATGAGATCGCCGAAGATCTGGCTTCAGAGACGGCTATGTCTCGGCTGGTCCAGGGGGATGTGGGGTCCGGGAAGACCATCGTTGCGGTGCTGGCGCTCTTGAATACGGCCCTCCACGGTTATCAGGCGGCCATGATGGCCCCCACGGAGGTGCTGGCCAGACAGCATTACGATTCCATCACCAGGCTGTTGGAAGAATATGGTATTCCTGTCAAGGTGGAGCTTTTGACCGGCTCCATGACGGCGAAAGAGAAGAGAAGGGCTTATGACCGGATCGAGTGCGGTTACGCCAAGATTATCATCGGCACCCATGCCTTGATCCAGGGAGCGGTCAATTACGACTGCCTGGCCCTGGTCATTACTGACGAACAGCATCGGTTTGGAGTAAAACAGCGGGAAGCGTTTGCGGGAAAGGGCGGTATGCCCCATGTGCTGGTCATGAGCGCTACGCCGATTCCCCGAACACTGGCCATCATTTTATATGGAGATCTGGACATTTCCGTGATCGACGAGCTGCCGGCCAACCGGCTTCCTATCAAAAATTGCGTGGTAGACACCAGTTACCGGAAGACGGCTTATGAATTCATGAGAAAAGAGATCCGCGCAGGCCGGCAGTGCTATGTGATCTGTCCTATGGTGGAGGAAAGTGAGCAGCTGGAGGCAGAGAATGTGCAGGATTATACCGCTATGCTCCGGAAAGAGATGGGCCGGGAGATCCAGGTGGCCTGTCTGCATGGAAAGATGAAGCCGGCGGCCAAAGACGAGATCATGGAAGCCTTCGGGAGAAACGAGATCCAGATCCTGGTCTCCACCACTGTGATTGAGGTGGGCATCGACGTACCGAATGCCACGGTCATGTTGATCGAAAACGCGGAGCGGTTTGGCCTGGCCCAGCTCCACCAGCTCCGAGGCCGGGTGGGAAGAGGAAAGCACCAGTCCTACTGCATTTTCATGAGCGGCTCAAAAGCCAAAGAGACCCAGGAACGGTTGAAGATCCTGCGGGACACCAACGACGGCTTCAAGATCGCCAGCGAAGACTTAAGACTTCGGGGACCTGGAGATCTGTTCGGCATCCGCCAGAGCGGCCTGCTGAATTTCCGGCTGGGAGACGTATTCCAAGACGCCAAGATTCTGCAAATGGCAAACGAGGCCGCAGATGAAATAATCAAAGACGATGAAGACTGGGTGAAAAATCTTCCAGAATATGAAGGAACTGACAGTGTAATAATTTAAAACCTCCATATACTATGGTTGTAACACAAAGGGAAGAGTTGTTACAAAGATACAAGAAGGAGGAATATAACAATGGCAAGTCGTTCATCTAACAAGGCAGCCGTACCTGAAGCAAAGGGTGCATTAGACAAGTTCAAATATGAGGTTGCAAATGAGTTAGGAGTACCGTTGACAGAAGGGTATAACGGAGACCTGACATCCAGACAGAATGGTTCTGTTGGTGGTTATATGGTTAAGAAAATGATCGAACAGCAGGAAAAACAGATGGCTGGGAAATAATGAATGAAAAAGGGGACGTAGTAAATCG
>DXGF01000015.1 GCA_019114065.1 Candidatus Dorea gallistercoris
AGAAGGTATCTACCACACGCTGGCCTGTTACCAGGGGCATATCCAGAGGCAGCTTCTTCACATAGGGACGGCCTCTTCTTACCGGCCACTTCTGCATCATGGTCAGTTCTTCGTCTCCGTCTTTGGTCTCAAGGACAGCCACAACTTCTTCTACCGTGAATTCCCCGGCTTTGATCTCTTTCACCGTTCCCTGCATACCGTAGGGGACCATGATCTTCTGCTGAACGATCTGGGTCTCCTGAACGGTTCCCAGCACATCGCCAGCTTCTACTTCATCTCCTGCTTTCGCGACGGGAACAAACTCCCATTTCTTATCTCTTTTCAGGGCCGCCACCTCAACTCCCCGCTGAAGGTTGTTCCCTGAGATCTCCATAATATCATCCAGCGGACGCTGGATCCCGTCATAGATGCTTGCGATCAGTCCCGGTCCCAGCTCCACGGACATAGGCGCTCCCGTGGATTCTACCGGCTCACCAGGTCCAAGCCCTGATGTCTCCTCATATACCTGGATAGACGCCTCGTCCCCGTGCATCTCGATGATCTCTCCGATCAGACGCTGCTTGCTCACACGCACAACGTCGGACATGTTGGCGTCACGCATTCCAGACGCGATGACCAGCGGTCCCGCTACTTTTTTTATTGTACCTATACTACTCATAATGGCCGAATCACCTCTGCTTTCTTAGTTACTGAACAAGATATCGGACCCTACCGCCTGCTCCACAGACTTCTTGACCGCCTGCACACCTTCACCGGTATTGCCGGAGATCCCCGGAATCTGGATGACCGCCGGGAGGATCTGTCCCTGATATCTTACGATTTCGTGTTTCAACTCAGCTGCCAGCGCTTCTGTGATATAGATGATCCCATATCCTTCCGCCGCCAGCCGATGTAAGCGTTCTCCCGCTTCTTCCTGGGCCGCTACGGGAAATGTATCCAATCCCAGCGCGGCGAAGCCATAGATACTGTCATAATCGCCCAATACCGCTATCTTATACATACATCTCCCTTACCCTTTCCCGGATGGAATCTTCCGGCAAATCATTCAGTTTCCCGGAAAGTATGATCCGTACCGTTTTGATCTCGTTCTGCCTCGCGATCACGTAGGCGATCACAGGGCCTATGGTAAACGAGTTATATTTCTGAGGCTGGATGGTCTGAATGATCCGGTTGTCACACCAGCGCTCGAAAGCTGACGGAGAATCCGCCAGCGCTTCCGCGCCTCCCGCGTAAGCCGTCCCCAGAAGATACTCCCGGATGGCTTCCGTTCCATTCAGTGCGGCTTTCGCAAGCTGATCTGCCTGTATACTGTCGCACTCCACCATCGCTCGTTTCATAAAATCCATTGATTTTGCGGTTTTCTGTGATCGGACAGCGATCTTGATATCCGCTACTGCCACCGTAGACTCGGCATAGTCGCGGATGATCTCTGCTTTCGCTTCCTTCCCGGCCTGGTAGATCGCTTCCAGGGTTGCCCGGTCTATGATCACATCGCACAATTGTCCATCCTTTGTGTGAAGAAGAGACTCATAGGCTTCTTCCGCCGCCTGCCGCATATTCTCAGGCAGTTCGCCAAAGCGCTTCTCCTTCACGATCTCCAGCATAACACTTCCAGGTATTTCAACATCCTCATAGTAGATATGCCGCTCCCTGTCGTCTGTACATACCTCCTTAATGGCCGCCTTCAAATTATGGAAAAGCTTGGGATAGAAAAGCACAGAGAAATTCTCCATATCTATAGAGAGTTCTTCCACCAGTTCCCATATCTTCTCCTCTTCCCTGGTCAGCATCGCTTCAGCGTTCCCGGAGGTCTCATTATCTCCCCAGGATCTCTCCTCCAGAAACTGCAGACATTGTCTGTAATCCTGGCAGGCGATCAACTGGTCGATGGTACTGTTTGAGAACAGGGCAGTTTCCAAGGCTCTTATGCGCGCAACCGCATAGGTATATAATTCCGTCATCTCACTCCTCCTATCTGGTTACGCCTGCAAAAAAATATATTGATTTACCTTGTCAGCCAGCTCATCTTTCTTTGCGTCAAACATTGCCTTCAATGTACAGTTTTCCTCGATGCCTCCGTAAACAAGGACGAATCCATTCTCAATATTCCTAGCTTCTCTGGATGCCTTCAGGCTTCCTCCCTTGGCAGAGGCGGCCTTCTCAAGCTCTTCCTCAAACCCGGCGGGCAGTCTTTGCAGATCCTCCTTGGAGAAATAAATCTCTCCATCCCTTGGCAGCGCGTACTTCTCAACCATCCGGAGCATCATAGAAAAATATTCTTCCTGTCCCATGGATCTGACCTTATCGTATGCCTTATCCAGAACATCCGCGATGATCGCCTGTTTCGCCTCAAGGATCTTTGTCCTTCTTGACAGATCGATAGAAGAGGCTGTTCTCTCCTGATAATTTGCCACTTCCATCTCAGCTTTCCGGGAGATGCTTTCCGCCTGCGCGGCCGCTTCTTCCTTGGCTGTACGGACCAGTTCTTCGGCCTGAGCCTTCGCTTCAGCTACTTTCGTCTCCGCCGCTGCCTTGGCTTCATCCAGGATCTGACTTTTCATTTTCTCTAATCCAGTCATAAACCCTCGCACTCCTTCTTTCATTTTCTTTCTTTCAAGCACTCTTTGATACAATTAAACCTGAATCGCGGTAACTCCAAGAATAGAAATCAGAAGTGAAAGGATCGCGTATGTCTCAACCATTGCAGGGAACAGCATCGCTTTACCAAACTGATCCGGCTTCTTCGCTACGATTCCGATCGCGGCAACCGCCGTTCTCCCCTGATGCTTCGCGGATACCAGACCTACGATCGCAACCGGAAGGCAGGCAACCAGGATCAGAAGCCCTGTCCTTACATCCAGCTGAGCCGGAGATCCACCCAGAAGACCGATCTTAGAAAGTGTGATAAAGGCTACCAGCAGTCCGTAGATTCCCTGTGTACCAGGCAGAAGCTGAATGATCAGAACCTTCGCAAATTTAGAAGGATCCTCTGTCACAACTCCGGAGGCCGCCTGTCCCGCAACCCCGACACCGTAAGCAGATCCCATACCAGCTAAGATAACCGCCAGCGCCGCTCCAAGTAATGCATAAACCAGTCCTAAATTCTCAATAATACCCATTATAATTTTTCCTCCTTAATATCTACATATTTTGTATCCGCTTCAAACGGTTTGAATGTTCTTCCGCCTCCTTCATAGAACTTCCCGAAGAATTCGACGAACTGAAGACGATTCGTGTGTACGTAAGCTCCCAGCAGGTTGATCGCCAGATTCATGGCATGCCCTACAAGGAAGACTACGATAAACAAGATCGCGCCCGCAATGCTTTTTCCAAGCATACTTCCCATCTGATTGACAACGGAAGCGATAACTCCTGTCGCCAGACCAAGAGCCAGCAGACGGGAATAGGATAACACATCGCTGAGCCATCCTGTAACATTGTACAAGTCATAAGCGCCAAGGGCGATCCTGAGCGCCGGATTCTTATTCCCACGTCCCGACATCAGAAGGATACCGATCGCTCCCACGATCGCAAGTCCTTTCGATGCTGTTGCCAGCGCCGGCGGGAATATGATCTTCACCTGCGCGATGGAGGCAAAGATATCTGACGGGATCAGCATCAGCACCAATCCTAGGATAAACGCGTACCAGAGAATGACATCGCAGAAAAAGTCCAGGATCTTTCCGTCTTTCACCAGCATATAGCCCTTGATCCCAAGCCCTACAAACAGGTGGATCAAGCCAAACAGCATGGAGTAGACCAGCAGCTTCATCGGATCGTTCAGCGGCATGAACCAAAGCGCCGGCACCGTGATCTGCTCTCCAAAGAAGACCCTTGTCACTACATCGACCACGTCGCCAAAGTAGCCTCCGAATAAAATTCCCCAGACAACTGTTGAAAGTCCGCAGAACATGAACAGTTTGATCGTCTTGCGCATCCCTTTGTCCATACGCGGGAATTTCTTGAGGACCACGAAGCACGCGATTGCCACGATCGCGCCATATGCCGCGTCTGACAGCATCATTCCAAAGAAAAACACATAGAAAAATGACATGATCGTTGTCGGATCCACTTCGCCTTTCTGTGGCAGTCCATAAGATTCCAATACTCCCTCCACACTGGAAGAGAAGCCATTGTTCTGGAGAGCTGTGGGGGGATCCTCCTCCTCTTTGATCTCCTCAACATCCAGGACGCAATCGAATTTTTCTCCGATAGCCTTCTGAATCACCGGCACATACTTGGTCGGCACGTATCCACTCAGCATGAATGTCCTCTGAGATTGAGGAAGGGTTCCCAGCACCTCATACTTCTCAGCTCTCATACGATAGTAATCGCTAATCAGCCTCAAAGCCTCTCTGTCTTTTGCGTGCTGCTTGATTTCTTCTTCTAGCTTTTCAATGTCCTGATTCAGTTTTTGGATCTCCTGTTCCAGAAGTTCCTTTCGCCTGAGCGGAATCTCTTCCGCCGCCTGAGCAGGTCTTGCGAATCCCCCTGTCCGCAGCGCCTCTTCTGCTTTGTTCTCATCTTCCTTCATGCAGATTACCGCAAGATAGATTGCGTCCTTATCGCTGTGGATGATCTTCACGTCCACAGCATCCAGGTCCTGCTCCGCAAGCTTCTGGTAGATGGTTTCCAGCGTTATCTCCCTGGGCATTGTCCCCAGTATCATGGCTGTCTTTGCGGTCCCCGTGTAGTCCATAGGAACATCCAGGTCCAGCCAGGGGCTTAAAACCTCTATCTGGTTCTCCAGCTTCTGGATGCCTGCCTTGTTCTCGGCGATCTTCTTACTGTCAGACAGTATCTGATCAGCCTTGTCCAGAATGGACTCTCGTTTTGCCGCGGCCCCGTCGAACTTCTCCTTTTCCACCAGGTCCTTGCCTGCCAGACTTGAGAACATCGACTGTTTCTGGGGAGCGTAAGTGTCCAGGACCGCCAACGCCTGATCTGCCGTCTGCGTTTTCTTGTCGAAACTCAGCCTGGCGTTAACTGTGTCCATCGTCTCGAAGCCATCTTCCTCTCCGGTGATCTGGTTCATTTCCATGATCCCCATAGACTGTACTTTTTCCAGAATGGCCTTACGATCTTTCTTCAGCGCGCAGATACTGACTCTTTGCATCGGCAGTACTGCCATAACCTCATCCCTCCTTTACTCTTTTCATTTCCAGTTAGACGAGCTCCTCGATCACAGCGGAAATCGCGGCTTCTTCTCTCTGCTGCGCCTCTTCTTTCAGCGCTGCGATCTTGGCCTCGACTTCCTTCAGCGCGGTCTGCGAAGCTTCCTCCCCCGCACGTTTCGCCTCATCCAAATCTGTCTCGGCTTTTTTTGCGGCGTTCTCTTTGGCCGTTTCTTTTATCGTCTCGGCCTCAGCGTTCGCCTTCTCAAGGATTTCGGTACAGGTCTCATCGGCCTTTTTCACCAATTCCTCTGCCTCTTGTTCCGCCTCCCTGATGGTTTTAATGGTCTCTTCTACCATCGCTTCACCACCTCTCTTTTCTTTAATTTTTTGTGTCTATTATATAAAATTATAATATGCTTTTTCTAAAAAGTCTATAAATTTATTATTTTTTCCCCTAACGCAGCGGTTTTCCATTACACAATTCTGCAAGATTTCTTGCAATTTACCACTTTAAACGATGAAGATGGCCCTCTTTCTCCATGCCCGGAAAGCCATTCTGCCGCAACGCCTCATAAAGGATAATGGCCGCGGAATTCGCCAGATTCAGAGACCGGATCCCATCTGTCATCGGGATTCTCACGCAGTCATCTTTATGCTGCACCAAAATTTCTTCTGGTATTCCTCCGCTTTCTTTTCCAAACATGATATAGCAGTCCGGCTCATAGCGCACTTCCGTGTAAGACTTTTGCGCTTTGGTCGTTGCCATGTAGATCTTCGCTTCTGGATTCCGCTCCAGAAAGTCCTGGTAGTCAATATAAGTTTTTACATCCAGTTCTTTCCAGTAGTCCATCCCCGCTCGTTTAAGATTTTTTTCGTTTAATTTAAAACCCAGGGGTTCGATCAGATGAAGACGTGTCCCGGCGGCCACACAGGTCCTCCCGATATTGCCTGTGTTGGCTGGAATTTCCGGCTCATGCAGAACGATATTGAGCATTTTTATTTCTCCGACAATTTGATAATATTTTAACTATTTTACCCTAAAGACGCTTTTGTCGTCAATGTGCAGATTGAACAGATATGAGAAAAATATTTGGTTAGTTTTGCTAAATATCAAAGATCTTCAATATCTCATCCGGCGCAGGACGATCAAGATACCGGGGTTCTTCCCCGTGATACAGAATTTTATCATGATCTTCTGTCAATCTCCCCACAATAGTCGCAGGAATCTGCCTTTCACGGAATCTGTCCGCCAGCGCTTCTCCATTTTCCGCAAGGATCATCAAGCTTCCCACCGAGGTGAGCTGATAGGGGTTCAGGCCAAGATATTCGCAGATCTCCACCGTTTCCTGGCGGATCGGCAGTGTTTTCATATCTACCCGCAACCCCTGCCCCGTCTCCTTGGCCAGCCTCCAAAGCGCCGCCAGGATTCCGCCTTCCGAAAGAGCCCGGACCCTCCCAGCGCCCGCGCGTATGGCAAGCCTTGTTCCTTCCCCGGTAAAAAGGCAGGGTTCCATCTCCTCTATCTTCCTAAGGAATCCTACCGGAAACCGCTCTTCCAGCTGCCGCCGTTTTTCCCAGTAAATGCGCAGCGTCCCTCCCAGTCCGATCCAATTGGTGATCAGGATATCCGACCGTCTTTTATCCGCCCCCTTCTCCGCCCCGGCATTCTCTTCCTTCCAGCCTGCGGCTGTGGCGATCGTCTGTACTCGCGACACTGCCGGGCTACGGAAGATCTCCTCCTTCAAGCCAATCTTCTGCCTGCCGCAAAAGGCACGGACCGGTTTTAACATCCCGTAAATCCGTGCCTTCTCTATATCCGATGGATACTCTATACGCAGCTGGACCGTCACGAATCCCGCCCCTCTGGCGGCGACAGCATTCACCGCCGCTATCACCGCGTAAAGTCCGCTTTTTTCCGCCTGCCCATATGTGACTGCCATCTCTGTAAGCAGCATCTGCTCCTCCATTTCCCTCTCCTTGTTTCTTCTCTACTCTCCTCCGGCCTGACTGACCGCCGCGTCGATCTTGGATTTATCCTGGGTCGCGATGGCGCTCCTGACTGCCGCGGAGGCTTCCGCATTATCTGATTTCGTTCCTATCTTGATGATCTGATCCGATTTGTTATAATGGCTTTCATTGATGACTTCCCTCTCCGTCTCCTCCCCATCCACAGACACGATTTTCCAGAGTCTGGCCGACCGGCCTGTGTGCGGGCTTCCTTCATAAGAGACAGTTCCCAGGGCCGCTTCCGGGTCTTCCTCGTATTTCACCTCGTACTCTTCCTCCGCTACCGTCTCGCTCTCGTACTCTACCGTCCTGTTGGCGTCTCTTGTCTCCTTTCCATAAATGGTAAAATGCAGCTGGTTTGACTCATCGATCCCTCCCTCGATATAGATCGGAGTCTCCTGATCATTCCTGAATACCAGGTCTTTAGTATCACCGGCTATGGCGGCATCCCTGGATGGATCCACATAGTTTACCATCATCGAGTGGGGATACCGTTCTACGATCTCCAGTTCCGCGTAAAGGAGCGCATTATACAGCGTGGTGGACACCTGGCAGATCCCGCCCCCATAGGTATCTACCACCTGCCCGTTCTCATACGAGCCGGCCGGCACATATCCATGTTCCTCATCATAAGGAGCTGTCACATCGTGTACAGAAACTTCATCACCAGGCATCAGGATCATGCCGTTAAGCTTCCCCGACGCCGTCTCTAGATTCTGCCACCGCTGACCGCCGCCGGCATCTGTGGAAAAGCTGCCAAGTTCATCCTGTATGCTTTCCAGATCCGCGGCTTTTATCTGAGGTTCTTCTTTGACCAGTACCAACTCCAGAGCAAAATCGCCATGATCCCATCCGCCGTTCAGATGGTCTTCCAGCGCCGCTATTGACTGCTCCAGGTCTACCGTAGTCCCTTCCTTCTCTTCCTGGATTGAGAACCCGCTGCTCGTGCGAGTGATCGAAGCGTTCTTGGCATGGTCCGCAATCGGTACTGCCCGCTCCTGCAGGACCGCCTCCGCCAGTTCCTGATTGACCGCCATCCGCTCATCCAGGACCAGATTCTCTTTCTTCAGCTTCCTCAGCTTCCGGTATCTGCCGAAGACACTTCCCTTTTTCCCATAGGCTAATGCCTCATCTACCGTTTCCTCGATATCCTGATAATAGACCCCGAATTCTTCCAACGTCGCCTCCGCGGTCTGGTCCCCCACCTGGAGCGTCACCGTCCTCGCCTGGTCTTCCGTAAGATGCGCACTCATGGACTGGAGCGCCTCATCCCTTGTCATACTGGAAACATCCGTGGTTCCAATGTAGATGTTGTCACAGATGATATCCTGGGGATATTGGGATACATATCGATACAGCACCAGATAAGTAATTCCAAAAATAAGAACTGCGCACGCCAAAACAAGGCCAAAAAGAACCTGTCTCCTTTTCCGCCTTTTCTTCGCTATTCTCTTGTGATAGCTTCTTCTCTTCCGGATCCTGCTGTCAGTCATACTCCCCGCTCACTTCCTGTTATCTGCTAAACCATCAGATACGGTATGATCGATGTGGCCACCATTGCGATGATCACCACAATAATGACCATTGCGATGACACGCCTGGTATTTTTATTATTAAAATTCATCTACTTCCCTTTCTTTAGCCCATTTCTCTTCATTCTATACTGTTTCCCATATTTTTGCAATGTTCTTTTGTCTCCTTTACCTCTTCCGGTCTGAAAACGCAGGTCCTGGCCTCCTGATCGACGGGGTCTCTCTCCCGATAGTCGAACAGCACCACCTGATCCAGACACCGGAAATATTCCAAGTGGGTCATCTTGCGCATCTGATTTCTGTCGTATTCCCGATACTTTGGCAGATACTTCCTTTCTTTTTCTTCCCTTGCGTAAAACCGTTTTGCCTCTCCGGCCGTGACCGTCTCGCCTTCCGCAAAGTCCGGACGGCTCTTGGCGTTTTCCCGCAGATAGTAATCAAAGACCAGCAATTCCCGGAAGTATTCTTTTTGTTCCGGAAGCGTCTCACTGATCCAGCCCAAAAGGATCTCATAGCGGGCGCTTCTTTTATGCCTTTGCTCCCGAAGACATTTCTTCTTATAATAATCCCACAAGGCTTCGTACAACCGCCAGGGCGACCCGCAGACTTTCTCCAGTTCCTCCAGTGTGCGCGTAAACTGACGGCTGTTGTAGTAGACCTCCGTCATCTCTTCGACCCCTTTCATCCGCAGCACGTCGCCATACGAAATCCACTGGCTGCGCAGCACCTCATAGGGCGGGTCACTCTTGCAGATCAGACCGTACTCCTTCTCTTTTTCTTTCATCCGGGATCCTTTCAGGACTTTCAGGAAACCCAGCTGGAGTTGATGCGGCTTCAGTCCGTAGACCTGGTCAAAAGATCTGGCGAAGCTTGCAAGATCTTCATAGGGCAGTCCGGCGATCAGATCCAGATGCTGATGGATCTTTCCTCCATCTCTGATCCGGGCCACCGCTTGGGAAACCCTTCCGAAATCCATCGTCCGGCGGATCTCCTCCAGGGTCCTGGGATTGGTGGTCTGCACGCCGATCTCCAGCTGGATCAGCCCCGGGCGCATGGACCCGAGCAGCTCCAGCTCTTCTTCATTCATAAGATCCGCCGACACCTCGAAATGGAAATTTGTCACTCCATTGTCGTGATCCCTGATATACCTCCAGACTGCCAGGGCATGGGAATGGCTGCAGTTAAATGTCCGATCTACGAATTTGACCTGGACGGCCTTCTCATCCAGAAAAAATTGCAGTTCCCTTTCCACCAGATCCAGATCTCGAAAGCGGAGTCCCTTATCGATCGAAGAAAGGCAGTAGCTGCAGGAAAACGGGCAGCCTCTGCTGGACTCATAATAGATGATCCTGTGGTCAAAGCCCTTTAGGTCCTGGTAAACGAAAGGGACATCATTCAAGTCTATCGGCTCTCTCCAGGCGTTCTCTATAATCGTTCCATCTTCTTTTCGGAAAGTGATCCCCGCCAGCTCTTCCAGCTTCCGATCGCAGGCTTCCTTCCCTCCCCACAACTGGCAGAGCCGGGCAAACGTCTCTTCCCCCTCCCCCTTCATTACCCCCTTTATCTGGGGCAGGCGCTCCAATACCTCCCGGCTGTCATAGGATACCTCCGGCCCTCCAAGCCAAATCGAAAGGTCCGGCCGGATCCGGCACAGATCTGTTACCACCGTCTCCACGATCTGGCGATTCCAGATATAGCAGGAAAAACATAACACATCCGGCGCTTCTTCATAGATGCTTCCCAGGATCTCATCCAGAGTCTGATTGATTGTATATTCCCGGATCACGATCTGTACAGGGCCCTTCTCCGGAAGCCGCTTTCTGGCATACGCTTCTAAACTGTAGACCGCCAGATTTGAATGAATGTACTTTGCGTTGATTGCTGTCAGTAGAATTTTCATCGTTCTCCTTCATTTCCATTGACATTTTTCTGAAAACCAGTTAAAATTATGAACCGTGCAGCCGGGGTGTTAGCGGTACCTTGTACCTGCAATCCGCTATAGCAGGGGTGATGCTGCGCAGAGGGCATGTTTTGCAGAGCTGCCCTTGACAAGCGGCACTGAAGTCTGGGTCTTACGCGACGGAAATCTGTGAACCGTGTCAGGTCGGGAACGAAGCAGCACTAAGCGGAACCTTCCGGGTGCCGTAAGGGCGCCTGGACCGAGCTGGCTGTCAAGGTAACGTCTGTGAGCCTTGTTCGAAGCGCAGCGCACAAAAGCAATAAACGAAGAAAGAATGAGGGATTGACTCGACCAGATCAATCCCTTCTTTTTTTCTCCCTAAGTTCCCGGAAAAAATCTTTCATCATCTGACTGCACTCTTCTCCCAGCACTCCCATCGTGATATCCACCTGGTGATTAAATTCCTCCATCTGAAGGAGATTGAGGATCGACCCGGCGCAGCCTGCCTTGGGATTCATGCAGCCGATCACCACCCGGTCCATCCGGGACTGTACGATCGCGCCGGAACACATCTGGCAAGGCTCTAAAGTTACGTACAACGTACAGCCTTCCAGCCTCCAGTCTTCCATCTTTCTGCTGGCCTTTCGGATTGCGGTCAGTTCCGCGTGGGCCAGTGTATTCTTATCGATGGTCCGACGGTTATACCCCCGTCCAATGATCTTAGCCTTATACACGATCACACATCCGATCGGCACTTCCCCTAACGCGTATGCTTTCTTCGCCTGCCGGATCGCTTCCCGCATGTATGTTTCATCTGTATCTGTCATGACTCTTCCCTGTCCTCCAGCATATATCTAATGGCGCACCGGTCTGCACCAGTATCCAAAATTTTCCTGATCGTCCCACTCTTCCGGAACTGTGTTATCCCCCAGTTCTCTCACCGGTATAAATTCTCCAAACCCAAAGGCGCCGGCGGCATTTGCCTCTTTCTCATGGTAGACGCCGGGAACTCCCAGCTTCCAGATATCTCCCTCTTCGATCAGGGCCAGATGCCGATAGTTGTAGTATCCATGGAGCAGAAAGCTGTTGTTGGATAATTTCCATTCGCACCTTGGCAGCTGCGCCAGATCCTTCCTCTGGATCTTGCGGGCCCGGCAGACGCGGCCTGGCCTCTCTGCCGGGCCTCGGTCGGCCTGGGACCCCTCCACTGCCCCCGTCTCTGGCTCTGTTACCTCCGTCTCTTCCTCTGCCGCCTCTTCCCCTTCAGCCTCCGCTGGATCTGTTCGCTCCGCCTCCGGCATCTCACGCTCCGGATCTTCCTCCTTTTTCTCCCACACTGTCATATGGTTGACATCCACCGGCATATCATCCCAGACCGCCGCATATCTGCGCTGTCCTTCAGATTCCAGGATCACTCCGTCGATGCGGGGATAATTCTCCGGCTCGCCAGTATCTTCCCCGGTGTAGCGCAGCCGGTAATTGACTGCCGGATTTACATTCTCGATCTCTCCCTGGGGGATCCCCACACAAGTCTCTCCCGTTTCGTAGAAGAGATATACCATGAGCCGGCGCGTTCCCGCGATCCGCAGTCCCTTTCCGTGAATATGGACGACCGTCTCTTCTTCCGTCTGCTCTACCCTTACAAATCCTACATTGCGGATCCTTCTGCCCTGTTCATACTCATACAGGTAGCGAATAAATTGTTTCAATCCTCCACTTCCATTCTGGATTCATTTATCACAATCTATTCTATTTTCTCACAAAAAATACCTGGATCATACGATCGCTTTGATCTCCTGGTACAGACGCTTTGCGTAGCTGTCTGTCATTCCGCAGATATAGTCCGTTACCAGGAGCAGCCTCAGATACAGCCGCTCTGCCGCTCCTTTCCCCCTGGCGTGATAGTGATAGGCGTTTTTATAGTTGCTGGAAATAAAAGAAACCATCCGGCTTTCGATGGTGCCCAGCTTCTCCTCCGGCTCATCATAATAGATCACCGACCGGATAAATTTATCCATCAGGAAATCGATCATGGCAGATTCCGCCACCTCCATCCGATAGATCGTATCCGAGGTGAATACTCTGCGAAACGCCAGATCTCCCAGCAGATCCATCAGCTTCTCCCCGAAAGTACGGTGGAACAGATCATACCGGTATTCCCCCTTCATGATGGTATGATAATTAGACGTAAACCCATAGGTGGCACAGTTGATCAGAAATCCCTGGACCCGCACGATCCAGTTTTTGATAGCGTATTCCTCCGGGTCTTCCACTTGCTTTTCTTTTCCTCGAACATACAGTTCCTCCAGCTTGTCTGCCGGACGAAAGGATCCGCTGTCTTCCGGGGCGTATTGTTCCTGCAGTTCTGAAAGTTCCTCCAGCAGTCCATGATAGCTGATGAAGCCTTTGATAAAGGCATCCTCGATATCCGCTGTCTTATAAGCGATGTCATCCGCCGCTTCCAGGACAAAGGTGAGCGGATGACGGCACCCATTGGTTCCCGTCTCCTGCTGTATCTCCTCAAAAATCTCCCGATCAGCGTAATAATACCCAATCTTCTTATCCTTGATATCCCCAGACTTCTCATCAATCTGGGTAGAAGCCACCGGATATTTCACTATGGTGTTCAAAAGTGCGTAGGTCAGGTTCATCCCCCGCTCATCCACCAGAAAATGCAGCTTGGACACCAGCCGCAGAGCTTGGGCGTTCCCTTCAAAATGATAGAAATCTTCCCTCATCTGAGGGGACAACACCTGATCCACCGGTGTTTCTTTATAGAGAAGCACTGAAAGGTTCCTCTCAAACCATTCCCGGATAGCCACCTCCCCAAAATGTCCAAACGGAGGATTCCCGATATCGTGGATCAGGCCGGCACACTGCAGGATACTGCTGATATCTTCCTTCATCCTCGGAGTAAAGCCACTGTCCTTTCTGTACACCAGTATATTTTCTCCGATATTCTGCCCCAATGACTTAGCGAAGGAGGACACCTCCAGAGAATGGGTCAGCCTTGTCCGGATGAAATCACTTTTATCCAGAGGAAACACCTGGGTTTTATCCTGAAGTCTTCGAAAAGAAGCGCTTCCTATGATCCTATGGTAATCCTTTTCAAACTCACTGCGCAGATCGGTATTTTTAACGTACTTGTGTCTGCCGGAGCCGCCTCTGCTCCTCTTAGTAGACAGCAATCGCTCCCAGTTCATCTTATTCTCCACACCTTTTCCTTCTAATCCAGATAGATCGGCGGCTCATAATCTTTTCCAAGGAGCGCTTTCTTCCGTTCCTGATATCCCAGAAATGCCCACTCTGTCATATCAGTCCATTTGTGCTCTCCCCGATCATAGACCTGCACATATCCGATCCGTTTCGGATGCATGCGCACACTGTTGCTCTTGTATTCTCTCCCGGTATAGGGGTTGACGTCCCCGCGCTCCAAGTCTTCTTCCTCCTCCATGACCAGAGCTTCTTCCGTCTCCTCTGCCGGCGGCTCTTCTTCCGCCGCAAACGCCTCCTCAGGTCCGACTTCTGCCGCGGATTCTTCCGCCGCCTCCATTTCCACCGCCGCGTATTCCGCGCCCTTGTGCTTTTTGCGCTGCAGATATGCCTTCCAGCTACGGGCCTGCCGCTCCTGCTCCATCCGTTCTTCTCTGCTGATCCGCTCCTGGTTTCGCTCCTTTGCTTCCCTCTCGATCTCCTCCATCTCTTCCAGAAGTTCTTCGACCGGAGGGCCTTGCTCCCCCTGTCTCTCCTGCTCCTCCCGGATCATCTCATCCAAACCCTGATTGATATCTACCAACTCACCGATCGTAATATCCCGCTCAAAGGAAAAACCTTCCTCCTCATCTTCCCGCTTTCTGACAGATTTTGTCACAACCGGCGTTTCTACATGCTCACTGCGCCACACCGCCTCAGATTCTGTCTCTTCTTCCAGGATATCCAGACGGAAAGGACATCCCAAGATTCCGGCGATCATACGCATATCCTGCTCTTGAAAGTTGTCTCTTCCAAGTCTCTGAGTCAGATTCTGGCGGGACATTTTCTTACCGGTCCGTTTCTCGATTTCTTCCGCCAGATCCTTGATCGTCATATTCTTTCGACTCAATACGATCTTGACCTGTTCACCAAACGTTAAATCCAGCATCGTCTTTCCTCCTTATTCGATTATCATACCCACCCTGCGGGATTTATCTTTTGTTCTTGTAAACCTATTTATTTCTTGATAAATCTTCGCTTTTCTCCTCTATTCTAACAAATTGGTATCAGTGCGTCAACCGGACGAAAAGCATCTCAAAAGAATGCCTGCGCGGCGGACAGACACCGAAACAGGAATATGAGGAATCGTTTTAAGACCGAATCTTGCTCATACAAAAAGAGCAGCCCTCGTTCTTTAAGCGCCGCCCTTTTTATGCACGCATTACCATCGTCCATAACAAAGAAGTCTTTCTACTATTCCGACCATGGCTGTAGTGATCACATTGGCCATCCCAATGACCAGGATCGCCCTTCTCTTCCCCGGTATTTCCTTCTTCATTCCCACACTGACAATCGGAATCTCAACAATCAATGTCAATAGAAGATAAAAAGCCCCTACCATGTAAAATGGTCCTTTATCAAAAATCTCTGCCCAATTCGTGTACCCTAGTTCCCGCATATCTAAATACTCCATAACATAGGGCAGGATAAAAGAGGCCAGATTCCCGATCACCACCAGTCCTATCAGTCTTTTCGTATTCTTGATCTTCAAAAATATTTTAATGATGGTCACTTCTATGATGATCGTCAGCGCCGCAGCCGCGGGGAGCAGTTCATACGGCCTCTGGTCTGTCAGCCATACCCAGGAAGAATTGGCGCAAACGGCCTGCCCGCAGATCAGAAATGAGTACACAAAAATACCGACACCTATGATTCCCTTCTTCCAACTCCCCATAAGGCATCCTCCTATTTTGCGGATAAACATTCCATCTGCCTCTTCAATTCCCGGATTTCTTCCTCCCTCTGGGCGAGCAGTTTTTGCTGCTCTTCGATCTTCTCTGCCTGCTCTTCAATCTTTCCGCTCTGCTCTTCCAGGATTTTCTTTTTCTGATCGAGTTCTTCCTGCATCTCATCGATCATATACTGCACCGTATTTTTGTCCAGTTCATACAATTCTTTGGAAAACATATCCATCACCTTCTCCGTATTCCTGCACAGTTCGTAGATTTCCTCATAATATTTCTCAAACTGCGGATAGGAAAGGATCAGTTTTCTGATCATCTCCGGCTCATCCGCGCTTAAGAATGTAAGCCAGGCCTCCAGCTTACTATTGATAGTTTCATTTTGCAAAATCTTGCGATAGATGTCAAGCGGTATGAATACATATTCCTGCAAAAGATCGATCTTGATCCCTGTATCTGACTGTTGTGAGAAATGGTGGATATACTGGTCTGGAAAACGATGGAATTCTAAGGTGCTTTTCTCGTACAAAACGATCGTATACACTTTCTTGATATCTCTATAACTGAATGATGTCCCTTTCTCCCCGCGGACCCTTTTGTACTGCCGCAGGAGAAGATCGGCAGAATAGCAGGCGGACCGCTGCCCCGGGAAACGGTATCCCAGTTTCTGGACTTCTATATTTACGATACTTCCATCCTCCAGCTTTACTACCAGGTCCATAACGACCAGAGAATGTTCGTCTCCGATCCGCGGGGACTCCAGCGGAAGCACGTACAGGATTTTCACCTTCTGTTTCAAGATCAACGAGATCAACTCTTCCACCCGCCCCGGATTCATCTCTGGATTCATAATTTCCTTAAAAAATGGGTCGTACAGGATACGGACCCCCTTCTGGCCCGTGCAGTAATCTAAAAATGTTTTCTGCTGCTCTTCATTCCACTTTTGATAAACACTCCTAAGCTCTGCTTTTTCTGAGATCTCTGACAGGATCTCTTCCTTTGTGCGGAGCATTGGAAAATACTCCCGCAAAATAGTCGTCATACGCACTTCCTCCTTTTTG
This sequence comes from Candidatus Dorea gallistercoris, assembly GCA_019114065.1. Classification (GTDB taxonomy): domain Bacteria; phylum Bacillota; class Clostridia; order Lachnospirales; family Lachnospiraceae; genus Massilistercora; species Massilistercora gallistercoris. The sequence continues at coordinate 16,552 of DXGF01000015.1, forward strand.
GTTTGTACTGTTCAATTCCTTCTTACAGAGAACCCGCCCCGATCTGGAGCCTCTGAACAAAAGACGCCTTCTGGCGATGAAGACAGGCGGCAGGAACTGCCGCCCTCTGGAATAATAAAAAGATAACACAAGAACAAAAGAAATACAAGAGTTCAGTTAAGTCTATTATTCATACTTTCCCTTCACCTGTTTCTTGCCGGTCAAAAGCTGATCGTTCTTATTTACAAAGGAACGGGTCCTGGCCTTCAAAAGCAGCCTCCGCCCTTCTGGCGTCCTGGTGTATACCGCCACATAAGATCCCAGCACCTTTCGCATACAGGCGGCAAAGATATCTGCCTCTTCCCGGTGCTTTCCGAAGATTTCCGGCACTGCGTAAGACTCCTTCGCCTGTTCTTTTCCGCGCTTTCGCATCAAAAGGTATCTGGGATTATCGATCACGCCCCACAGCTCGCCCAGACAGGCGGCAAAAAGCGTCTTATCCCTGGTACTTCCTCCTTTTAAATAAGCTCCCACCAGCACATCCGTTTCTTCCGTCGCCACCCGGCAGTGCTCCGGCTCTTCGATCTTCCCGATCTGGATCAGCGCCGCAAGGATTCCCTCTGCCGTTTTCTTTACCCGCTTCTGAGGCGTCAAAAGACTGACGATCCGATAGCCATACCGCAGCACTCCCACGGCGCATAGCAAAAATCCAAATCCAGCCAGCACGGCGGGCCCGGAATGTACATTCAGCCCTGCTTCCAGAAATACCCGGCAAAAGAAAAACAATACCGCCCCGATCGCGGAAACAATCTCACAGGCGACCGCGTTGGCAAAAAGATAACCCAGCTCTGCCTTCTCCTTCTCGATCTCCTGCACTTCCTCTACCGCCATATCGCCGTGGATCACCTTCAAGGACTGTTCCCAGGCGGCGCGAAGGCCAGCCCGGTCCCGGGCGCGCTTGCGCATCCGCTCATTCACCTTTTCGATGTCTCTTTTGGAGTCCAGTTCATCACCGATGCCAAGCCGGCCGATCCCACTTTCGATCACCGCTTCCCGGCAGGACACTCCAAGAAACGCCTCAAATCTCCGCTCCAAAGTCTCGTAATCCCCAGACAGATCACTTCCCTTTGTCTTCCCCTTTTTCTGGGGAAGGATACAGGCAAGGTGCCAGATGTTGCTGGTTTTATCCGGTTCGCCCTTGAATACACGAATGGCCCTGCCCCGCATCTGATTGCTCAGCATGAAAGATCCCACATACGTGGCAAGGACCAGCGAATTGATACAGGGAGAGTCCCATCCCTCTCCCAGCAGAGATTTGGTCCCTACCAGAGCATTCACCCTTCCCCTTGTAAACAGCTCTGTGATCACGGCCACCATATGATGGCTGTTTCCTTTGATGGCCGCCCTGCTGTAGCCCGTATCAGAAAGAGGCGACAAGGTTCCCTCACATCCATATTGGGCGAGAAGCTCCTTTAATTCCCCCTCTGTATCCGAGGGCACGATCACCACACTTCCGCTCAATACCCCAAGCCGCAGACCCGGTATCTTTTGTCTGCGCAGATATTCAAAGATCGGGACCGCGCCCAGCTCTTTGATCTCTTTTTCTTCATTTCCAATATAGGAAAGCATTTCTTTCTTAATAAAGTCACACAGGATCAAAAGCCTTAAACTTTCTCCAAGCCCTTCCTGTTCTGAACGGACGATCTCCCCGATGCTGTTCAGCTTTCCCGCGCTTTTGACCAGGAGCTTGGTGATCTCTTCATTTTTCGCCAGACAGACTTTCTTCCTGCGGATACATCCCGCTTCCTTCAGCTTTTCGATGATCTGCTCCCGGTACACTTTATCGCAGGGATAGGCTTCCGTGTCCTCATACAAAAATCCCTGCAGCAGCACTTCCATCCATTCATGATTTAATCTGGGAAGCTTTCCCTTTGTTCCCAGAAGCTCTTTCAAATACCGGGAGAAAGGCACGCCCATCTCCTGCAGGAAGATCAAGATCGAAGAAAAATACTTTGGATGATCCAGGAATTTTTCACTGTATTCCATAGGATTTAAGAGGCCTTCGTGGGCCGCGATCATCTGTACAAATTCCCGGTCCTGCTTTATCTCTTCCACCACCTGCCCAGCCTTCTTAAGATAGGTCTCTGCCGCATGGGTCTCTTCCTTCGTCGGCCAATTAAAATAGACATAATCCTGATGTGGGCACAGGCTTCCCTCTTTTACCAGTTCCGGCGTGAAGATTTCCTCATCGATGGGCCCGCACATATCGATATACCGCTTCCACTGGGCCGGCGTACTGTCATAGGGCGGCGTCGCGGTCAGAGAAATAATCTTCATCTGGGGCACATGCCTTAGAAATTCTTCCAGCGCTTTCCACCACTCACTTCTCAGATGATGGGCTTCATCCAGGCAGATCGTCCCCACCTTCGCTTCCCGGATCGTCTGGTAAATGTCAAATTCTCTGTAATCGACGGTTTCTTCCTCGGACAGACCCTCTTCCTCTTCTCCCTCTTCTTTCAGCACTCCCGCGTAATGCTTCATACAACTGTGGAGGGCCTGATAGGTGATCGCCGTCACCGCTTTGGGCTTCTGGATATTATTGGAACACCAGTCTTCCACCTTATTCCCCTCCAGCAGGAAGCCCTCTTTGATCCGCGCGATCCACTGCTGGCGGATGGTAATACTGGGAGACAGGATCAAGCATGGCTCCCCCAGCCTTCGAAACAGTTCAATACCAAGGGTTGTCTTCCCAGAGCCCGGCGCCGCCACAATATGTACCCTGCCGTCATCCAGGTATTCCTCTGTGTGATCCAATACTCTCTGCTGATAGCTTCTCCACGTGCCTCCAAACCTCAGCGCTCCATCGTAAATATTCATCCGTTTTCTCCTTCCCCGCCAGTCAGTTCTCTGATTCCTATTTTGACACAAGTAAAGACGGATATCAAACAATTCTTTGACACCCGCCTTTACTTTGATCCTTCAATCATTCTTTTTTTACCTCTTTCTTAAAAAATATGGTAAATCAACTTTACGTCTTCGGTGGTCCGTACCTTCCTTTCTTAGATTTGTCTTTCCCGATGCACGCTGCATTTCTCCTTCCGGGAAATCTTCTCCAACACATGTGTTGATTTAAAATAACCGTTCATTGTGTACAGATCGCGTCTGTCTTTCAATGAATCACTGTTATTTTGTATAATTAATATAACACTGTTTCTTTTTATTGTCAATATATTTTTAAAAATTTTTAATATTTTCTGTTTATTATTTATTCAAACCCCTCCGACAAAAGAAAAGGGCCTGCCTCTATCAAAGAAGCCTGCCCTTCTCACAGATCCACATTAATTAGAATAAGAACCATCCTCATTCCTGAAACCAGACCAATGCTCCAGAGAATCCAGGTCGTCCAGCGCCGGATCATAGTTCTTTTCGTAGAATTCCGCGTTTGTTTCTTTTACATCTTGAGGAACTTGGGTATCTGCCTTCAGGTCCTTCAAGGCTTTCAGTTTCCGGGCGGCATTTTTGAAATCGTTCTTACTCTTCTCCGCATCTCTCATTGCGGATTCCCGATGGAACATGGAGCCGCCGGTAGAAAGATTCGCCATTGCCACTGCCGCTCCGGCCGACCATTTCACCGCCCCCTTCAGCGCGCTCGCGGAAGCCGAGCCAATGATCTTGGCGCCCTGTGCCATTTTTGCTTTTTTCTCTGCCTTCCTCTGTTCCTCCTGGCTTTGAACATCCTCTTCGATCGCGGTCCCGCAGACACCGCAGAATTTCGCTCCTTGCACCAGAAGATTTCCACATGTTTTACAATATTTTTCCATCTTTTGCTTCTCCTTTTCTATTGATACTTTAAAGACGGACAAGAAAGACTTTCGGTTTTATGATTTTTCAAATTTTTATGAGTTTTTCATCACGACGCCTTCCACCACATCCGCCGCGTGTTCGCAGGCGTCCGCGCAGTGCTCCAGATAGCTGTATATCTCTCTCCAGGCTATGATACGGAGCGGATCCTTTGTCTCCGCGTGCAGCTTTCTCATACTGGACATATAGAGACGGTCCGATTCCTCCTCCAGATCATTGATGCGGATGATCTGTTCCTTTAATTTCTTCGAGTGTTTAAAATTCGCGAATTCCTTCAATAGTTCGCGTACCTCCTCACAGCAGCGGATGATGATATCCGTCATGCTGACCGCGTCCGGCTCGATCTCTGTCACATTATTCATATAGACCCGGAGCAACACGTCCTCTATCTTGTCGGTAAGATCGTCCAGATGCTGGCTCAGATTGATGATATCCTCACGCTCGATGGGGGGGATAAACTCTCTTGCCAACTTGTCCATCACTTCGTGCTTCTTGCCGTCTGCCCGGTTCTCGATCTCATGCATCTGATCCAGATGTTCGGAAAGCTCCTCCTGCTTAAAATTGCCCAGCACTTCTCTGAGCAGGTGGGCCGCATGACAGGACTCCTCCGCACAGGCCACAAAATGATCAAAATAATACATATCCTGTTTCTTCGCCATTTTCTTTCCTCCTAAATCTTTCCATTATTATCCTTTAAAATAGAAACATGAAGATTTTCACCATGACAAAACTGATCAGTCCACAGCCCGGGAAAGTAAAGATCCAGGTCAGCATCATATCCTTCACCACACCAAAGTTGATCGCCGACAACCGCTTTACCGCTCCCACGCCCATGATCGCGCTGGTCTTGGTGTGAGTCGTGGAAACCGGGATCCCAAACGTACTTGCCAAAAGCAGACAGATCGAACCGGCCAGATCCGCGGAAAATCCCTGGAATTTCTCCAGCTTTACCATATCCATGCCCACAGACTTGATGATCTTCTCTCCACCTACGCTGGTCCCTATTCCCATGACCGTGGAGCACAGCACCATGAGCCATACCGGGATCAGCATTCCCTCCACGCTGTTCTGACCGTTGCAGAAGGCAACACCGAGGAACAGCACGCCGATAAATTTCTGCCCATCCTGGGCTCCATGCATAAAACTCATGAAAGCAGCGCTGAAGATCTGCCCCGCTTTGAAAAACCGATTGGTCTTTCTCCGGTCCATCGCCGCGCACACGGCGGCGATCCCTTTACAGATCACCCATCCTGTGAAAAATCCCAGCGCCAGGCTCAAGACCAGTCCGTAGAGGACCTTCACCCACTCATTGAAGTTGATGCCTCCGATCCCGCCCTGGACCGCGATTGCTGCCCCGGAAAGACCAGCGATCAGGCTATGGCTCTCACTGGTAGGGATTCCAAACATCGAGGCCGCCACACTGTAGACTACAATGGAAAACAAAGCCGCGCACAGCGCCATCAGCGCCTCCGTCGTCTCCCCGCCAAAATCCACCATATTACTGATCGTAGCGGCCACAGAACTATTGATCTTGGTCATCACCAGGACACCAAGGAAATTAAACGCCGCGCTCATCCAGATCGCTGACCGGACTTTCATACAGCGGGTAGAAATGCATGTGGCGATCGCGTTGGGCGCGTCCGTCCAGCCATTGACAAAGATCACCCCCAGCGTCAGCGCCACCGTCACTGCCATGACCGGGTTCGAAAAAACCTCCTGGCAGAAACTCGAAAATGAAACATCCATATTTATCCCTCTTTATTCTCTTTGATTCAAATCTTTTTTACAGCAAAATAGCAGCAGGAAAACGAATTCCCCCTGTCGTTTTACAAAGATTTAACTTGAATATAACATTGCCCAAGACAGAGTGTCAATATATCTTTCCTATCTCTTTCGCATCTTAACGACAGATTAACAGTTTTTTGATATATTTGTTTAAAAAAGTGGTCGTCTCCCGCTTCTGGTGCTATACTGTTTAAAGTGAAAAGGAGGCAAGAATATGATCTATAAAAAATTTCAAGACTTGAATCTATCAGCTCTTGGCATGGGCTGTATGCGTCTGCCCTGCCTCGATGGCAATGACGCCGCAGTCGATGAAGCAGAGACTTCCCGCATGGTCTCCTACGCCATGGAGCACGGCATCAATTATTACGATACCGCCTGGGGTTACCATGAGGGCCATTCAGAGTCTGTCCTTGGCCGGATCCTGAAATCATATCCCCGGGAAAACTTTTATCTTGCCAGCAAATTCCCGGGATACGATCTTTCCAATATGCCAAAGGTTGAGGCAATCTTCGAGAAACAGTTAGAAAAATGCCAGGTAGACTATTTTGATTTCTATCTCTTTCACAATGTCTGTGAGATGAACATCGATGCCTATCTGGACGATGACCAGTACGGGATTTTCTCATATCTTATGAAGCAGAAGGAAAACGGCCGCATCCGTCATCTGGGCTTTTCCGCTCACGGCGGAATCGATGTGATCAAACGTTTCCTGGAAGCCTATGGGGAACACATGGAATTCTGCCAGCTTCAGATCAACTACCTGGACTGGGAATTCCAGAGCGCTAAGGAAAAGGTAGAACTACTGGATTCTTACCAGATTCCTGTCTGGGTCATGGAACCTCTCCGGGGCGGCCGACTGGCGTCCCTCTCAGAAGAGGATACAAAGAAACTCCAGGCCCTGCGCCCACAAGAGAGCATCCCCGGATGGGCGTTCCGCTTCCTGCAGTCCATCCCAAGTGTGACCATGATCTTGTCAGGAATGTCCAGCTTCCAGCAGCTTCAGACTAATATGCGGACCTTTGATACCGCTGAGCCTCTCAACCCCCAGGAAGAAAAAACGCTTCTTGAGATCGCCCGTCACATGGCCAGCGGCGTTCCCTGTACCGCCTGTCATTACTGTACAAGCCACTGCCCGCAGGGATTAGATATCCCTAAGTTGATCAAACTGTATAATGAACATACCTTTACCGGCGGAGGCTTTATCGCGCCTTTTGCTGTAAACGCAATGCCAGAGGACAAACGCCCGTCAGCCTGTGTCGGCTGCCGAAGCTGCGAGGCCGTCTGTCCGCAGCAGATCAAGATCTCAGAAGTAATGACAGATTTTGACCAGAAACTGAATATGTAACCTTAATTAAAGGGGAAAGATATCGCACCAATGCGGCTTCTTCCCCTTCCCTTTTTCTATGCTATTCCTCCGGTTTCAGTGGCCCGTCGAAATAAGATATGGTTTATTTTTCTTCATAGTATTCCTTTGTCGGTAAAATAAAATTTCATTTGTGATTTAAAAATTATCCACTGTTACTTACTGTATTTTCGTTCTGTTCAACTTTTTTGTGTCTTTAATGTACAGTCAGTCTGTATCCTGATATGTTACCTGTACGGTTCCGGTTCCTTCTTCGATATCCCGGATTATCTCTCCTACCTCTGGCACAGTGATCTTGCTTCCATGAAGTGGATTTTTGATGCTCACTACCGATGTAGCGATGGACGCTTCCACTTCGCTGCGCTCAAAGGCCAGGTCACAATCGATCATCTCGCAGTCTACAATCTTCAATCCCTTGCAGTAGCACAAAGGCTGTGTTCCGATGATTTTACAATTTTCAAAGGTAACATTCTCACAGTACCATGCCAGATACTCCCCCTTAACTACACTGTTTCGCACAGTGACATTTTTCGCATGCCAAAAGGCATCCTTAGTATCAAAGGTACAGTTCTCAAACACGGAGTCCTCGATGTACTGGAAGGAATATTTGCCTTTCATCTGTACATTGATAAAATGCAGATTGTCAGAGCGCATCATAAAATATTCGCTCTCAGCATCACAATCCTCCATTTCGATATTATGAGCCAACCATCCAAACTCTGGGGAAATCATGTCGCAGCCCCGTATGACAATATCCGAGCACTCCCGCAGGGCTTTAATGCCGTGAAGTTTCGTATTCTCGATGGTAATATGATCAGAATACCACAAGGCTGCTCGGCATTTTTCCGTCATTTCCGAATCTCGGATCGTAAGATCATGGTCGTGCCAGAATGGATAGCTCAGTTCAAAAAAGCTGTGTTCCACCTGCACATTACCGCACTCCTTGAAGGCACTCTCGCCATCAGCAGGGCCTTCAAAGAAACAATCCTTTACAAAATATCATTTCTGCCATAGAAAGCACGCTCATTATCAAATGTCTGGTTCTTAATTATTTCCATAGGAAAACCTCCTGTTTGCAATCAAAATTTATTGCTGTTTCTCCATAAAGTTTTTGAATATTTCTGTGAAGATTTTTAAAGCAAAGTTCTCAATATATTTAGCACCACATGAGGGCAGTCTATTTATAAAAATAGGCCAATCTGCTCAGGGCAGATTGACCTTCTGGCAAGACAATCT
>DXGF01000121.1 GCA_019114065.1 Candidatus Dorea gallistercoris
CGCCGGTCGTCGTTGGGGCTGGCGTCGGTGAGGACGACCAGGAGGCGGTTCCTTGCGCGGGAGGTGTCCATCAGCTGCCTGGCGCCGCGAAAGGCCAGTCCATCCCGATTCCAGCCGGCGGCGGAATACTGAAAGATGTTGGGAAGTGTATCTGTGTCTTCGTAGCCGGAGAAAAGGCGCATGACGGTATATCCACGGATGGTCAGGAAGGAAAACACCTGCACAGGGATCTGGCACAGCCGCAGGCTGCGGGCGATCACGTATCCCTGTGCCGCGATGACCTCCTGGCTCTCCAGACGGGAGGCGGAGGCGTCCAGCATAAGGTCCACAGAGAAGTTCGGAGCGGGTTCCTCGATCGTGTCCTGAAAGACATAGGGGTCATCCAGATAGATCCCGCGCCAGACCTGGGAGGAAAACAGCATCCCGGAGCGGCTTCTCAGGCGGAGCGGCTGAGGGTAGACCAGGAGGGCGTTTTGGATCTGTTCGCGCAGGCGGACGATGCTGGTCTGATAGAACCTGCGCCGGCTGTGGAAATGCTCCTTATTCTTCCGGGCCTGTTCCCTTGCATCATCCCTGGCTTTCTCCACCAGCGGATCCGGGTCAGGGGCGGCGCTTAACTGGCCTTTGGTAAAATAAAGATGGCAGTGTTCATGTGTGTCAGTACAGGATTCCTGTTGGATCCGCCGGTCTTCCTCCTCTGAGTACAACGGTTCCCCGAAGCAGCCCTGGATATACTTAAGGTCGCTTTGGCGGGATCTGGCAGGACTGTGTTTCAGATCCAGCAGGCGGCCGGCTGTGGAAGCCGCCTGCCTGGCGTCAGAAGGGCTTCCCAGCAGTGTGTCTGTGCGGACGAATCGGGAGGGCATTTTCTTTAATAGGAAATGTCTCCAACAGGTCCCCAGAGCCCGCCACAGACGTGCCGGAAGCGCGGGACGCCCGGAAGCGGTATGAATGTGGAAATACCGCTGGAAGATCTCAAGGGTCCGGTCCGCGATCTCCTGGGATGTCCAGGAGGCATCGTATTGGAGCTCTTCAAATAATTTCCGCTCCCAGGGATTCGCAAGTCCCGGAGACTGCCCCAGGACCAGACGGCATCTGGACGCCTGCAGCGCATAGACAAGACTGTTCTGCGCCATCCACTGCTGGCGGGACCAGGACTGCTCCTGGAGAAAGAAGGCTTCTGCGTGTTCCCGGCGAAGCTCTGAGAGGATGGGGCGCTGAGGCGATTCCCTTTCATAGGCGCAGTTTTCCAGGGCGACCCAGAGCAACCCCTCCAGTGTTTCGCGGAAAAGACAATGGCGCAAGGTTTCAAAAAGTCCATCTATGACGGCGGGATCATACCATTTGTGGACATATCCGATGATGGAATTCAGGTAGAAGTCCGGCTCTCCATCCTGCCAAAAGGCCGTAAATGAAGGGGTGAAGTGGTAGTCTTCCGCGGCGGTCCATATGATGTTGAGCGCTCGCCTCTTAGGGTGCGGCTGTCGTCTCTGATCTTCCATGGGTTACTCCTGAAACATATCTCTTTTTACTATTTTCCGAGAGATTCGGGAAGCGATGATATCCCGGACCAGGGATTTCTCATAATCGTCCGATGTTTTGTTGGTGATCCCCATGTCAAGGGCGGAGTAAGGAGAAAGGCCGCCCTGCATCATGCGGATGGCGCCTATGAGCCCCCGCAGATCCAGCACTTTTTCTGTCAGTTCCCCGCTGCGGCATTTCTCACGGATATCAATGAAAAGAGCTGTAAACTGGCGGACATAGTCTGTTCTCAGAGCGGGAAATTCTTGAACGACCAGCTTTTCCAGGTTTTCTTTGGAGATTTCCGGCATGTGGAGGATCATAAACCGGGAGGCCAGAGCCTCGTTCAATTCCCGGGTGCCGGCGTAGCCATAGTTCATGGTGGCGATAAACCGGGCGCCGGCGTGCATGGTGAGGCCGTCGTACCCTGGAATCTGGACGCTCCTGCGGAAATCCAGGATGGAGTGGAGAACAGCTAGGGCCTCATTGCGGGCCATATTGATCTCATCCAGGATGCAGAAGCCTCCGGCCCCGGCGCTCTCGTAAACGGGACCGGGACGAAAGATGACCGCTCCGTTCCGAAAAGTGTCTGTTCCCAGCATAGAGGCCGCATCTGCATTGATATGAAGGGAAACGTTGAAGACAGTGCGGCCGAAAGCGGCGGCAAGGTTCTCTGCCAGTACGTTTTTGCCGGTGGCCTTTGCTCCGGCAAGGAGGAGATTCTCCCCTGCCAGCAGGGCTGTAGCGGCCTGTTCCCAGATTTCCTTTCCATAATAATAGTATCTTGGCGGCGCCTGCGTCTCTTCCTGGGGCGGGTACATTTTCCTAAAGCCGCGTATCTCTGCGATCACCTGCGGATCGATCTGTTCTCGTTCTAAAAAGTCCAGCACATTTTTCCCTCTTTTCTATAAAAAATTGACAAGATGTATTATAGCATCTGAGTCAGAGCTTGAGAAGGAGTGTCGAAAAGAAGATGAAAATGTGAAAAAAGATCAATCATGTAGTGCCGAAATAATGTTAAGAATGCATCTTTACTTTGCTGAAATTTACTGTTATACTACATTACTGTGTAAAAGTATGTATAGAGGAAATGAGAAAAAGGAGGGATATTTATGCAGACTTTTATCATCGGCCTTGCGATTTTATTTGTCGGCGCGGCGCTGTACGGCAAGTTCTGTGAGAAAGTATTTGGCCCTGATGACAGAAAGACGCCTGCGTATACCAAGCAGGACGGACTTGATTATGTCCCAATGAGAGAGTGGAAGAATAGTTTGATCAATCTTCTGAATATTGCTGGAACAGGCCCGATCCTTGGGCCGATCCAGGGGATTTTGTTTGGACCGATTGCCTTTCTTACGATTCCGATCGGTAATATCATCGGCGGGGCGATGCATGATTACTTTTCCGGTATGATCTGTCTGCGTGACGGCGGGACACAGATGCCGGATATGATCCGCAGATACAGCAATAAGGGTGTTTACACGTTCTACCAGATCTTCTGCAGTCTTCTTCTGCTTCTGGTGGGCGCGGTATTTATCTATACTCCCGGAGACATTGCGGCGACCCAGGTCTTTGGATTTGACGGATCCGCCACATCTGTGTCTACCTGGGTGATCTACGGGGTGATCTTTGTATATTATCTGGTGGCCACCGTATTTCCGATCGATAAGATCATCGGACGAATCTACCCTGTTTTCGGGGCGATCCTGCTATTCTCCGCGATTGGTGTGTTCATCGGCCTGTTCGCGAAGGGATATCCGCTGATCAATATCTGGGATAACTGGAATGGCGCGCTGGTATCCTATGGAGACTATTTTAACGCGAATCATTTTATCCCGATCTTCTTTATCACGGTTGCCTGTGGTATCCTGTCCGGATTCCACTCCACCCAGACGGCGATCATCTCCCGGACTATGAAGAGCGAGCGGCAGGGCCGCATGACCTTCTATAATATGATGGTCCTGGAAGGATTCATCGCGATGGTGTGGGCCGCAGGGGCGATGGGTGTCTACAATCTCGGCCTGCAGGCGGCGGACGCCTCTCTTGCGACAGCCACCATCGGAGTTGTCTGCAAGGATATCCTGGGCCCGGTGGGCGGGATCATCGCGCTGGTCGGCGTGATCGTGCTTCCGATTACCTCCGGCGATACGGCGCTGCGCTCCCTGCGTATGGCGATCTCTGATGCGTTCCATCTGGATCAGAAGAATGTGAGAAAACGTCTGACCCTGGCGGCGGTCATCTTCATCCTGGTGGCGGTGATCCTGGTATTTGCCAAGAGCAACGCGGAAGGGTTCAACATCCTGTGGCGCTATTTCGCATGGTCGAACCAGAGCCTGTCTCTGTTCGCGTTCCTGGCTATCTCCGTCTGGATGTTTGAGAACAATCGGGCGAAATTCGTCTGGATGCCCATGATCCCGGGCGCCTGGTACACATTTGTCACGATTACCTATATTGTGAACGCCAAGATCGGTTTCAATGTACCCTGGGGAGCCGCTTATGTGATCGGCGTGATCGCGGCGGCCGCGTATGTGGGCGTGATCATCTGGTACGGCAGGAAGCGGGCCGCGCACAAAGCAACCAAAAAAGAAGAAAAATAGAACAGCCAGAGAAAAGAAGGCAGGACGTGGAGATACGCGTCCTGCCTTCTCTGCGTAAATGGGTACAGGGCTGTCGGCGTTTTGGTACAGGGCAAAAGTTAATTTGAGACGTAGTCTTTTTGAAAAAGATTACGTCTTGAATTGACTTTTTCACATAATTTTCATGAAATACTGTTGACAAATAAAGGGGGGAGTGATAAATTAATAGTCGAAGGAATTAGCACTCGAAACAAATGAGTGCTAACAAATCTAAAATATGGAAGGAGGATGTCGTTATGGTAGCAGAACAAGGACTCAGTGACCGTAAGCTCAAGATCCTTCACGCGATCATCCAGACGTATCTGGAGACGGGAGAGCCAGTTGGTTCCAGGACCATTTCCAAGTATACGGATCTGAATTTGAGTTCCGCAACGATCCGTAACGAGATGGCAGACTTGGAAGAGATGGGTTACATCATCCAGCCTCACACGTCAGCGGGACGGATTCCTTCCGACAAAGGCTACAGGTTATATGTGGATATGTTGATGGAGCAAAAGGAGCAGGAGCTGAATGAACTGCAGGAGCAGATGCTGGATAAGGCAGACAAGATGGATCAGCTTTTGAAGCAGGCGGCAAGGGTTCTGGCAAATAATACCAACTATGCCACCATGGTATCCACTCCCATGAACAACGCGAATAAGCTGAAATTTATCCAGTTATCCATGGTGGATCCGGAGCAGGTGATCGCGGTGATCGTCCTTGGCGGAAATGTGATCAAGAATAAGATCATTCCGGTGGATGAGCCGATCAGCAATGAGAATCTGCTGAAGCTGAATATGCTTCTGAACACGACTTTGAATGGGATGTCCATCGAGGAGATCAATCTGGGACTGATCGCCAGGTTAAAGGAGCAGGCCGGAATCCACAGCGGAGTGATCGGAAATGTTCTGGATGCTGTGGCAGACGCAATCCAGGTGGATGAAGATATGCAGATCTACACCAGCGGCGCCACCAACATTTTCAAATATCCGGAATTGAGCGACAAGCAGAGCGCGCAGGAGATCATCAGCGCGTTTGAGGAAAAGCAGCAGCTGACCGAACTTGTGACTCAGACCTTGTCCCGGGAGGACAATACCGGAATCCAGGTATACATCGGAGATGAGACGCCGGTGCAGAATATGAAGGACTGCAGCGTAGTGACCGCCACCTATGAATTAGGCGACGGCATGAAGGGAACCATAGGTATTATCGGTCCCAAGCGGATGGATTATGAGCACGTCCTGAAATCCATGAAACGGTTGCAGAATGAGTTGGATCAGATGTTTCACAAGAAAGAGTAGCAGGAAAGGTGGAATGACCCTTGGAAAATAAGCAGGAAAAAAGCCAGGAAGATATGGTAAAGGAAGCGGTGGAAGAAGCAAAAGCCAAAGCCGGTGAGGCCGGGGAAGGCGCACAGGATGAGAACTACCAGAAGGCCGAAGAAGCAGAGGGAGACGTCAAGACCGAGCAGGACGCCGATGATACGGCGGAAGAGACTTCCGACAAAGAGGAGAAATCTTCTGGAAAGAAATTGTTTGGCAAGAAGAATAAGAAAGACAAGAAGGATGAGAAGATCGAGGAACTGACGGATAAGCTGACCCGTCAGATGGCAGAGTTTGATAACTTCCGCAAACGTACGGATAAGGAGAAATCCCAGATGTACGAGATTGGAGCGAAAGATATCATAGATAAGATACTCCCGATCGTTGACAACTTCGAGCGAGGGCTTGAGGGCGTGAAGGAGGAAGAAAAAGAAGATCCCTTTGTACAGGGAATGGAGAAGGTGTATAAGCAGTTGATGACCACGCTGGAAGGACTCGGAGTCAAACCGATCGAGGCGGTCGGCAAAGAGTTCAACCCGGATTTCCACAATGCGGTGATGCATGTGGAGGATGAGGAGCTTGGCGAAAATATCATTGCGGAAGAGTTCCAGAAAGGGTATACGTACCGTGACTCCGTTGTGAGACACAGTATGGTAAAAGTGGCAAACTGACCCCCTTGAAAACAGGATAACCACCAAAACATGATCATAGAAAATATTAGGAGGAAGAGCATTATGAGCAAAATCATTGGTATTGACTTAGGAACAACTAATAGCTGTGTCGCCGTTATGGAAGGTGGACAGCCAACTGTTATCGCAAATACAGAAGGAGCGAGAACGACACCGTCTGTTGTGGCATTTACAAAGACGGGAGAGCGTCTGGTGGGCGAGCCTGCGAAACGTCAGGCGGTGACCAACGCGGAGCGGACCATTTCTTCGATCAAGAGAGAGATGGGTTCCGACTACAGAGTGACGATCGATGGCAAGAAATATTCTCCACAGGAGATCTCCGCTATGATCCTGCAGAAACTGAAAGCGGACGCGGAAGGCTATCTGGGAGAGAAAGTTACAGAAGCAGTCATCACTGTTCCTGCTTACTTCAATGACGCGCAGCGTCAGGCC
>DXGF01000122.1 GCA_019114065.1 Candidatus Dorea gallistercoris
CGACGGCTGTCAGATCCGGCCAGCGTACATGATTAAAGGAGGTAGGAGAATGAACACGCCTTTGCTGGAGATCCGTCATCTGGCCATAGCATTTACCCAGTATGACAAGGGAACCCATAGAAAGAAACTCCAGACGATCCGGGACTTGTCTCTGCGCATTTGGCCGGGGCAGGTGGTGGCTGTGGTGGGGGCAAGCGGCTCCGGGAAGAGCCTGCTGGCCCAGGGGATCCTTGGGATCCTGCCCTATAACAGCCATATGAAAGGGGAAATCCTCTATGAAGGACAGCCGTTGACCGCGCGGCGGGCGGGGGAGCTTAGGGGACGCAAGATCGGGCTGATCCCCCAGGGTGTGACCTGCCTGGACCCTTTGATGAAGGTCGGACCCCAGCTATGGAGAGGAAGCAAAGATCCAGAGATAAAACGGAAGTTTCGTGCCGCGCTGGAACGGTATGGCCTGGGGCCGGAGACGGAAGAGTTGTATCCCTTTGAATTGTCCGGGGGAATGGCAAGAAGAGTGCTGATCGCCTCCGCGGTGGCGGAAGAGCCCAAACTGGTGATCGCCGACGAGCCGACACCGGGGCTGGACGAACCGACCGCCCGCAGGATTCTGGGGCATTTCCGGGAGATCGCGGATGAGGGGGCTGGTGTATTGCTGATCACCCATGATCTGCGGCTGGCTCTGACGGTCGCTGATCGGATCGTGGTCTTTTATGAGGGGAGGACGATCGAGGAGGCGGAGCCGGAAGATTTCCGGGAGGGCAGAGGACTGCGCCATCCATTTACAAAAGCGCTCTGGAGCGCTATGCCGGAACATGACTTTACTGCCCGCGGATATGATAGGGTAGAGTCTCTGCCGGGGCCTCAGGGACCGCAGGATGGAGGGAATAGATGATTCTGGAAGTGAAGAATGTTACGTTTTATTATCATAGGAGGAGAAAGCGGCCGATCCTGGATCAGGTGAGTCTTACGATCCATCCGGGAGAGAGGGTGGGATTAACGGCGCCCAGCGGACGAGGGAAAACAACCCTCTGTCGCCTGATGGCCGGCTATGAATATCCCAGACGGGGGGAAGTCCTGCTGGACGGAAGACCTGTGGCAGGATATCAAGGAGTCTGCCCGGTGCAGATGCTCTGGCAGCATCCGGAAATGGCGGTGGATCCCCTGCTTCGTCTGGGAGTAACGCTGAAGGAGTCGGGCATGGATGGTTCGGAACAAAAGGAGAGGATGGAACAGCTTGGGATACACCAGGAATGGCTGAGGCGTTTTCCTTCAGAATTGTCCGGAGGTGAACTGCAACGCTTCTGTCTGGCCCGGGCCCTCAGGCCGGGAGTACAGTTTCTGCTGTGTGATGAAATCTCCGCCATGCTGGATCTGGCGACACAGGCCAGGATCTGGAACGTGCTTCTTGAGGAGGCAGAAAGAAGAGGTCTCGGTCTTTTGATAGTCAGCCATGATGAGGCGCTTCTTGAAAGAGTGTGCACCCGTCAGGCCTCCTTGTCGGAATTACAGTCAGGCGTCCTTTGTGATTGAAAATTCCATATGATAGAGGTATACTGTTAGTGAAAAAACATAAAGGAGATGTCTCATATGTTAAATGAAAAAGTTGCCCAGTTATTAAACACTCAGGTAAACAAGGAGTTCTACTCCGCGTATCTTTATTTAAGCTTTGCGAATTTCTATAAGGAGCAGGGATTAGACGGTTTTGCCAACTGGTATCAGATCCAGGCACAGGAGGAACGGGATCATGCGATATTGTTCATCCAGTATATGCAGAATAACGATGTTCCGGTGACTTTTGAGGCGATCGATAAACCGGATGCGGTGCTGAAAGAGAAAATGGATGCGCTGAAAGCTGGATATGAACATGAACAATACGTTACCGGCCTGATCCACACGATCTATGAGGCGGCATACGAAGTGAAAGATTTCCGGACCATGCAGTTCCTTGACTGGTTTGTAAAAGAACAGGGAGAGGAAGAGACCAACGCAAGCGATCTGATCAAGAAGATGGAGCTTTTTGGCGGAGATGCCAAGAGCCTGTATATGCTGGATCAGGAGCTGGGAGGACGTACCTACACAGCTCCGTCACTGACATTATAAGAAGAGAAAAACTGTCGGGAAGAAAAGCCTGGCAGTTTTTTTGTTTTTATGCAATATCACACAAAATATTGCATAAATGGAATAAAAATTGTATAATATTGAGGAAGAAAAGGAAAGAGAGGATTCGCTATGAAGCAAAATACCATGTTGGCAATGATCTTGGCTGGCGGGAGAGGTTCGCGTCTGCATGAACTTACGAATAAAGTGGCAAAACCGGCTGTTTCATATGGCGGAAGATATAAGATCGTGGACTTTCCCTTGAGTAACTGCGCAAATAGCGGAATTGACATCGTGGGAGTCCTGACACAGTACGAGTCGATCCTGCTGAACAGCTATGTGGCCGCTGGCCGCCGCTGGGGGCTGGACGCGAAGGACAGCGGCGTCTTTGTACTGCCGCCCCGTGAAAAAGCGGACACGGACCTGGATGTCTACCGCGGTACAGCGGATGCGATCTCGCAGAATATTGATTTTATCGATACCTATTCTCCGGAATATGTGCTGATTTTATCGGGAGATCATATTTACAAGATGAACTACGCGAAAATGCTGGCAGAGCATAAAGAGAGGGGCGCGGATGTGACGATCGCGGTGATCGAAGTGCCTATGCGGGAAGCCAGCCGTTTTGGCATTATGAATACAGATGGAAATGGAAGGATCGTAGAGTTTGAGGAGAAGCCGGAGCATCCCAAGAGCAATCTGGCATCCATGGGGATCTATATCTTCGACTGGAAGCTTCTGAGGAAAATGCTGACAGCAGATATCAAGAATCCGGATTCCAGCCATGATTTTGGAAAAGATATCATTCCTCAGATGCTGGCAGACGGCAGGGATCTCTACGCGTATAAATTCAAAGGATACTGGAAAGATGTGGGAACGATAGATTCCCTGTGGGAAGCGAATATGGATCTGTTGGACAAGAATAATGAGCTGGATCTGAATGACTCGACCTGGAAGATCTATACAGAAGATGTGACGGCGCTTCCACAGTACATAGGGCCAGAGGCGAAGATCAAGCGCGCCTTTATCACGCAGGGATGTATCATTGAAGGGGAGGTTACGAACTCAGTGCTTTTTACAGGTGTGAGAGTAGGGGCCGGAGCGAAGATCATCGACAGCGTTCTGATGCCGGGCGTGGAAGTGGAAGAAGGAGCCGTTGTACAGCGGGCGCTTGCGGCGGACGGGATCAAGATCGGAAAAGAGGCGGTCGTGGGATCGCCGGACAGCGAACATATCGAACTTGTGGCGAAACGAGTAAAGGGGGTAGAGTAGTATGGCGAGAGCATTTGGAATCGTTAATTTTGCCGGGAATCACATCCGGGTGGAAGGCCTTCAGCCCTACCGCCCTGTAGGAGCTTTCTCATTCCTTGGAAGGTACCGGGTCATTGATTTTCCGATCTCCAATATGAGCAACAGCGGCATCGACAACATCCAGGTATACATCCGTAGAAAACCCCGCTCGCTGACGGAGCATCTGGGGACCGGGCGCCACTATAACATCAACTCCAAAAGGGGAAAGCTGCATATCCTGTTTTCTGAAAATGGGATGGAAAATGATATCTATAACAATGACATTGCCGCTTATATGGAAAATATAGAATGTATTGAAAACAATCATTTTCCATATGTGGTCATCGCGCCGAGCTATATGGTCTATGTGATGGACTATAGCGAACTTCTGCGTGAACATGTGGATTCGGGCGCGGATATCACTCTGCTTTATCATTCTGTAGACAATGCGAAAGAATCCTATTTAAGCTGCAGTTTTCTGAACCTGAACCGTCAGAAAGGAGTGCTTTCCATTGAGGCGAATCGGGGAAGCGCCAAGAGCCGCAATATTTTCATGGACACCTATGTGATGAAGAAGGAACTGTTCCTGGAACTGATCCACAAAGCGCACAAGCTCTCTTCCATGTATACGCTTGCGGATATCGTAAGTCAGGAATGTGAGGAACTAGACATCAGAGGTGTGTCCCACAGAGGATTTTTCGCGTCGATCACGGATTTCAGCAGTTATTATAACGCGAATATTTCTCTGATCGATTTCAAAACAGCCAGAACATTATTCACGGATGAGTGGCCAATCTATACCAGGACCAATGACTCCTGCCCGACACAGTATTTTGATACGGCGGACGTGAAGAACTCGGTAGTGTCCAATGGCTGTCTCATCGAAGGGGCGATCGAGAATTCGATCATCGGAAGAGGATGCGAGATCAAACAGGGAGCTGTTGTGAAAAACTGTGTGGTCCTGCCGGGAGCAGTGATCGGACAAGACGTCCACGCAGAGAATCTGGTGATAGACAAGCACGCCAGACTGATCCATGTGAAAGAAGTTGTGGCGGAGAAAGAGCATCCGGGTTATATCCGCAGGGGAGATACGCTGTAGAATGCTGGTCTGTGGGGAGTTGCGATTTTAAAAGGAGGCCGGGACAGCCATTCCTGGCCTCCTCTTATACTCCAGCTCCCCGCGGGTG
>DXGF01000123.1 GCA_019114065.1 Candidatus Dorea gallistercoris
ATCTGTTATATAATAGCTTTTGCGTTGAGACAAACGAGACACAGACAACAATAGAAGATGCGCGATTAGCTCAGCTGGCAGAGCACCTGACTCTTAATCAGGGTGTCCAGGGTTCGAACCCCTGATCGCGCAGTTGAATCACTGTTTTTGCGGACTGAGGAGCCGTGGGGGCGGTGATTTTTTTCTGAAAATTGAGGAAAGAAAGGAATATTACAAAAGTTTTTACGTATATTGATTTTGTAAAGGGTATATGCTATCAGACCCATAGGCAAAATGATATAATTATTCACTAAGAGTACCGAAACCCCAGAGAAGGCAGTCTCTGGGGTTTTTTATGCCGTTTTAACGGATGGCTTATGTCCGAGGCTGGTTATCGTTTGGTGATCGCTGTCTGACCATTTGATAATGCGGTGGCAAACGGCACCAGCCGCGACAGCGCCAGGAGATACAGCAAGTAAGGAACGGCGAAAACCATTGACTTCTCCTGCCCCCGCAGAATATAATGCTTATAAATAAGAAGAAAAATACAGGAGGGAGCAAAATGGTAACAGACAGGATTGAAAAGATACGCCAGAACTATGTCAATTCTAAACCTTCGATCTCCTGCGAGCGGGCGTATCTCTGGACCCAGTCCCATAAGCGGACGGAGGGACAGCATGTGGCGATCCGGCGGGCCCAGGCCTTTTATGATACATGCTGTGAACTGGAGGTACATATCTTCGAGGGAGAGCTGATCGTAGGAGCGGTGGGTGAGTTTCGTAAATGCGGGATCCTGACGCCGGAGTTCTCCTGGCTGTGGGTGGATCAGGAGATGGAAGATTTCGATAAACGTCCCCAGGACCCCTATGTGATGACCGATGAACAGCGGAAATTCGTGCGGGAGGAAATCTTTCCTTATTGGAAGGGGCAGTCTCTGGAAGAGGCTTTTCTGGCAAGAGTGCCGGAGGAGACTTATAAGATCGGTGTGGACACCGGCGTGATCGACAACGATTCCAAGTGGCGGCAGGCCGTGGGCGAGGTGACGCCGGATTACCAGGATGTACTGTTTGTGAAAGGATTTGGCGGGATCATCCGGGAAGCAAGGGAGAAGATAGAGGCTTTGGACGAGGCGCGCCCGGAGGATATGGACAAGATCGTGTTCTACCGCTCCGTGATCCTGACCTCAGAAGGGATCATCTGTTACGCCAACCGTTACGCGGACGAGGCGGAGCGGTTGGCAGGGAAGGAGCAGGATGAAGTCCGCAGGGAGGAACTTCTTAAGATCGCGAAAAACTGCAGGAGAGTTCCAGAATTTCCGCCGGAGACTTTCTACGAGGCGCTCCAGTTTGTGTGGTTTACCCAGGTGGGCGGAATCCTGTCGGAGAATCCGCTGGCTCTGAACCCAGGACGGTTTGATCAGTATATGGACCCTTACTATCAAAAGGATAAAGCGGCAGGGCGTATTACACAAGAGCAGGCGCAGGAGCTGATCGAGGCTCTGTGGCTGAAATTTTCCGAGTGGGTATGGACGATCTCAGCCAACACGGCAGACTATTTCGCGGGCTATAACCAATTCCAGAATCTGACCGTGGGAGGCAGGACCCGGGAGGGTTTAGATGCCACCAACGATGTGACGTATATGGCATTGAAGGCTACGGAAGAGATAAAGACGCACCAGCCGGGGCTGAGCGTGCGGGTCCATGCGGACTGTCCGGCGAAATTCCTGGATGCGGTCACTCATCTGGTGAGCAAGGGAACGGGGTTCCCGGCGATCCATAATGACAGCGTGGGATACCAGATGTTGATCAACGCGGGCTATGAGCCGGAGGATGCCAGGGACTGGAATAACTGCGGATGCGTGGTCCCTCATTACCGTAAGACCGGAGAATGGACCGCGGCGGTGAATGTGAATTTTGGCAGCGCGCTGGAGTATGCGCTGAATGAGGGCAGAAGCCGGATGACCGGCGTTCAGATGGGGCTGGTGGAGAAGCCCTGCCGGGAATTTTCTTCCTATGAAGAGGTGGAGGCGGCGTTCTACCGACAGTTCGCCAATCTGTGCAGGCATTCGGTCATTGCCACAGTGGAGGCTCAGAAGCTGCATCAGGAAATGGTGCCGCGGCCGTTTCTGTCTTCCTGCATCGAGGCATGTCTGGAGGAAGGCCGGGATCTGAGTAACGGCGGCGCAAAGTATCATGTAGGTCCGGTCATCACGGGGATTGGCCTGGCGGTGGTGGCCAATTCTCTGGCGGTGATCAAGAGACTGGTCTTCGAGGAAAAGACGGTCACGATGGAAGAACTGGACAGAGCCCTTGCCGCCAACTGGGAAGGCTATGAGGAACTGCGGCAGAGAGCGCAGGCAGTTCCAAAATACGGCAATGATGACGACTATGTGGATCAGATCGCGATTCGGATCGCCAACTGGTACTACCGGGAGATCCATCAGTATAAAGACGTTTTCGGGGCGCCCTTTAATACGGCGTTTATGGGGATTTCCAACTATATCCCAATGGGGCGCGTCCTGGGGGCGACACCCTGCGGACGGAAGAACGGGGAGCCTTCCAGCGAGGGCGTATCTCCCTATGTGGGGAGCGATACGTCCACGCCTCTTGCGGCCATGCGGTCCGCGGCGAAGGTCAACCAGGAGATCCATTCCGGCGGGACGCTTCTGAACCTGCGTCTGAACCATGATCTGGTGGCCACGAAACGGGGCCAGGCCAATCTGGGGGCGATGATCCAGGCATTCTTCGCACTGGGGGCCTTTCATGTGCAGTTTAATACCCTTTCCTCCAAAGTCCTGCGCGAAGCCCAGGAACATCCAGAGGAGTATAAGGATCTGCTGGTGCGGGTGGCCGGCTACAGCACACAGTTTGTCAACTTATCCCGCTCCATGCAGGATGCGATCATTGCTAGAACGGAGCACGCAGAATTTTAGAAAGAAAGGATACAGGGAGAAATACGGATGGGCGGCTATATCATGCAGCTACAGGATTTCTCCGTCAACGACGGAGAGGGAATTCGGACCAATTTATTTCTGGCCGGGTGCCCTCTCCGGTGCGCATGGTGCGCGAACCCGGAGGGACAGACTCTTGAGAATGCCATGACCCGGTATGTGGAGACGGAAGAGATCTTAGAGCAGATCGAACGACAGAGGATCTTCTATCGAAGCTCTGGGGGCGGTATTACCTTTACTGGTGGGGAAGCGACCATGCAGGAGGCGTTCCTGCGGGAGCTGACGGGAGAATTTTACGACCGGGGAATCTCTATGGCGCTGGAGACCTGCGGATATTTCACATTTGAGAATGTGCGGGATATCCTGGAGAAGATGGATCTGATCTTCTATGACCTGAAGCATATGGATGCCGGGAAACACCGGGAATTCACCGGTGTTTCCAATGAGAAGATCCTTGAGAACGCGGGAAGGACCGCAGGTCTCGGAATCCCCATGGTAGTCCGCATCCCGGCGATCCACGGGGTGAATACAGATGAGAGAAACCTGCGGGCGGCCTGTGACTTCATGAGAGAGCATATGCCCGGGGCGAAGCTGGAGTTCCTTCCCTACCACAGATTCGGAGAAGAGAAATATCGACAGCTTGGCCTGTCTCTGCCGCCGGTGGAATTCGCAACTCCCCCGTCAGAGGAAATTGCGGACTGGCGGAGGAAGGCAAAAGAGTGGGGTGTCCCGACGGTGTCGTACCGGTAGCGGGTAAAAGATGATACCGGGTGCCGTTCCCATTTCCCGTTCCAAATATTCCGACGATCCCTGATCTGAAAAACAGATTGCTTATTATAGGATCTCTCAGTATAGAAATCCTGCCGGACAGGTATTCTTCCTTGGTGATGCCATTTGGCAGGCCGCCTGGGGATATGACCTCTACTCTGTCGTCAAACATCAAGATTCTTATTTGGGCGTGTACATCCCAGGTCCTGTAAATGAGAGCATTTGCGACAGTCTCACGGAAAGCCGCTTCTGGGATGCGCTCGAGTTTCTTCCTT
>DXGF01000124.1 GCA_019114065.1 Candidatus Dorea gallistercoris
TATCTGACCGTTTCCACCTCAAAGGACCTTGACAAAGACCAGAAGGATGAAAACGGAAAATATATCCGTCAGGAACGTTATTCTGGTGCCATGAGCCGAAGCTTCTATGTAGGCAACGCTCTCACCCAGGAAGATGTGAAGGCAAAATACGAGGACGGTATCCTGAAGCTGACACTCCCGAAGAAGGCTGCTTCACAGGCTGTTGAAGCCAAGAAACAGATCGCGATCGAAGGATAATGGCTGAACAGGAAGAAGGAGGAATGACTTATGATGTTACCAAGCATTTTTGGAGAAAACTTATTTGACGATCTTTGGAATGACTTTCCATGGTTTGATGATTCTGATATGAGGAAGGCCGAGAAGAAGCTGTATGGCCACAGGGCGAAACGAATGATGAAGACCGACATCAAGGAACACGACGACCGGTATGAGATCATCCTTGATCTTCCTGGATTCAAGAAGGATGAAGTCCAGATTGAATTAAATGACGGCTATCTGACCATCAGCGCCGAGAAGGGACTGGAATCGAAAGAAGACAAAAAAGCCGGACGCTACATCCGTCAGGAGCGGTACGCAGGCGCCTGCCAGAGAAGCTTCTACGTTGGAGATGATCTGACAGAAGAAGACATCCGCGCGAAGTTCCGGCATGGAGTATTGAAGGTCACCGTTCCGAAGAAAGAGGCCAAACCGGCTGTAGACGCAAAGAAATATATTGAGATCGAAGGCTGATAAGAAGAGAGAGAGTACGGGAGGGCTGCTGTAGCGGCCCTTCCGTTTTGCTTTACAGCTACTGTTTTTTGACGTTTTCGTCTTTGCAAGTGCATAATAGCACATATAAAATCATTTTTCAATCACTATTTTTAGTTTTTAATTCATTTTGCTTCAAAATAAATCATTTTCAGCCAAGCAATGTTGACAGAATCTCCTTCTTGGCTTAATATGAGAGATGCCACAGTCTCCTCCTCTCCAGGGAGCCGCGGCACCAGTACCATAATAAACGCAATCCAGATTTATAAAAAGGACATGAATATGACACACCAAGAAATCTTATCAAAAGTAGACCACACACTCTTAGCTCAGACCGCCACATGGGAGCAGATCAGAGCAATCTGTGATGATGCCGCCAAGTATGGGACCGCATCTGTGTGCATCCCGCCCTGCTATGTGAAAAAGGCCAAGGAATATGCCGGCGATGCGATAAAGATCTGCACCGTGATCGGTTTCCCCAATGGCAATTCCACTACTGAAACAAAGGTATTTGAGACCAGGGATTCCATAGAAAATGGAGCAGACGAGATCGATATGGTCATCAATATCGGAGCGCTGAAAGATCAGGATTACGATTTCGTCCTGGACGAGATTTCTGCCATCAAAAAAGCGTGTGGACAGCATATTTTAAAAGTAATCATCGAAACCTGTCTTCTGACAGAAGAAGAGAAAATCAAGATGTGCGAATTGGTCACCAAGGCCGGCGCAGACTTCATCAAGACATCCACCGGCTTCTCCACCAGCGGGGCGACCTTTGAAGATGTGGAACTATTCGCCAAGCACGTTGGACCGAACGTACAGATCAAGGCCGCAGGCGGCATCTCTTCTTTTGCGGACGCGGAGAAGTTTGTGGAGCTTGGCGCTTCCAGACTTGGCACCAGCCGTCTGGTCAAGATCGAGGATCGCTTTAAAGAAAATGTCTTGTGAGTATAAACGGGGAGGACAAGAGATGGTAGCACTTGAGAGACAGAAATACATTATCAATTATTTAAGAGAACATCAGGTCGCGTCCACCAAACGGCTGGGCGAACTGATGAATGTGTCTCTTTCTACAGTCAGGCGGGATCTGAGCGACCTGGAGGATCAGGGGCTGCTGATGAAGACCCGCGGCGGCGTTAAGTGCCGGGAATCCTCCCCCTCTATCCTGTACCATGATACAAAATGGACGCCCCAGCCGGATGCCGCCCTGACTGACAAGGAAGCGATCGCAAAGAAAGCCTCCGAATTCATCAACTCCAACGATATCATATTTATCGGGGCCGGTATGACCTGCAACCTGCTCTGCAAATACATCACAGAGAGCAGCAAGACAAATATCACCGTAGTCACCACCAACATCACGGCTGTCATGGAACTGGCCTCCAACCCACAAGTCTCCGTCCTTCTTTTGGGCGGTTATATCCACACAGAGACAAACCATATCGAGACGATCGGAGAGTATACCTCGGACGCTCTGGCCAAGTTATACTTTGATAAGGTTTTCTTCACGGTGGACGGTGTGGACCTCCACTACGGATATTCTATCATCAACCGGGCCCAGCTCCCGCTGTACGAGTACTTATTCCAGAATACAAGGCAGGCTTTCCTTCTGGCCAACACCGGCAAGTTTGACCGGAGGACCTTCATCTACCTGTGCAGACTGGATGAGGTAGGGACCGTGATCGTTAATTCTGATATCCCCCAGGCATATCTGGAGTACTATGAGGAAAAGGGAATTGAGGTTTATATGGTTTAAACTTTTCCTCCCGCTCTGGTCCAATAGGGCGACAAGCCGGCAGTCACGGCGCACACGCCGGCCATCCCCCCGATCAGCAGGAGCAGCCAGCCCGCGGGATATGAGAATACAAAGTAAGACAGACTCTGCTCCATATAGGCGCGGATCAGCAGAAGGATCCCTGTTCCCACTGTCAGCAGCAACACCGATGTCAGGAGAGCGTAATATCCCCCTGCCGCCAGGATCACAGCCTTCTTCTGCCGCCCCGTCATCCCGATGCTCTCCATTGTTTCAAGCTCTCTTCTCCTGGCAAGGATTCCCGTGAACATGACATTCACATAATTCGTACATCCCGCCAGCAGGAGAACGGCGCTGATACTTCCCAGGATCTGGCGGTTTCCCTGGAGATAGACCACCGCTTCCTCCATAAGGTCCGATCTGCTGATGCAGAAAATCCCGGCCTCGCCATTTCCCTGGTCAAACGCCGCCTCTGTCATGCGGCTCCGCCTCTGATTTTCCTCCAATATGATCCTCTCTATCTCAGCCTTTGCCGCCCTCTCCCGCTTCCGCTCCACGTTCAGTTCCATGTAAAGCGTCTTCTTGTCCGTGGGGAGTTTCTCAAATCCCTTCTCGCTGATCAGATAATTAATGTCTCCTTCTCTTCCATGCCAGGTCCGCCGCAGATTCGGGAAATCTTCCGCCTGACTGTCAAGATATCCGCACAGCGCCAGCGGTTCTGATCTTTTTACCGGGAAATCCCCGCTTTTTTCTCTCTCATCTCTTTCTTCCGGCGACATCTGGTTCCAGGCGATCCTTTCTTCTTTCGACAGCATCGTTTCGAACACCACCGGCTCGCCCACACTTTCTGCCGCCAGTTCTTCCTGTCGGGGAGACAGGGCATGGTCATGGAGGATCATGACGCCGGTCCCATCCTCCAGGGAGGCCATATCTGCCGGCAGTCCCTTTGCACTGACGTACTCTTTTAAGACTCTGATCTCGTCCTCTTTTAAGATCTGGACCACATCCTGGGTCCCTCCTTTGACCATCTCGGCTCCGGAGGCAGCCCCCTCTTCCGGGAAAAAACCGCTCTCCAGAGGCCGGATCCCTTTCTTGGAGATCTGGCTGTACAGATAAGCCCCTTCCATGATATAGGTCTTTTCCTCTTCCACTCCGTCCAGCGCTAGAAGTTCCCGTCTTACCTCGGGAGAAATGGGAGAAAATTCATCATATCCATTGTCATACAGCAACTCAACGTTACTTCCGTCTGTCTGCATGGGGTCTTCTCCTCCATCCCGGAGTTTATATTCCTCCCCGTACCCCTGTTCCCGGCCAAACTGGCCAAACTGGCCCGCTATGAGGAAATCCGGGCGATTTCGCAGCGCATGGACATAATCGCTTCCGGACGTGATCACCACCGTTCCCAGGAACGCGGTCATTCCCAGAAACAAAGACAAGACTGTCAGGACAAAGCGCCTCCGGTATCCCAGGAGACTTCGCCAGGCAAGGTACAGGATCTCCTCCGCAGGCCACTTCCGCCTTAAGGATATTCTGAACGGCCTCTTTCCTTCCTTCATCCCGGTATCTTTCATACTTTCCACACAGGACTGTCCCACCGCCCGGTGGATCACTCCCCCGGATGCAAGCAGGACCACACACACTGCAAAAAGCACCGACGCAAGCAGGATGGCCGGCCGGAAGATCTGAAGCCCTTCTGCGCCTCCCACCTCCTGCAGATATTGCCTCCCAAGGATGCCCGGTATCACCTTCAGCAATAAAACTGCCGACAGAGCCACTCCGACTGCTGTTCCCCACGCCAGGAGCCGCCAGATCTGCCTGTGATAGATCTTCCGGATCTGCTTCTCGGTAGCCCCCACGGCATTGAGAAGACCGATGCGGCGCACGTCTCCCTCAATAGATATCTGTATCACATTGTGGATCAGGAAAAAGCTGCCGCACAATACCACCACAGCCCCCAGCGCCGCCATTCCATATCCCCCGGCCAGCCCCTCCGCCGCGCTCCGGGTGGCGGTGTCAGACACGGACACCTTCTGCGCCTCGTCCTGCATTGGGATCTCTGCATAGAGTCTTTCCTCTGTCTCTTCCCATCCAAGCC
Organism: Candidatus Dorea gallistercoris; assembly: GCA_019114065.1. Taxonomy (GTDB): domain Bacteria; phylum Bacillota; class Clostridia; order Lachnospirales; family Lachnospiraceae; genus Massilistercora; species Massilistercora gallistercoris. Next base: position 4,596 of record DXGF01000124.1, read on the forward strand.
GGTCCGACTGACAGAACAGGATATCTGCCTCTTCATCGACAGAGAATCCCCAGCTCTCCAGCTTTGCCCTCGATATGTAGGCCGGCGCCGAGTCCGTCCCATACTCCGTGAACCATCCACTTAAGAGGAAGGTCTCCTTTGAACTGCCAAAGAGCCCGATAGATATATCCAGAGAAATCTCCATGCCCTCTTTGGGATCCTTGATGCCCAGAGCCTCCATCCCTCTCTGAGAAAGCATGATCTCCTGCTCCGCCTCCGGGTAAGACCCGTGAATATCCGTGTAGGCGGGGCGGAACAGATCCGCCCAGGCGGCGCTGTCCAGCCAACTTACCGCGCAAGTATCCGCCACCTCCTCTTCACCCTGCCCCGGAACGGAAGTCGTTTCCTGCGACCTTGCTACTCCCACGGGCACACTTCTTCCTGCCCACCTGATATACTCAAGGGATCTGATCAGGGCATACTGGGAGGCGTCTCCACCCTGGAGGCGCCCGGAGGCAGCCGTCCCTTCCTCCCGGATCGTCTGCAGATATTCTCCCCGGATCTTCCCGTAAGAGATGCCGAACACCAGCGTCAGGGTCAGGATGCTCAAGATGACCGCGCACAGAAGGATCCGGTTCCTGCCTTTGCTACATTTGCTGAAATTCTCAGCAAGCATCCGTATCACACAGCGATTGTCGTTGGGAGTATCATTCCTGCCTGCCATCACTGCACCTCTCCTGCCTCTTCGGAGCAGGGAGAACAGATCCTCCCGTCCGCCATCCGTATGATCCTGTCTGCCATCTGGGCCACTTCTTCCTGGTGGGTCACCACTACCACCGTCTGGTGGAATCTGGATGCGCAGATATTTAACAGTCCCACTACTTCCATGCTGGTGACCGAGTCAAGGTTCCCCGTCGGCTCATCAGCCAGCAGCACCGCCGGTTTGGTGATCAGCGCCCTGGCAACAGCGGTCCGTTGCTGCTGTCCTCCTGACAGGGTTCCCGGCAGGCGTCCCACCTTATCACCGAGTCCCAGGACAGAGAGGATCTCTTCCAACAGCCCTTCATCGATGCTCTGCCCGTCCAACCTGAGCGGGAGCACAATATTTTCAAAAACGCTGAGGGATGGGACCAGATTATACTGCTGGAACACAAAACCAATATTCCTCCTGCGGAAAATAGTCCTCTCCTCTTTATCCAGGTCATTCAGACTGATCCCGCGGATCCAGACCCCGCCGGAGGTGGGCACGTCAAGCCCTCCCAGCATATTCAAAAGCGTAGTCTTCCCACTGCCCGATGTCCCCACTATCGCCAGGAATTCCCCGTCTGACACGGCAAGAGACACACCGTCTAAGGCACGGACCTCACAGGCCGCCGTTCTATAGTATTTCTTCAAATTCACCGCATTTACCATTTCCATACTTCTGAACTCCTATACAGATTTGTCATTTTCAGTATACACAGTAAATCTTACAAATTTCTGACAAGACTTAAAACACATACCGCAGAAAATCCTATCCCGGAAGATTTAACTCCAGCAAAAGTCCCGGCTCCATCCGCCGGGCCGTCAGAAAACCTCCATGCTGGTCCACGATCTCCCGCGCAAGATACAGACCGATCCCAAATCCCTCCTGACTCGTGACCCGTCTGCCCCTGTAAAACCTCTGGAAAATGTTTCCTTCCTCACCAGGATCAATGCCGATCCCGTAATCTCTCACCATCAGCTTCCTATACATCTCACTGTGCCGAACGACCACTTCCACCCTGCCTCCCGGACTGCTGTATTTGACCGCGTTGTCCAGGATATTGAAGACCGCTTCTCCCAGCCAGTTGGGATCATGCCGGCAGACCAGCCGGTCAGGAAGCGTGATATCGAACCGGATCTCTTTCTCTTCCGCCCGGTTCTGGATCTGTCCGAAGGTGTTCTGGACCGTTTTCACCAGATCCGCCTCCTCCTTCCTGACTTGGATCACGCGCTGTTCCAGCCGCGCCATCTTCACAAAGCTTTCCACCAGAAAATGCAGCTTTCTCTCGCTTTCCTCCAATGCGGACACATACTGCCGGTCCGTTTCCTGGTCCCACGGCTCCCCTTCCCTTTTCTCTTTCAAGTCCTCCCGCAGAAACCCTGTGTAACTCTCGATATTCGCCAGCGGTGTGCGCATCTGATGGGCGATCTCAGAGATCAGCTTCTGGATCTCGTCTCTGCTCCTCTCCGCCTCTTTTCTTCTGCCTTCCAGCATCTCCTGCACACGGATCAGCTGATGTTCCATTCGGGCGAGAAGCAGTTCTTCCCCCGCCGTCACAGCCTTCAGCTTTTTTCCGCTCAGAATATCTTCTGTCATCCTGACTGCCTTCCGGAGTTCCTTCCTGCGCATCCACTTCTGATACCAGAGCATAGCCGCTCCGCCGGCCGCCAGCCCGGCCAGAAATCCGATCACCATATCCATTAGCCCTCACTCTCCCATCCGATAGCCCAGGCCGAATACATTTCTGATATATTCCCGGCCATCCGGATGCCGGCCCAGCTTCTTCCGCAGACGGCTGATGGTGACACTGACCGTGTTCTCTTCCACAAATTCGCCGTCCAGCCCCCACACACTGTCCAGGATCGCTTCCTTGGTCAGCACCTGTTCCTGATTTGCCATAAAATATTCCAGGAGCTGATATTCCTTTGCCGTCAGCAGGACCTCTTCCCCGTCGGCAAACACCTGCCTGCGCTTGGGGTAGAGGGTAATCGCCCCGCAAGATAGTAGCCTTTCATCCACACTTCTCCTCAAGATCACTTCCATCCGCTTGAGCAGCACTTTCATGGAGAAGGGTTTGACCACATAGTCCTCCGCCCCTCCGTCAAACGCGGCAAGCATATCTTTCTCCTCATCTTTTGCGGTGAGAAATATGGCCGGGACCTGGCCTCTCCCCTTTAATTCCCGATACAGGTCCAGGCCATTTCCATCAGGAAGTCCGATATCGATCAGAAGCAGGTCCTCCTGGCCATCCAGCGCCTCCAAAGCTTCCTGCCGCGAATGGGCGCAGGCCGTGTCATATCCATTATGATTGAGCGTGGTCCTGAGAGCCTGATTCAGCAGTCTGTCATCCTCTATAATCCCAATCCGCATATCCCGCGATCCGCTCCTTTCCGTCATTCTTTCTTTGTGCCGCTCTGGTCCGGTCACTCATACTGCCGCGCCAGCCGTTCTCCCTCCCGGCGCATCTCTTCCGCCACTTCCCGGGGGCCCAGGATCTTCACCTTGTCTCCCAGGGAGAAGACCCATCCCAGGAACTGACTGCTGACCAGGACCGTCACATTTACCGTGAAATGCTCTTCATCCGCCGGGATCATCATGACTGATTTTCCAAACCGGTCGATGATCACTCCTGCCAGACTGTTCTCTACAAGGAGCTTCACCTGCCGCTCCCTTCCTCCGAACATGCCGAAGCTCTTCTTTGCGTAGTCAGCCATATCCAGCTTCTGGAAATGTTCTTTCCCTTCCCTGGTTTCCTCCGTCATCCGGATATGGAGCATCTTGTCCACCCGGTAATGCCGGATCTGTCCGGCCTTTGAATCATAACCCACCAGGTAATAGTTCTCATTATCCCAGGACAATCCCCAGGGACTGATGTGATAATAGGCGCCGTTCCGGCGCAGTTCCATCTCCTTCTTCGTATTCCACTGGTAATACTGGAACCGGATCTTCTTATTTTCCGAGATCGCGTTATGGATCGCGTCCACCGTATAGTAGATGCTCTCGTTCATGGCCTTGATCCGGCCTGACACATATACCTGACGCTGCAGGCTTACCGCCTCATATCTGCTGACCAGCTTCTCCAGCTTGCCGATCAGGGCGTTGGACTTCTTCTCCGTGATAAACTTGGAGGACTGGATGGCGTCCACCAGAAGTTTTAGTTCCGGCAGTTCGAAAGGGCGGTCCGTCACATGATAATGATAGCCCTTTCCCACCGGCTCTCCCTCCACCTCTATTCCCAACACCTCCAGATCCCTAAGATCCTGGTAGATGCTCTTCCGGTCTGCCGTGATCTTGTATTCTCCAAGCGCGGCGATGATCTCCGGCATGGTGATATAATGCTCCTCATCGGTCCGCTCCAGCATGATCTGGGCAAGACGATATAATTTAAACTTCTGGTTCGCTCCCTTTGGCATGGCATGTCATCCTTCTCTGCTCTCTTTTACTCTTCCATCCACTCCTGGTAATCTGCTTCACTGGCAAATAAGTGATATTCTCCATCCACATATCCCATGTATCCGTCCGGTGTGTGATATCCCTTCATCTTCTATCCATCCTTTCGTTTTCTTGATATGGATAGAATACAGGATAAGCTGTCCAATAAAAATGCCACCTTTTCTATTCATATTGTAATGAATCATATATCTTTTCGCAAGTTCTTATTTAAATATCTGCAGATCCGATAATTCTCCCATCAGGTTACATTTCAGGATTTTTTTGCCCCCTACATAATATGCCAGTGCA
>DXGF01000125.1 GCA_019114065.1 Candidatus Dorea gallistercoris
CAAATAGAATGGCGCCAAGGCCGGTCCCGGTCATATGGGAGCAGCTTCCGGTAACAGAAGGGATCTTCAGAGACGAGATCACGAAGAGGAAAGCGCCGGACATGGCGAGCAGGGTAATAGCCCTGCGGTTCTCGGACAACGCCCTGCGGATGGACAGAAAGCCGGCGGCCAGAAAGGGAAGGCATAAGATCCCCCATGCGATGCAGTAGCCTGCCGGAAGATATCCTTCCATGATGTGCATAGCGTTAGCGGCCGGAATGACCATGTTTGCCGCGGCAAATACAGCAAGCGCGGCAACGAGTTTCTTTTGGTTTTGAGTCATTATAACTCCTCCTTTTAGATAGATTGAAAGGTACACAAAAAAGACACCTGGCCGTCCTTCGCGGCCACGTGTAAACTGTCTGCAGCGGGTAGGTCTTCTGACTCAGGCGTCAACACGATGCTTCGCCTTCCCAGTTTCCCAGTGACATCATGAAGCATCATTCTTCCTCTACAGCGGCGGGACCGTGTGGGCTTTTGACCCAGCTTGTCTGTTACCCTGCCAAAGGCAGGCACCTCGCTACATTCAATCTGTCTCTATCATATAACAGCGGCAGGGAACTGTCAAACAAAATCAAAGGAAAATCAAAAACGAAAATGAGTTGCAGTTTTTTTCTCATGTGATATGATGAATAAGCAGACGAGACAAACGGAGGATGCATAGATGAGCAGATTATATTTTCCGTTATTTATGGATATATCCGATCAGAAGATTGTTGTGGTAGGCGGCGGGCGTGTGGCCCAGAGAAGGATCGAGACCCTTCTGGCTTTTGCGCCGGATCTGTGGGTGGCGGCGCCGGAAGTGACAGACCGGCTGCGGGAGCTGGCAGAGGAAGAAAGGATCCATTGGTTGGAGGAAGCCTATTCCGAGAAACTGTTCGAGAAGCTGCCGGATATGAAGATCCTCCTGGCGGCCACGGATGATCCAGAGTGCAATGAAGCGGCGGCGAAAGCGGCCCGAAAGCGGGGAATCCTGGCAAATACGGCTCACAAGAAGGAACTGTGCGACTTTTTCTTCCCGGCGGTGGCCAGGAAGGAAGAAGTGGTGGCAGGGATCTGTGCCTCCGGATTGAGCCATAAGAAGGCAAGAAGGGCCAGAGAGGCAGTAGAGCAGGCCCTGGAGAACCTGGATCGGGAGATCATCATCGGAAGCCGCAGGAGCCGGCTTGCTTTGATCCAGACAGAGCTTGTAGCAGATCAGATCCGGGAAGCCTTCCCGGAAGCCAGAGTACAGATCCGGAAGATCGAGACTACCGGAGACCGCAGGCAGGATCTTTCCCTGGACCAGATGGGAGGAAAAGGGGTATTTATCAAAGAACTGGACCGGGCGCTCCTGGAGGGTGAGATCGACCTGGCGGTCCACAGTCTGAAGGACATGCCCATGGAAGTGGCGGATGGATTACAGATGGCGGCTTTTTCTTCCAGAGCGGATGCCAGAGATGTGCTGGTACTGCCGAAAGGCAGGCGGGAGTGGGAAGGAACCGGCGTGATCGGCTGTTCCTCCTTCCGCAGAAGACTTCAGGCCCAGCGGCTGTTTCCACAAGCCCGATTTCAGAATATCCGGGGCAATGTGCTGACCCGCTTGGATAAACTGGACCGGGGCGAATACGATGCGCTGATCCTGGCGGCGGCAGGGCTTAGGCGGCTGGGTCTGGAGGGGCGGATATTCCGGTATTTCTCCACAGATGAGATCCTACCGGCAGCAGGCCAGGGAACTTTGGCGCTCACCGTCAGAGCCGGAGAGGCGGCAGAGCTTCTGGAAGCCTGCACCAGCCGGGAGACGACTGCTGTGGCGGAGGCGGAGCGGGCCTTTGTCCGAGTTTTAGGCGGCGGGTGCTCTTCGCCTGTGGCCGCCTACGGCGAGTGTCGGGGAGCAAAGCTGACCCTGAAAGGCCTGTACTACGATGAGGGCAGTAAAGCCTGGTGGATCGGGAAGAAAACAGGGGAGCTTGCGGAGGCAGAAGGCCTTGGCCGCCGTCTGGCCCAGGAGATGAGAACTCAGAATCAGGCAAGGAGAGAAGAAAGATAGATGAAAACAGGAAAAGTGTGGCTGGTGGGAGCAGGTCCTGGAGACGTGGGCCTTCTGACGATCAAAGGCAGGGAGGCGCTAGAGGGAGCGGACGTGATTGTTTACGATCATCTGGTAAATAAAGACCTGCTGGCAATGTTCGGCGAAGGAAAAGAATGGATCGATGTGGGAAAACAGGCGGGACATCACCTGATCTCCCAGGAGGAGATCCAGAAGATCCTGCAAAGAGAGGCAAAACAGGGGAAGCAGGTGGTACGGCTCAAAGGGGGAGACCCTTTTCTCTTTGGCCGGGGCGGGGAGGAAGCCAGGGAACTGGCAGATGCCGGGATTGATTTCCAGATCGTGCCGGGGGTGACCTCCGCTCTGGCTGTGCCGGCCTATCAGGGGATCCCAGTGACCCACCGGGACTATGCTTCCTCTCTGCACATCATTACCGGACATAAGCGGGGAGAAAGCCAGGAGCCCATTAACTTTCAGGCGCTGGCCGCCCTGAAAGGAACGCTGGTTTTCCTGATGGGAGTAACGACGCTGCCTCAGATCACGGAATCTCTGATGGAGGCGGGGATGGACCCGGAGACCCCGGCGGCCATCCTGCAGGAAGGGACCACAGCGGGGCAGCGGCGGGTGACAGGAACGCTCAAGACCCTGGCGGCGAAGGCCGCTAAGGAACAGATACGGCCGCCGGCAGTGATCGTGGTGGGACAGGTGTGTACCCTGGCTGGGGAGCTGGAGTGGTATGGGAAACTGCCCCTGACCGGGCTGCGGATCTTGCTGGCAAGACCCAGGGAGCGGATGGAACCCTTAGCGGGAAGACTGCGGAAGAAAGGCGCCCAGGTACTGGAAGCGCCGGCCATTGAGACGGTGCCGATCCCGGGGCAGGAGCGGCTCCTTTCCTGTATGGATAAGCTGGAGACTTATGACTGGCTGGTGTTCACCAGCCCGGCGGGGACAGATTATTTCTTTCAGATACTGGAAGAGCAGGCCATAGATATCCGCAGGCTGCATGGACGGAAGATTGCCGTGATCGGGGAAGGGACAGGAGAGACGCTTAAAAAACGGGGTATCTATCCTGACTTGATGCCAGAGACGTATGACGGAGTCTCCCTTGGAAAGGCCCTGGCAGAGCATGGGGGGCGGGGAGTGCGTATCCTATTGCCAAGGGCGGAGAAAGGAAACCAGGAGCTGGTACCGATCCTGGAAGCGGCCGGGGCTGTTGTGGAGGATGTCCCTATCTATCGGACCATACAGAAGGAGATCCAGAGGATCAATATCAGAGAAGAGCTGGAACAGGGCAGGATCGACTGTGTAGTGCTGACCAGCGGATCTGTGACGGAGGGATTTGCCAGAATGGCAGAGGGAGCGGATCTGTCCGGAATCACAGCGGTCTGTATCGGGGAACAGACCGCCGGTCGTGCCAGAAGATACGGTCTTATGTGCAGGGTCGCTGGGAAAGCGGCGCTGGAAGGAATTGAAGAAGAGCTTGAAAAGATTGCGGCTGAAAAGAGAAAAAGGGATCAACACAAGAAAGGATAAACAAGAAATGATCAAAAGACCAAGGAGACTGCGGGACAGCGAAATATTGAGGAAAATGGTGCGGGAGACAAGGGTGGACAAAGCTTCCCTGATCTATCCTGTTTTTATCAAAGAAGGAAAAGGGATCATCGAGGAAATCCCATCCATGCCGGGGCAGTACCGTTATAGTGTGGACCGCCTTCCCTTTGAACTGGAGAAGGTCAGAAAGGCAGGGGTTTCATCGGTCATGTTTTTCGGAATCCCGGAAGAAAAAGACGAATATGGAAGCCAGGCCTACGCGGAGGATGGGATCATCCAGAAGGCCCTGCGGGAGGCGAAGAAGCAGTTTCCGGATCTGTATTATATCACAGACGTATGCCTGTGTGAGTACACCGCCCATGGACATTGCGGGATGCTTTGTGGCCACAAGATCGATAATGACCCTACCATCAGTCTTTTGGCGAAAACGGCCCTTTCCCAGGTGCAGGCGGGCGCGGATATGGTGGCGCCCTCCGATATGATGGATGGAAGAGTGGCGGCGATCCGCGGCCTGCTGGACGAGAATGGATATGAGAATACTCCGATCATGTCTTACGCGGTGAAATACGCTTCCGGGTTCTACGCGCCCTTCCGGGACGCGGCAGATTCCGCTCCTTCTTTCGGAGATCGGAGCAGCTACCAGATGGATTATCACAACAGCCGGGAAGGCATCCGGGAGATCCGGCTGGATGAGGAAGAAGGGGCGGATATTATCATGGTGAAGCCTGCTCTGGCATATCTGGATATGATCGCGAAGGCAAAGGAAGTGACTGCCCTTCCGGTGGCGGCCTACAGTGTCAGTGGAGAATACGTTATGATCAAGGCGGCGGCGGAGAAGGGATGGATCCAGGAGGACAAGCTGGTATGCGAGACGGCGGTGGCGGCGTTCCGGGCCGGAGCCCAGAGCTACCTGACCTACTACGCCAAAGAACTGGCGGGATACATCGATCAGGGCCGGATCGGGTAGTGGGACAGCGCTTCCAGCAGATCCGGCAGTGAGTGGGAAGCAGAATAAAGCTGATAGCATGGCTCATGGATGTCCGTAAGATAGTGGGCATCCGAGTTGGAGATCATATGGCACTTCTGGAAATAGGGGTGCTCTTTTTGTACCCGGTGGAGCTGATCAAAGCTGCTGATCTCAGCACAGGTAAAGGTGCTGTCCGGCGGGACGAAGCCTAAGTTGGCCAGCAGGCTGTTGGAGGATTTGTCCACATGAGCTGGAAAGGCGAGTCCGTGATAAGAAGACGCAAGCGGAAATACCTCAGAGAAGGAAATGTCGGTGGCGTTGATGAGAAGACGCTCCACTTGGCCGATGACCTGATCTTCTTTGTCTAAGATCAGCTGTTCCCCGAAGATCTCAGGACGGTTCTGGACCGGAAGAATCCGCCCATAGACGAGGCCGTCAAAGGCCATCGCGTCCTCCAGGGAAGGAAACAGGCAGACTACATGGACTTCCTCGGAAGTGGTCAGTTCCATTCCGGGGATCACGGTGACTCCGTAGGTCTCCCCGTGATGCATGGCGGCGGGACAGTTTTGACAAGAATTATGATCCGTCAGGGCGATCACGTCCAGGCCCTTGACGGCCGCCATTCCCACCAGATTGCCGGGGGTCATATCGGAATCGCCGCAGGGAGACAGACAGGAATGCAGATGCAGATCATAATACAGGGGGATCATAGGAGGTACTCCTGGAGCCTGGATCCCGCGTCAAAGATGGGAAGTTCTGTCGCAAACACGGTGATACCCTGCTCGGAGGCACAGGAAAGATCTTCCGGAGAGAGACAGACCCCTTCCGCCAGTATGATGCAGGAGACATCCGCAAGGGACGCCACCGCCAGGGTGTTCCGGTTGCCCATGACTGTGACCCAGGCGGCATCTGCCGGCGCCTTGCTCATGGCAATGCTCAGAAGATCACAGCAGAAAATCTTGGAGATCGGTTTTGTTGTGTCGCCCTGGGCCTGCAGGGTGAAAAGATCGGCTTCGATCAGCTGTTGTACTGTCATAAATCATCGCTCCCTTTTATCCAGCTCGGTGGTCAGTTTCTCAATATACGCATCCATGGAAGAGGCGCCGGTCTCCCCGCTCTCCCCGTCTCCGTCGGGGGAATGGGAGAGGTAAGCAATCTCTTTGGCCAGCGTATTGATGTATTCATGGAACAGATAGATACAATCGTTTTTCGATGCTTCTCCCCGCACGATATCCTCCGCCAGTGCCCGGCAGGTAGGGGCGCCGCAGGAACCGCAGTCCAGGCCCGGAAGCTGCTCGGTCAATTCCTCGATGGTCCCCATCATCTCCAGGCTTTCCCGGAAAGACTGGCCAAGCCGAAAGACCGGTTCATACTCTACATAGGCGGACCATTGGTAATCCAGATCCGGATAACTCTCTCCATGGGTCTGGGCCACAGGGAGATAGCGGTGGAGCTTCTTGGACTTAGCTGTGGCCACATAAGGATTTTCCACAGTCAGAGGACCGCCTACGCACCCGCCGTTGCAGGCGTTGAGTTCTACGAATTTCAGGCCGTGGAATTTCTCGTCTTCCAGATCGCTCAGCACACGCAGAGCGCTCATGATACCGTCGCAGGCCAGATAGTTGTCAGTGATCAGTCCGGCCGATTCCCCGCCTGCGTTGCTCCAACCGATGCCGATCCGGCCGGAAGCAGCCAGAGGTTTGAGCTTGGATTCGTCGTGAGTCATATGTTCCAGAAGGATAGGATAGACTTCCTTGATCGCCAGAACTTTGTCAATCTGGCTTTTCCCGATACCGAGAGGAGCCTTGGCGTAGGTCACCTTGGAAGGACAGGGGGAGATGAAGAAGATCCCGATATCTTCAGATTTCAATCCGGTCTTCTCAAGGGCTTTCCTGCGCGCGATCTCCGCCGCCACTTCCACCGGAGGCTTCAGAGGTAGCAGCCGTGGGATCAGTGTGGGGAATTTTACCCGCACGATCCGCACGATGGTGGGACAGGCAGTGCTGATAAATGGCGCTTCATCCCGATGTTCGCTGATGTAGGCCCGGGAAGCCTCAGATACCAGCTCCGCCGCGGCGCTGACTTCGAAGACATCGTCAAATCCCATAGAAAGCAGGGCGTTCAATACAATATCCACATTCGTCAGATTGTTGAACTGAGAATAGAGAGACGGGGCCGGAAGAGCCACCGTATATTTGTAGTTCTTGATCTCCTCCACCGAGTCGTAGACCGGGATCTTGGCGTGGTGGGGGCAGTAGCGGATGCAACGGCCGCAGTCCACGCAGAACTGAGGCTTGATCTTGGCTTTCCCGTTCTGTACCCGGATGGCCTGAGTGGGACAGTATTTGATACAGTTGATACATCCTCGACAGGCTTCCTCGTCCAGTTGTACGGAATGAATAAATTTATCCATGATGCTCCCTCCCTGCTGTCCGGTGTCTTACAAATGGATATCCATAGTCACTGTGGTGCCGACTCCAACGGTAGAGTCAATGCGCATATGATCCGAATATTTTTGCATATTCGGAAGCCCCATCCCGGCGCCGAAGCCCAGGGAGCGCACCTCCTCTGGAGCGGTGGAGTACCCGGCCTGCATGGCCTTCTCCACGTCGGCGATGCCGGGACCTGTGTCTGCCAGGACGATCCGGATATTATCCTGGGAGACATCCACGTCGATGGTCCCGCCGTTGGCGTGGATGAACATGTTGATCTCGCCTTCGTACATGGCAATGGAGACCTTGCGGATCACATTACTGTCTATACCGATCAATTTTAATTTGTTCTTCACACTGCTGCTGGCAGCGCCGGCGCGGGTAAAATCATCGCCGGGTATATCATAATGAAAAGTCAGATGTTCCGCCATTAGACAAAAGTACCTCCGCGTAAGCCGTTGCTGTATAATATGCCGCAGGAATTGAACATCCCGTATTCCGTACAGAGGATCGCGATCTCTCTTTCCTGGGCAAGGGCAAGGATCGTCTGGTCCGGGATCTTATTCCGAACAAAGATGATACAGACAATATCCAGCATCTCTGCCGTTCGAACGACTTGAGCGTTGCAAAGGCCTGTGATCAGAGCAGATTCTTCACTGGCATAGGCCAAAACGTCGCTCATCATATCTGAAGAGAAGGCATATTGCACTTCCCGGTCGAGAGCATCCTCACCATAGAGAATGTCTGCGTTCAATAATGTTTTGATCTTTTCGATGGTCATAGATATCTCCCTTTTGACAGCTTTATTTTTTTCAGTATAGCACCAGCGAAAATGAAAATCAACAGGATATTGTATAATATTACCAAAAAAGAAGTTCTAAAATTGCGATTTTTTTAACAACATTGTTGAAATAGTTGTGAAAAAATTCTGAAATTTAATTGTATTAAAAACAAAAATAAGTGGAATTTTCCTGTACTGTATGATAAAATGTTATGGAAATTCAATGTGTCTGCAAGAAAGAACGAAGAAAAAATTAAGACAGTAAAGGGAGGTAAAAAGAAGAATGCTTTCTAAAAAATCTACAGTTCAGTTCAATGGAACGGAAGCGCAGCAGCAGGAACTGCTGCAGATGATCTCCGAACTGAAAGACGAAAAAGGTTCTCTTATGCCTATTCTGCAGAGAGCCCAGGATATTTATGGGTATCTGCCCATTGAAGTGCAGAAGATCATTTCCGATGAGACGGGGATTCCGCTGGAAAAGATCTACGGAGTCGTTACCTTTTATTCCCAGTTCAATCTGAACCCCAAGGGACGGTATCGGATTTCCGTCTGTCTTGGAACAGCCTGTTACGTAAAGGGGTCGGGGGATATCTATAATAAGCTGATGGAAAAATTAGGGATCGTAGGCGGGGAGTGCACGCCGGACGGGAAATTCTCCCTGGATGCCTGCCGCTGTGTAGGCGCCTGCGGCCTGGCGCCGGTCATGATGGTCAACGACGAGGTGTACGGACGTCTCACGGTGGATGATATTGATGAGATCCTGGCGAAATACGAATAGCCATGCTGACGGAAATTTCTCTGCATGTGCTGGACGTGGCGGAAAATTCCGTGCGTGCGGGAGCATCATACATAGAGATCTGTATTGAAGCGGATACAAAGGAAGATGCAATTGTGATCACCATCAAAGACGATGGCTGCGGGATGAGCCGAGAGCAGGTGAGACGGGCGCTGGATCCTTTCTATACCACCAGGACGACCCGGAAGGTAGGACTGGGGATCCCTTTTTTCAAGCAGGCGGCGGAAGCTTCCGGCGGAAGCTTTGAGATCCTGTCAAAAGAGGGGGAGGGGACGCTTGTGCGGGCAGTATTTGGCCTGTCCCATATCGATCGGATGCCCCTGGGGGATATCAACGAGACCATCTATACTTTGATCGTGTACAATGAACAGATCGATTTCCATTACCGGTATACCCTTGATGGGAGAGAATTTACGCTGGATACCAGGGAAATGAGGAAACTTCTGGGAGATATCTCCTTCCGGGAGGCAGAAGTGTCCAGCTTTATCAAGGACTATCTTGCAGAAGGAAAGAAAGAAGTGGACGACGGAAACCTTTGGTGAGGATGAGACGATAAGGAGGATGAGTATGAAATCTCTGGAAGAATTAAAAGCGATAAGAGAACGGAATCAGAGTAAAGTGGGAGTGCGTTCTGAGAGCGAGACCCAGACCAGAGTGGTGGTGGGAATGGCCACTTGTGGGATCGCCAGTGGGGCAAGGCCTGTGCTGGCCGCGCTTTCAGATGCGGTACAGAAGGAATTTCTGACAGATAAGATCAGCGTGACGCCTACCGGCTGCATCGGCCTGTGCCAGTATGAACCGATCGTGGAAGTGATGGAGCCGGGCAAGGAGAAGGTGACTTATGTGAAGATGACGCCGGAGAAGGCCATGGAGGTATTCGATCTGCACCTGAAAAAAGGCCAGGTGGTCACCAAGTATACATTAAGCGCTGTACAGGAATAAAGAAGGAGGTATGAGACGATGTATCGTTCGCACGTTTTGGTTTGCGGTGGAACAGGATGTACTTCCTCTGGCAGCCAGAAGATCAGGGAAAGACTGGAAGAAGAGATCAAGAGAAACGGACTGGAAAAGGAAGTGGGTGTGGTAAAGACGGGATGCTTCGGCCTGTGTGCGTTAGGACCGATCATGATCGTATACCCGGAGGGTTCCTTCTATGCCATGGTGAAGGAGGAGGACATCCCGGAGATCGTATCTGAGCATCTGCTCAAAGGCCGGGTGGTAAAGCGCCTCCTTTATGATGAGACGGTGAAGAATACAGAGGAGATCCTGCCTTTGCAGGAGACTCAATTCTACAAGAAGCAGCATCGGGTGGCGCTCAGAAACTGTGGCGTGATCAACCCGGAGAATATCGAAGAATACATAGGGACCCGTGGCTATGAGGCGCTGGGGACCGTGCTCACAACGATGAAGCCGGAAGACGTGATCCAGACTATCCTGGACAGCGGCTTAAGAGGCAGGGGCGGCGCCGGATTTCCCACAGGTCTGAAATGGAAATTCGCGGCGGCAAATCAGGCGGATCAGAAATACGTCTGTTGTAACGCGGATGAGGGAGATCCGGGCGCGTTCATGGACCGTTCTGTTCTGGAGGGGGATCCTCATGTAGTGCTGGAGGCTATGGCGATCGCCGGGTACGCCATTGGAGCTTCCCAGGGATATATCTATGTGCGGGCCGAGTATCCCATCGCGGTGGAGCGGCTGAATATCGCCATCGAGCAGGCGAGAGAATATGGACTCCTGGGCAAGAATATCTTTGATACAGGATTTGATTTTGATATTGAACTCCGGCTGGGGGCCGGTGCCTTCGTCTGTGGTGAGGAGACGGCGCTCATGACCTCCATCGAAGGGAATCGGGGCGAGCCTCGTCCCCGTCCGCCATTCCCTGCGCTGAAAGGATTATTCCAGAAGCCGACGATCTTAAATAACGTAGAGACCTACGCCAACATTCCTCAGATCATCCTGAACGGAGCGGAATGGTTCGCCTCTATGGGAACGGAGAAATCCAAGGGAACGAAAGTCTTCGCTCTGGGCGGCAAGGTGAAGAACACCGGGCTGGTGGAGATCCCTATGGGGACCACTTTGAGAGAGATCGTGGAAGAGATCGGCGGGGGAATCCCAAACGGCAAGAAATTCAAAGCGGCCCAGACGGGAGGACCTTCCGGCGGATGTATCCCGGCAGAGCATTTTGATGTGCCCATCGACTATGACAACCTGATCGCCATCGGATCTATGATGGGATCCGGCGGACTGATCGTCATGGACGAAGACACCTGTATGGTGGACATCGCCAAATTCTTCCTGGAATTCACGGTGGATGAGTCCTGCGGCAAATGTACGCCCTGCCGGATCGGTACCCGGCGTATGCTGGAGATCCTGGAGAAGATCACCAGCGGACAGGGGACCATGGAAGATCTGGACAAACTGGAAGAACTGGCAGCGCATCTGAAATCCAATTCCCTGTGCGCTCTGGGTCAGACGGCGCCCAACCCGGTGCTTTCCACTCTGCGGTATTTCAAGGATGAGTATATCGCCCATATCGTGGATAAGAAATGTCCGGCCGGCGTCTGTAAAGCCCTGCTTTCTTATAAGATCGACGCGGATAAATGTAAAGGCTGTACGCTCTGCGCGAGGACCTGTCCAAATGACGCGATCACAGGCGCGGTCAAAGAGCCTCACGTCATCGACCAGGAGAAATGTGTCAAGTGCGGCGCTTGTATGGAAAAATGCCGGTTTGGCGCGATCTATAAAGAGTAAGGGAGGAGAGAGACTATGGAAAAAGTGAATTTGAAGATCAATGGATTGAATGTAACGGCTCCCGCGGGCTCTACGATCCTTGAGGCGGCTCATCTCGCGGGGATCCGGATACCGACTCTGTGCTATCTGAAAGAGATCAATGAGATCGGCGCCTGCCGGATGTGTGTGGTGGAAGTGGAAGGAGCCAGAAACCTGGTGGCCGCCTGTGTCTATCCGGTCAATGAAGGAATGGAAGTACATACCAATACACCGCGGCTGATCGAGTCCAGAAAGCGGACACTGCAGCTTCTGCTTTCCAATCACGATAAGAAATGCCTGTCCTGTGTGCGCAGTGGGAACTGCGAACTGCAGCAGCTCTGCCGGGAGTACGGTGTGGAGGATGAAAATTATTTCAAAGGAGAGATGGGCCACTATGAATTGGATGATTCCGCGGCCCATATGATTCGGGACAACAATAAATGTATCCTGTGCCGCCGGTGCGTGGCTACCTGCGAGAAGACACAGGGAATCGGTGTGATCGGACCGAACAACCGTGGCTTTGCCACATCCATCGGCTCCGCCTTCGAGATGGGCCTCGGGGAGACCAGCTGCGTGTCCTGCGGGCAGTGCATCGCTGTCTGTCCTACAGGAGCGCTCTATGAGAAGGATTACACCCAGCAGGTACTGGACGCCATCGCTGATCCGGACAAATATGTGGTGATACAGACGGCGCCCTCGGTGCGGGCCGGCCTTGGCGAGGAATTTGGCTATCCTATGGGAACGGATGTGGAAGGTAAGATGGCGGCGGCTCTGCGCAGGATCGGATTCGACAAAGTCTTTGATACCGACTGGGCGGCGGACCTGACGATCATGGAGGAGGCCACCGAGCTTCTGGATCGGATCAAGAATGGCGGCGTGCTGCCGCTCATTACCTCCTGTTCTCCAGGATGGATCAAATACTGCGAGCACTATTTCCCGGATATGACGGAACATCTGTCTTCCTGCAAATCGCCTCAGCAGATGTTTGGAGCTATGCTGAAGACTTATTTTGCGGAGAAGGAGGGGATCGATCCCAAGAAGATCGTGTCTGTCAGCGTGATGCCTTGTACAGCCAAGAAATTCGAGATCGGCAGAGACGACCAGGCGGCGGCCGGAGTTCCGGATGTGGATATCGCGCTGACTACCAGGGAACTGGCGCGGCTGATCAAGCGCTGCGGCATCAATTTCCAGATGCTGCCGGATGAAACTTTTGATGATCCTATGGGTGAATCCACCGGTGCGGGCGTGATCTTCGGAGCTACCGGAGGCGTCATGGAAGCGGCTCTTCGTACAGCAGTGGAAGTGCTGACAGGAGAGGAACTTGGGAATCTGGATTTCACGGATGTGCGCGGAACGGCGGGGATCAAGGAAGCCTCCTACAATGTGGCAGGCATGGACGTGAAGGTGGCGGTAGCATCCGGACTTGCCAATGCCAGAGAATTGCTGAATAAGGTGAAATCCGGTGAGGCAGATTATCATTTCATCGAGATCATGGGCTGTCCCGGCGGCTGTGTCAACGGCGGTGGTCAGCCCCAGGTATCCGGCGAGGTGAGGAACTTTACCGATGTGCGGGGAATCCGGGCAAGCGTGCTGTACAAGAATGACGCGGCTAAGACGATCCGTAAGTCTCACGAGAATCCGGCGATCAAGAAGCTCTACGAAGAATACTTGGGAGAGCCAGGCAGCCATAGGGCTCATGAGACCCTGCACACGACCTATGTGAAGCGGAGTATCAACGGATAAGAGAGCAAGAAGAGAGAAGCTTGAAACAGAGCAGAGCAGGCGATGGCCTCTCTGCTCTATTTTTGGCGGAATGGGGGAGGGCTTCTCCGGGTGTTTCCTATACGGACGCCCCTTTTATATACAAGATACGCAACGACAGCGGTGGATAATAAAAGAACCCATGAGAATTGTCAAGACCTGGATTCCCGAAAAGGTGGATTGCCTGAGAATCCAGGGAATGATATAATTAGGATCATAGAATCGGAGTACAGCGGGATGTTATGCCAAATCGGGTGGAAAGATAAGGAGGAACGAACGTGCGGGTAATCGATTTTAAGGATGCCAGCTGCCGGCACTGTTACAAGTGTGTGCGCAACTGTGAGGTAAAGGCGATCTCAGTGCAGAACGAGCAGGCTCACATCATGAAGGATCATTGCATCAACTGCGGCCATTGTCTGGAGGTCTGTCCCCAGAACGCCAAGACCTTTGCCAGCGATATGGAGCGGGTGAAAGGGTATCTGGGCCGGGGAGACAAGGTGATCATTTCCATCGCCCCTTCCTACCTGGGGGTGCTGGATTACCAGACGCCGGGCCAGGTGGTGGCGGCCCTTGAGAAGCTGGGATTTGCGGGGGTGCGGGAGACGGCGGAAGGGGCCGCTCTTGTGACCAGAGAATACGGGAAGCTTTTGCGGGAAGGAAAGATGGAGAACATTATCACCACCTGCTGTCCCAGCGTCAATGATCTGATCGAGAAGTATTATCCTTCTCTGACCCGGTGGATGGCGCCGGTGGTGTCGCCCATGATTGCTCACGGACGGCTGATCCGGGACGTTTACGGGGAGGATGTGAAGGTGGTATTCTTAGGCCCCTGTATCGCTAAGAAAGAAGAGGCCATCGGTGATGAGCGTGTGAGGGGCGCCATCGACGCGATCCT
>DXGF01000126.1 GCA_019114065.1 Candidatus Dorea gallistercoris
GCCAAGGATTATTTCCGGGCGATCGAGCCAAGATCGTCGGTCAGGACCCGCATCAATTACGCCTACGATATCCGTATCTTTTTTCATTTTCTGATGGAAAATAATCCAATCTATAAAAACTACACCATGGACCAGTTCCAGGTTCAGGACTTGGAACGGCTGGAGCCTGTGGATATTGAGGAATATATGGAATATCTGAAGGTCTATCAGCATAACCAGGAATTGTTGACCAACGGGGAGAAAGGGTTATCCCGGAAGATGTCATCTCTCAGGAGCTTCTATAATTACTATTTCAAACGTCAGGCGATCTCTAAGAATCCCACCTTGCTGGTAAATATGCCAAAACTTCACGAGAAAGCCATCATCCGTCTGGATGCGGACGAAGTGGCCATGTTGCTGGATTTCGTGGAGTCCGCGGGAAGCAGGCTGACGGGGCAGGCGCTGACCTATTATCGAAAGACCAAGGACCGGGATCTTGCGATCCTGACATTACTCCTTGGGACAGGCATCCGTGTATCGGAGTGTGTGGGGCTGGATCTGAACGATGTGGATTTCAAAAACAATGGTATTACCGTTACCAGGAAAGGCGGCAACCAGATGGTTGTATATTTTGGAGACGAGGTGGCTTCTGCCCTTTCCAGCTATATCGAGGAAAGCCGGAAGGTCGCCGCTCCTCTCCCCGGCCACGAAAACGCCCTGTTTTTGTCTACCCAGCGAAAACGTATGGGGGTCCAGGCGGTAGAAAACATGGTGAAGAAGTATGCCCGACAGGTCACACCCGGGAAGAAGATCACACCCCATAAGCTGCGCAGTACATATGGAACCTCGCTCTATAAGGAAACCGGTGACATTTATCTGGTGGCGGATGTGCTGGGCCATAAGGATGTCAATACGACCAAAAAGCACTATGCGGCGATCGACGAGGACCGGCGCAGAAAGGCGGCTTCCGCGGTAAAGCTGCGGGAAAGCTAAACTATTAAGGAGAAAGATATATTTATGAAATTACAGAAATTATTAAGCTGCACCAGAAAAGCGGTAGATGAATATGAGATGATCCAGCAGGGAGACCATATCGCAGTCGGTATCTCTGGCGGTAAAGATAGTTTAACGCTCCTACACGCCCTGCATGGTCTACAGAGATTTTATCCCAGACATTTTGAGCTGAGTGCGGTCACGGTAGACTTAGGCTATGAAAAATGTGATTTCACTCCTGTCGTCAAGCTCTGTGAGGAACTGCAGGTTCCCTACCAGATCGTGAAGACGGACATCGCCCATATCCTGTTTGAAGAGCGAGGAGAGTCCAATCCCTGCTCTCTCTGCGCCAAGATGCGTAAAGGGGCCTTAAATCAGGCTGTAAAAAAGATGGGCTGCAACAAAGTTGCTTATGCCCATCATAAAGACGATATCATTGAGACGCTGCTGCTCTCTCTTCTCTTCGAGGGACGGTTCTACTCCTTCTCTCCCAGGACCTATCTGGACCGGATGGATCTTACCGTGATCCGCCCCATCATGTTCGTGGACGAGGCGGATGTTATTGGATTTCGGAACAAATATGACCTGCCTGTGATAAAGAGCCGCTGTCCCATCGACGGTCTCACAAAGCGCCAGTACGCTAAAGATCTGGTACGCCAGCTGAATCTGGAGCATCCCGGCGCCAAACAGCGGATGTTTACCGCAATCCTGAACGGGAATATCAAAGGGTGGCCCCAGAGGATTTCTCCTTGATCTCCACTAGCCGCTCGATTGCCTCCGCGGTTCCGTCAATCCCAAGGACAGAACTATCCAGGCAGATATTGTAGCTGTTCGCGTCGCTCCACTTTTTATTACTGTAATAGTTATAATAACTGGAGCGCTCTTTATCTGTCTTCAAGATTCGTTCCTTTGCCTTTGTGACCGTCAGATCGTAGATCCTTGCGATCCTGCGGATCCTGGCACTCAGATCTGCGTGGATGAACACACTCAGCACATTGGGGAAATCTTCCAATGCGTAATCTGCACAGCGGCCTACCAAGATACAGGGCCCCTCGCTGGCGATCTTTTTGATCGTGTCAAACTGAGCCAGGAAAACCTTATGGTTGATCGGCATGTCTGCGTAGCTTCCGGCGGAGTAGCCCAGGGAATAGGTGTCCATGACAAGAGAATACAGAAAACTGCTGGTCGGCTTTTCATCATGGGTCTCAAACAATTCCTGACAGATACCACTTTCCTTTGCCGCCCGGGCAAGCATCTCCTTGTCATAAAGCTTGATCCCGAGATGATCAGCCACCTTGTATCCGATCTCACGCCCCGCACTTCCATACTCTCTTCCAATCGTTATGATAGTACTTGTCTTTGCCATACAGATCACTCTCCTCTTCATCTATATCACTATTATAACTCAATTCCGATTCAATGTGTACTTTTTTATACCCAAATACCCAAAGATTCCAGGGGAGCCAGGGTCATCCCCTCAATTTTTCTAACAGGGACACGAAATAGGCGGGCAGGGGCGCTTCCACCTCCAGATACTCCCCGGTGCGGGGATGGATGATCCCAATGGTCCTGGCGTGAAGGGTCTGACCTTGGAGAGAGGGGAAAGGACACTTCTTAGGT
>DXGF01000016.1 GCA_019114065.1 Candidatus Dorea gallistercoris
TTCGCGTCATACTTCACATGAGGGATCTCCGTCCCCATGATACTCCGGGTCTGAATCCGGATGGATTCCTCGATGGGAACCGTATACGCCAGCTCCTGCACCTTGCTGATCCCGTGCTCAATATTGGCCCGCTGCAGGCAGGCATAGGCTTTGGTAAATGTAGTATCGATCTTTTCCTGGATTTCTTTTGCTTCATCGATCAGGCTCATCAGTTCCTGCAAAAGGATATTCCGCTTCTTGTCCATCAGGTCGTAGCCCTGGTGGGCAAGGGCAAGGGAATTCTTCGCAAGCATCAGATTGCCCTTGGTGGGAAATTCTCTTGGATCCATAAAATGCCTCCCTTATTTCCGTAGCAATCCGCACACGCTCCCAGACTTGCGACGCGGAAACTCGTGTCCTTACGGATACTCGTTCACGTCGCCCCCAGATATGACTCCACCCGCAGATAAATGCAGGCATTTCCAGCGCCTGTCGTCATATCTAGTCTGCTTCACGTGGATAGTATAAATCAATCAGCTTCGTATCGATTCGGTCCAGTTCCTCTTTCGGCAGCAGTCCC
This sequence comes from Candidatus Dorea gallistercoris, assembly GCA_019114065.1. Lineage (GTDB taxonomy): Bacteria > Bacillota > Clostridia > Lachnospirales > Lachnospiraceae > Massilistercora > Massilistercora gallistercoris. The sequence continues at coordinate 560 of DXGF01000016.1, forward strand.
AGAAGCTCCCAGCCCAGATCCAGCGTCTCCTGGATGGTCCGGTTCTCTGTAGGCCCCTGGCCGATATAGCGCTTCTCAAATTCCTGCCCGAATTTCAGATACTGCTTATCCAGAGGCGACAGTTCGTCTTCTCCGATAACGGAAGCCAGATTCCTGGCCTCCCCCACCTTGGCGTAGGCGGAGAACAGCTGGTTGGCCAGCCCCTGGTGGTCTTCTCTTGTGTAGCCCGCTCCGATTCCATCCTTCATCAGACGGGACAGCGACGGCAGCACGCTGATCGGCGGATACACACTCTGGCCATGCAGGTTCCGATCCAGCACGATCTGGCCTTCTGTGATATATCCGGTCAGATCCGGGATCGGGTGGGTGATATCGTCGTTGGGCATAGTCAGGATCGGAAGCTGGGTCACAGACCCATTGGCTCCATCCACGATCCCCGCCCGCTCATAGATCGTCGCCAGTTCACTGTACAGGTATCCTGGATATCCTTTTCTGGAGGGAATCTCGCCCTTTGAGGAGGATACCTCACGGAGGGCCTCCGCGAAGGATGTCATGTCCGTCAGGATGACCAGGATGTGCATATTACATTCAAACGCCAGGTACTCCGCCACCGTCAGGGCCACCTTTGGCGTGATCAGACGTTCCACTACCGGGTCGTTAGCCAGGTTCAGGAACATGGCCACATGGTCAGAAACACCGCTTTCCTCGAAGGTCTTGCGGAAGAACTCCGCCACATCATGCTTGACGCCCATTGCGCCAAATACGATCGCGAACTGCTCCTCCGAATCCTCCCCCAGGGAAGCCTGCTTTACGATCTGCGCCGCAAGCTGATCGTGAGGAAGACCATTTCCGGAGAAGATCGGAAGCTTCTGCCCGCGGATCAGTGTGGTCAGCCCGTCAATGGCGGAGATACCGGTACGGATATAGTTTCTGGGATATTCCCGGCGCACCGGATTCAGCGGGAGACCGTTTACGTCTCTCATATCTTCAGAGAGGATCTGCCCCAGATCGTCGATCGGCTCCCCAATCCCGTTGAAGGTTCTCCCCAGCATATCCGGGGATACCGCGATCTCCATAGGACGACCGGTCAGTTTCGTGTGGGTATTATTGAGAGACATATTATCTGTTCCCTCAAACACCTGGATGATCGCCTTATCCTCGTCCAGTTCCACGATACGCCCCATCTTCCGGGTGTCTCCATCTACCACGAATTCTACGATCTCATCGTAAAACGCATCCTGTACCCCTTCCAGAATAACCAGAGGGCCATTGATATTGCTCAGTCCAAGATATTCAATTGCCATATTTGGTCCCTCCTTTATCCATTCTTCTCAATGACTCTGTTATAGAAATCATCGATATCTTTTTTATAAAGATCCAGCATCTGTAGATTATCGTTTGGTACATCATACTTGATGGCGATCACTTTCTCAAAGATACCCTCCGCCTTCAGTACAGACATGGGCATACCCATGGCCACCAGCTTTCTGCTCTTCTTGTACAGATACAGGATCACATCCATCATCTTAAACTGCTTCTCCAGAGACACACAGGTATCATCCTTGTGGAAAGCGTTCTGCTGCAGGAATCCGAGCCGGATCACTTTGGCGATCTCCAGCACCAGCTTCTGATCATCCGGCAGGACATCGCCGCCGATCAGCTTGACGATCTCCATCAGGCTGCTCTCCTGGTTGAGGAGCGCCATCAGACGGTTCCGATAGTCCACAAACTTTGGAGACACATGGTCCGCGTACCAGCCGCTTAAGTCTGTCAGATACTCACTGTAGCTGGTCAGCCAGTGAATCGCCGGGAAATGCCGGGAGTACGCCAGAGACTTATCCAGTCCCCAGAAGCAGCGTACAAACCGCTTCGTATTCTGAGTAACAGGTTCTGAGAAATCTCCACCCTGAGGAGAAACCGCGCCGATAATGGAGACAGAGCCCGTCTCGCCATTCAAGGTCTGCATCATGCCCGCCCGCTCATAGAAGGCAGACAGCCGGGAGGCCAGATAAGCCGGGAACCCTTCTTCCGCCGGCATCTCCTCCAGTCGTCCTGACAACTCACGCAGGGCCTCCGCCCAGCGGGAAGTGGAATCCGCCATGATCGCCACGTCATATCCCATATCCCGGTAATACTCCGCCAGAGTAAGGCCGGTATAGATGGAAGCCTCACGAGCCGCCACAGGCATGTTGGAAGTGTTGGCGATCAGAACGGTACGGTCCATCAGAGGGTTGCCGTTCCTGGGGTCCACCAGTTCCCCAAACTCTTCCAGTACTTGGGTCATCTCATTGCCCCGCTCTCCGCAGCCGATATACACGATAATATCCGCATCCGCCCACTTGGCGATCTGATGCTGGGTCATGGTCTTTCCAGTCCCAAATCCACCCGGGATCGCGGCAGTTCCGCCTTTGGCGATAGGGAACATGGTATCCAAGATCCTCTGCCCCGTCACCAGCGGCACACTCGCCGGATATCTGTGGATGACCGGACGCGGCACACGGATTGGCCAATGCTGGGTCATAGACAGCTCCTTCTCTGAACCGTCACGCAGCTCTATGGTCACGATCGTATCATCGATGGTATACTGTCCATCCGCGGCTGTCCGGACTACTGTTCCCTCCACGCCCGGCGGCACCATACATTTATGCACGATAGCTGTTGTCTCCGGGACTTCCGCGATGATCGTCCCGCCTCGCACCATGTCGCCGGTCTTCACTGTGACATGGGTATCCCACATCTTCTGCCGGTCCAGAGAATCCACGCTGACACCACGGGTGATGAACGCTCCGCCGCCGCTGTCCGCGATCTGCTCCAGGGGACGCTCGATACCATCAAAAATATTATTTAAGATCCCTGGCGCCAGCGTCACAGAGATGGCCGCACCCGTCGCTTCCACCATTTCCCCCGGTCTCAGCCCGGACGTTTCCTCGTAGACCTGGATTGTGGTCCTGTCTTTATCCAGAGAGATCACTTCGCCCACCAGCTTCTGATCGCCCACATGGACCATTTCTGACATCTTGAATCCCGTCTTGCCTTTCAGGTAGATGACCGGGCCATTGATGCCGTAGATTGTTCCCGTTTTCTTACTATTCAACGCCCGTACCTCCCTTGAACAAGAATTTCTGGTATTCACGCTCAATGGCCCCCTTGAAGGCATGGTCCACCAGAATATTTCTTCCATGGACCACGCATCTGACTCCTCCGATGAAATCTTCCTTGCTCAGCGTCAGGGTAAAGCCTGTATGCTCCTCCAGATATTCCTTTTTATCCGCATCCGTCGGGTTGATGTAGATTGTCATTTCGCCGCTTCCGGCAAACGCGGCCGCTTTCTCAATGTACTCCACGAGCAGCCGCTTGTATTCTTCAGTCTTCATATAATCGTCCACCAACTGGCGCACTTCTTCAAACAATTCTTTCTTCAGTTCGTTCTGGACCTTGCTCAGATCTCTCTTTAACTGCAGCTGGGCCTTGGAAACCGCCATATTCAACTGCTGTTTCTCATGAGTGGTCTCCGCCTTGAGCCGGGTCTCCGACTGTCGGATCGCTTCCTCTTTATGCTGTTCAAATACACCTTCTAAAGCACTTCTGTGCTGTTCGATGATCGCATTCCCCTGAGCGCGCGCCTCTTTCATGGCAGCCTCCTGCAAATGCGCTGTCTTCTCTTCTAATGTCACGACTGTTCACCTTCTTCACTACAGTTTTAAACCAATGGCTTCGTTTACATAGGAAGTGATAAAGTCTTCTTTACGTCCGGTTCCGTGTCTGTCAGGAATCGCGATCAGAAGGGGCATGGTATGTTCCAGCCGGATCTCGTCGATCAGGTCAGGGAATTCCCGTTCGAACTTCTCAGTCAGCAGGATGATCCCCACCGTCTTGTCATTCATGGCATTCTCAATGGCTTCCCTCAGTTCATTCCGCTCATGGACGACTACGCCGTCCACGCCGGCAAGCCGCATTCCTGTCAGAGTATCGACATTATCACTGATCAGATACATTTTCATCTTACAACTGTCCTAAGATCATGAAGGAGATGATCAGCCCATACAGACATACACCTTCCGCAAGACCTACGAAGATCAGAGATTTCCCCAGCGCGCTGGAGTCCTCGCTGATGGCCCCGAGAGCCGCACTTGCCGCACTTGCCACAGCGATACCTCCGCCCACACATGATAAACCGGTTGACAGTGCGGCCGCCAGATATCCGAATCCCGTTGCGTTAGAAGCAGCGCCTGCCGCCTCAGCTGCCTGGACAGGACTTCCCGAGAACAACATGATCCCTGCCGCGATAAATGCGCCAAAGTAGAAGAAGATATTCGTTCCGATCGCGCGTTTATAGCGCTTCTTGTTCTTCTCACCGATCAGGTAATACCCAAAGGGCATTACGATGCTGAGTATCAGGGTTGCAATCAACAAAACTTTCACTGTTACTGTCATGACTTTACTTCCTCCTTAAAATAAATGACTAAGTATTTTTCTATTGTTTACTGTGATTGTTAAATGGCTTAAACTCCCGCCCAGTCCCTTTATAGAACCGGCTGAACATCTCATAATATTCCAGACGCAGTACCTGGATGCCCACGATCATGCCTTCCAGACCGCACACAATGATATTTCCGATCACTACCACGATCCAGTTTGGATTCCCTTCCTGGGCGCCGGAGAGCATGAGCACCACCTGCATGATGGCCGCGTGGCTGACCGCGAAGGCTCCGATTCTCACATAGGATAAGGTGTTTGAAAAATAACTCAGCATAGTCTCAAACAGCTCAAAAAATCCCTGTACCAGGAACATGACCTTGCCCTCTTCGATCTTCTTATGATTTTTCTCTACCAGGTTCGTCAACGGCTCTTTGAACAGAAAGAGCAGGATCGGAATACCCAGGAAAATGATCATCATGATATTTCCCGGCGTCTTGTGACCGGTCATGAACAGGACTACCGTTAGTACCAGGAATCCGTAGAAAACCAGGCCTGCGATCCCGTTGTTGGAGAACCAGATATTCTCCGTATCATGGGCATGGACCGCATTTGCGATATGGAAGATCATCACCAGCAGGTTCAGCGCCATACCGAAAGCAATCGCGATCACAAATACCGTATTTAACTGGCCGATAAAGGGAAGATCCGTCATGGCCTCCGCCGGCCTAAGCCACCTGGCTGGCAGCACATCCTCGAAACCAAAGACGCTGCCGAACATAAATCCAAAGAACGTGGAGAACAGCCCGGCAATGGAAATGATCCCCGCCAGATTGATCTTCTTCGCAAGGTAAAGGATTCCGCCCAGCACAAACAGGCACAGTCCTTGTCCAGCGTCCCCGAACATGGCTCCAAAGATAAAAGTGTAAGTCAGTGCCACAAACATAGTCGGATCCAGCTCATCGTGGGCCGGAAGACCATACATCTTGATAAACATCTCAAAGGGCTTGAAGAACTTGGGATTCTTCAGCTTTGTAGGAGGCTCGCCAAAGAATTTCTCCCTCTCTTCTTCCACCACGATCAATACCCGGCTGTCATTCTCCGCTTCCTTGAGGAAAGCTTCCACATCCGCTTCCCCCATCCAGCCGCAGAGGATATAGTAATCTTCTTTATTGTCGTCTTGGATCCGGGCAGCCATCTTGCGCACGTCAAAATTATTGGAGAGCTCCTCCAGCCTTTTCCTCGCTCCAATCAGTTCCGCCCCGTGGTTCTCCATCAGGGTACGGGTATCTTCCTCTGCCTGATCGATCGCTTCCTGGGTTTCTTCAATCTCCTCCCTCAGACTCTGACAGGCGACTTCCGGAGTGCCCGCATACTCGTCAGACACGATGATCCGCTCAAAATGCATGGAGTTAAAGACCGCATCCACCCGGCTGGTATCAGAATTGGCCGCGAAATAGCACCCGTACACGTAATTCTCATTGCTGGTCCCTTCCAGAAAGATGGCATTCAGGTCATCAAACAAATACTTCTCCAGCTTCTGGTAATGGTCCACATCGATCCTTCCAAAACGGACATGCATATACCGGTAATGCAGGACCTTATGGACATCCAGTTCCAGCGAACGGAAAGGCTCCAGCACATTCAGCTTTCCCGTCAGTTCTTCTTTCTTTTTCTTCAGAAGTTCTTTGCGCTCCTGTATGTCCAGGAAGTCGTGATTCACATTCCGGATCAGCGCCAGGATCTCTTCCGTCGTAAGCGTATGGTCCGTATGGTAGGCTCCCGCCGGCAGAAGGGACGCAAACTGCTCCGCTTTCGCCAGCGGATCCTTGTACGGGTTCACCTCCGCAAAGGGAAGGAGGTTCTGAGTCGTCCGCAGTTCCGTCACCGCGTTCTCAAGCTGCATCTCGTATTTCGAGAGATACACGTCACACATCCGGTCAATATCTGTTCTCGGTCCGCTGATGCTCAAGAACTTCATCTTTACAATCATTGAATCACACCTCCTATATATGCCAACGTCTCTCTCGAAGACAGACCATAGCGGATACACTCAAGAGCCGTTGTCAATTTATAGATCTCTTCTTCCTTCAGAAACAGGTACGTATTGATCGCCGCGACAGAATAGGGATTCCTGCGTCGGTCTGCCAGATACAGGACTCTCTGCGTATCCCTGTACATCTGCTCCAGCGTCCGTTCGTTTCCGATATCGTAATGCTTTGCGTAGTAGGTCTCCTCCACCAGCTTCACATATTCTTCCACGGAGGGAGCCTCTACCAGCGCTTTGAATTCATCATGCTTCAAACGGTACTGGATGGGGATCGTCAGAGAATAGATATCCGGCGGGACCAAATGATAATACTTCTTCGCCCGGTAGATCCACTGAAGATTCAGAAGATCCATCTTCGTCCCGCAGTCCCGGGTAAACAGTTCCTTCTCCTTTCCCTTCAGCAGCCGCTTCTCTTTCTTCCAGAGCGTAGAGAAGTAATAAAGATCCAATGCCAGGTCATAGTCAAAAAGACTTCCTGCTTCAGAATCTCGTATCTTCTTCAGCGGAGCATAGTACTCCGTATCCTTCAGATTATCCACCAGCTCCTCGATATTCCTGGAAGTGATCAGACGATCGATTGAAATCTGAGAATAGCGGTCGAAGATCTCTTTACTGTAATCCAGATCAAAGGGTTTCTCGTAATGATTAAACACGATTCTCAGGCAGTAGTTGATCAGCATGACCTCGTGTTGCTTCCAGTATAGTTTCAAAAATTTCTTCTGCTGCATCCCCGCGAAACGGAATAACTTCGTATAGTCATTATACAGGGACTGCCGCAGGATCTTCTCTACATTTCCCCGGTGATACAGGGAAATGTCCATCTGACTCAGATAGTCTGTATATGCGAGCTTCTCCTTCAGATATTCGATGACTTCCGGAACACTCTTAAGTCCCGCGATCGTCTCGAAATCCTGATCCGTCAGGAGTTTGGACTCCATCGCCCGGATTTTTGTCACAATCCCGCTGTATGCCATAAGACTGCACATCTTCCTACACCTCTAATACCCTCTTCAAGATCGCCTGCGCGTAAACGCTATGGCTGCCCTCAAATTCTTTCTTCAGATTTTCTATCATATAAGAATTTTTCACCCGCTCCTCTTTCAGCAGTTCATCCATCTTCTGTTCTCCTTCGGCGCGGATTTCACTTAATTTCTTCTGGGTATCCTCTTCCAGTTTTCGATCGAACTCATCTCTTTTGGCCTGTATCTCTTTCTCGATCTCGGATTTCTGCTCCTGGGCTTTTTCTACGATCGCCTCCGCAGTCTTCTCGATCTCAGCCAGTTTTTCAATCACAGCCTCCATATGACTCCTCCGTTTCCGCTCTGGTAAAAGCATATTTTTTTCATGTTATAAT